>CAIXBT010000101.1 GCA_903917755.1 uncultured Bacteroidota bacterium
AACGATCTCCCCGCCCTCATAAGAGGTCCTGATATACTCCTGATCCTTTATACCAAATCCATGGTATAATAAACTTTGCATTCCCATATCTCTAAATTAAAATATTTCTATTTTCCAGGTATGCATTATTACGATGAACCACTAATTCGGTTTGCACAAAAAATCTCCTGCCTGTATTAAATATCATTCGAAGCCTGAATGGCTGTTGATTTCAGAATTGTTTTGCTAGGTAATAAAAAAAAGGGGAGGAGACATGCTTTGATAAATAGAGTATTATAAATTCTATCAATTTTAAACTTTCATTTCCAGGGTCCGGTCGAAATTCAATTAGGAATTCAATGATTCTCTATTTTGCCATACATTAATTGATAGCAATGATAGCGGGGGATTATTAAATATGTTCGGAAACTAAAATGGGGAAAGCATGGTCTGAAACGGCTGCGGGTCTAGTTCATCTTCAAAATCCTCATTGATCATTTGTTCCAGTTCCTTCTGGAGCAACCCAAAGTCGCATGTTTTTTTGATAAAGGCTCTGGCACCTAGCTTTCGGACCATCTCTATATGTCCGGAGTCGCTCGACAGGACGACGACCGGTATATCTTTTATCCTGCTGCTTTTTATCATTTCTGATAGAAACTCTATACCATCCATCACGGGCATGTGGATGTCTGTAAAAATAAGATCGGGAAGGGTAGCACAATTTTCCAGTTTGCTCAGTGCCTCTCTGCCATTGATGGCCACATCACAGAGGCTTGCATTGGGGATCTCTTTAAGCGCCTGAATAAAAAAGAACTGGTCGTGCGGACCATCTTCTATCAATAACACATTTTTCGCTTTGTTCATTTGGGAGGCTTTTGATCAAGTCTTCTCTTATTTCGTTTATGTTTTTTTTATTTCAATTTGGCGATGTCAGGACATAGCACTTGCAATTATTGTATTACAATAGTAACGCCTATATATCTTCTATATTATGACGGACATCAGACATACCGCTGATAGAAAAAGGCAATATGCTTAGTGTTGAATACACACCTGAATGGCCTCTGGGAATAGATAAGACACGAAATGGTGCAGGCAGGGCATATGTTAATTAGAAGGTTTTAATAAGTGGCTACCATTTATTGGCTACTTTTGGTTTAAATTATCTGACAAATGAAATCCGTCTCTATCACGTTTACCCTTGCTTTTATAATAATGAGTGCTGTTATTTCCGGCTGTAGTAAAGCCGGCTATTCAAACAATGCTGTGATCACCGGCTATGATATGCGCACCTGTGCATGCTGCGGTGGCCTGTATATGAATTTCAACAACAGCCCTGTGACTAACATCGCTACCTCCTATGATGTCACAAATACGCCATCATCTCTCGGCATCGATAGCAACACACATTTTCCGGTCTATATGCAGGTCAACTGGGCATATGTGAATCAGACCAGCTGCCCGCAGGATGTGAGCATCACCGGTTATGCACTCCAATAAGCAGGAATGACGGTACTGATCCTGCTGATAGTGGCTTATGTGGCCTTTTTCTGTGTTCCGGCATTGATAGTATATGTCATGTATGGCAGGGGGCTGATCAGGACAGGTATTCAGATAGCCAATTGGTTTGCCATCATTATTTTTCTGGAGGCTTTCCCTTTCTGGAGTTTCATACAGCTATCAGGGTCGATGATGCAAAATATAGAGATATCGATCTTCCTTGTGAGTTTTTTTCTCATCGGTGCACCCTATTTTATTTTGTCACTTACCATTCTTCTGCTTGCCAATGTGCTTAGCTACATCAATAAGGTCATTCGGGCCCTGAAGTATAAAATAGCCTTTCCCAATCCTCTGATCTTTGCTTTCGGCTTTGAGAAATCAATACAGAAATAGACATAGTTCTTAGTTTCTCCACATCGTACAAGTTATTTGTTGTTTTTATGGCAAACTAATCAACACATTATGAATTTGTGCAAATTTAGCTTTGTTTTATAAGGCAACTTCGTACCTTTAAGGGTAGTAAAAATTGAAAGCAATTTTATTGTCCAAACCCACTAAGCAATTAAAAAATGAGGACCGTTTTGCTCATAGAAGATAATATCAGCATCTCTGAGAATGTCTGTGAGATGCTCGAACTCCAGTCTTATATCGTGTTCACTGCCGAAAACGGCAGAGTAGGAATAGCGATGGCAAAAGAAAAACTGCCCGATGTCATCCTTTGCGATATCATGATGCCCGAGGTAAACGGATATGAGGTGCTGAACGAACTGAAACGCTGTCCCGAAACTGCGGCTATAAATTTTATCTTTTTTACGGCCAGTACTGAGAAGAAAGATGTGGAGATCGGATTGCAGATGGGTGCAAAGGGATATATCCGCAAGCCTTTTGAAGAAGAAGAACTATACAGTACCATAGCAGGCTGTTTCGCAGAGCACATATAGCCTTGGTATTTCTGTCAGGCTCACATTATTTTAAAATCTTTAATCCCGTTTTATATCTTTAAACAATACTAAACAGCTACCGGCGTTTTAGCACTTTATGGATATTTACAAACGGAGATCAAACTTAAAACTCGTACTGCTCGCTATAGCCGTCACTATAGGCCTGCTCACTACACTATATACCAACTATCTGACCAATAAGATAGCCTCTGAAGAAAAGCGCAAGGCCAGATTGTGGGCCGAGGCCATCACCAGCAAGGCGCATCTGGTGCGATATACCAATGATCTCTTCGAAAGGCTCGCTCTCGACGAAAGAAAGAAAGTGGACATCTGGTCTCAGGCCACCAAACTGATCATCAAGGTAGAAGACGGCGATGTGCTGACCTTCTTTAGCCAGATACTGACCGGCAATACCGATATACCTGTGATACTGGCCGATGATAATGGCAAACTGATAGAATTTCGAAATTTCGATCTCAAAGGAGATAAGACCCAACTGAATATCTCTGACAGTCAGTTTACGGCCTTCACTGCCTATCCGCCCATTATCGTAACCTTCGGTACCAAAAGGAATTTTATCTATTATAAAGATTCGAACCTCTTCAGAGAGCTGAAGAAGACCCTCAATGATATCATCACCTCATTCATCAGCGAGGTGGTGATCAATACCGCCTCCGCACCGGTCATCATGACCAATGCACTACAGGTACCGGTGGCCTTCGGTAATATAGACTCGGCAGATCTCAAAGATCCGGCGCGGGTCAAAGAACTGATCACATCTATGCAGCATAAGCATGAGCCGATCACGGTCGATCTGGGCGAGGGCGGCACCAAGCATATATACTACGACGACTCTATGGTGCTCAAGCAGCTCCGGATATTCCCCTATATACAGTTGGCTATATTCAGTTTGTTTCTGGTGTTCTCTTATTTTGCATTCAGCACATCGAGAGCGGCCGAGCAGAATATGGTGTGGGTCGGCATGGCCAAAGAGACTGCGCATCAGCTGGGCACACCTATATCTTCTATCGGTGCCTGGATCGACTACCTCAAAGAAAATGTACCCGAACTGGCAGGCAATAGCGCCATAGCAGAGATGGAACATGATGTGGAGCGGCTCACGCTTGTGGCGGACCGCTTTTCTAAAATCGGCTCTGTGCCACAGCTGCAGCCGGAGAATGTGCGCCTCACGCTGTCGCGAAATATCGACTATATGCGCAAGCGGGCTTCTGCCGATGTGTATTTCTCGCTCGACTGTCCGGATGCGGCATGGACCTTCGCCATAAATAATCAACTCTTCGACTGGGTACTGGAGAATCTCTACAAAAATGCCCTCGACGCTATGCAGGGAGCAGGCAGTATCGCCACCTCGGTCACTGCAGATGCCAATACCGTCTATATAGACGTGACCGACAGCGGCTGCGGTATCACTCGTGTCAACTATCAGACCATCTTCGAACCGGGCTTTAGCACCAAGCGCAGAGGCTGGGGTCTGGGCCTCTCGCTGACCAAGCGTATCGTAGAGTCCTATCATAGCGGCAAGATCTATGTGAAACACTCTGAGATCGGCAAGGGCACTACCTTCAGAATAGAGGTGCCGAGGAAGGTCAAGTAAGAAATTTTATCTATGTCAAGATCATTTGCATTTGTCGCTTTCAGCTTTCTGGCATTATGTTCCTGCACACTTTTCTTTGGCAAGGGCAATGGAATTTATTTTGATACGCACAGCAAAAATGTGATCGCAAATCATACCATCCGCCGCCTCACGGTCGATGTAGAAAATGGGGAATTGTATTCTTTCGAACTGCGGGACCACCGCAAGGGTTCAGATACTATCAATATTGAAAAACTTCCGGCAGGATATGTAGTGAATAGGATCGATTATAAAAATTATAGTCAGACAACAGATCAGCCATTTAAGATACGTCCCAATATCAGATTTACAATTCAGCACCACTCTAATGGAGATGCTGCGAGCTGTTCGCTGACCTACGATGTAGATTCTTCGGGCACGATCATCCGCTCCGGTTATTAGTGGATTCTGTCCGTGGTTGGCTTCCCCGCCCAACCACATCTATCCTTTTCTCAAAAAATCATAAGCCCGACAGCCTTTGCGGCTCAAATAAGAATTAGGCTTATATTTGGTGCAGATGAGTAAAATTTGGAAGAGGATACTGCGGCAAAACCCGCATCTCGAATCTGTGGACGAATGGCTGCACGTATTCACACTGCCCGGCCTCGATGGGGTGGCGGTGTATGACGTGTACAAGTTTTTCACTGCCGAGATCAGACAAAACTCCATCACTATCAGGTCAAGGGCCATAGCCTATAGCTTTTTCCTTTCGCTATTTCCGGCCATCCTTTTTATTTTTTCATTGGTGCCCTTCATCCTGGGTTTTTTCGATCCTGACAATGTGAACGCTTATATCACTGGTCTGGTCAAAAGCATTTCGCCGAGTCAGGATGTGTTCAAATTTCTATGGAATCAGATAGGCCCGCTGGTCAAGGAATTCACTCACAAAAGGCCCAGTTTATTGACAGGTACATTTCTCCTCACGCTGTTTCTCACATCAAACGGTGTGGTGGCCATGATGAGTTCATTTGACAAGACCTATGACGACTACCACAAGCGCAACGCCATCATGACCCGCCTGATAGCACTCAAAATATCGCTGCTTCTGGTCCTTCTTTTTATCTTTTCGATCGTACTGATCATTATGGGTCAGAATCTTTTTGACAAAATATTTACTTTACTTCATATACAGGATGCCTTTACCAAAGCACTTTTTGTATTTATCAGGTATATGTCTATCATTCTGTTGTTCTTTTTCTCAATTTCACTTATTTACTACTATGGTCCGGCCGTGAAAAAAAAATATCGCTTCATTTCTACCGGAGCCACTCTGGCCACGGTTTTATCTATCCTCACATCTGTCGTATTCTCCTATTATTTGAATCATTTCGCCCGTTACAGCAAGCTGTATGGCCCTATCGGTACGGTTCTTGCTATATTGATTTGGCTGAATCTGAACGCACTGGTGCTGCTGATAGGCTATGAGATCAACGTGGCGATCTACTACCATCGCTCCATCAAGCAAAAGCACCAAAGCGATCAGAATAAGATGTGATTTAAGTCAAATTCAGGTATTGTAATTTTTTCGAAAAAATGTTTTCTTTACGCCTCGTAATCAGGTAGTTATTTGATATTTTTTTAATATTCTTTTTTATTAAATACTAAAACAAACAGCATCTAAATTCATGAAACAGAAAATTGTACTTTTCATCTTCGCGGGATTTCTGGCGATCTTATTGAGTAGTAATGCCGGCGGCTATGGTGCCCAGAATGGTGGTGATGGAACCGGTGCCAGTGGATCGCCTGGCTGCGGATGTCACGGATCCACATCAGGTATCGGGACCACAGTAGCATTGGATTCTGCAGGTGTACCTGTGACCAGCTATCGTGGCGGTATGTCATATACTGTCAAAATCTCAGCCACCAACACAACTGCACATACACTACCTGATTTCGGTTTCCAGCTTGCTACTGTATTGAACAATGGTGCGGGTACAGGAACAGCAGCTCAGGCAGGTACATGGGGTACTGCACTGCCTGCCAATGTGCAAAATACAACTGCTGCCAACTGGGGCGGGACCTTTGATTTGATAGAGCAATCTAACAGGATCACCGCCACATCAGGTACAGGTGCTTCGGGTACTACTTATGTAGAATCTATCCCCTGGACGGCTCCTGTAGCCGGCACAGGAACTATAAAAATATATGGTGTGGTCAATGCCGTGAATGGCAACGGAAGCAGCAGCGGTGACTACAATCAGGTAGCAAACGCAGTTACGATAACAGAAGCGGTGGCAGTAGCAGCAGTAGCATCTGTTCACATAGCACAGACGACTGGTACTAACCCTGCCTGTGCAGGAGCGAGTGTGACCTTCACAGCTACTCCGACCAACGGTGGAACTGCACCTGTATATCAGTGGAAAGTGAACGGAACAAACGCCGGGACCAATAGTGCGACATTTACTACCACTACGCTGACCACAGGAGCAATAGTGACATGCGTGATGACTTCAAATCTGGGTGGGGTGACAGGCAGTCCTGCCACATCTAACTCGATCACGATGACCATCAATCCGAGCGTAGTACCGGCAGTAAGCATCACTACTCCGACCACTACGGTTTGCGCAGGTGCCTCAGTCACATTCACAGCTACTCCGACCAACGGCGGTACTCCATCATATCAGTGGAAAGTGAATGGCACCAATGTGGGAACAAACAGCGCCACATATACTACCACTACACTGACCACAGGACAGATCGTATCATGTGTCATGACCTCTACTGCCAGCTGCGCAGTACCGGCCACAGGCACATCTAACTCGATCACTATGACCGTCAACCCATCTGTAGTGCCATCAGTGAGTATCACAACACCTACTACTACCATATGCTCGGGTACATCAGTGACATTCACCGCTACACCTACTAATGGTGGTACGACCCCATCATATCAATGGAAAGTGAATGGTACCAATGTAGGCACCAATAGTGCAAGCTATACCACCACTACACTGACCAATGGCCAGATAGTGACCTGCACAATGACATCCAACGCATCATGTGCTGTGCCTGCTACTGCTACTTCAAACTCGGTCACCATGACCATCAGTTCAGCAGTGGCACCGACAGTGAGCATCACTACGCCGACTACATCTATCTGCCCGAATAGCTCAGTGACATTCACCGCTACTCCTACTAATGGCGGAACGACTCCATCATATCAGTGGAAAGTGAATGGCACGAATGTCGGTACAAACAGTGCTACTTATACTACTACAACTTTGACCAATGGCCAGATCGTGACTTGTATACTGACATCAAGTTCATCATGTGCATCTCCGTCTACCGCTACTTCAAATGCAGTAACTATCACTGTCAATTCGAATGTGGTGCCTGCTGTGAGCATTGCCACAGCTAATATGACCGTATGCTCCGGTGCATCTGTCACCTTCACCGCCACACCGACCAACGGTGGTACGACTCCGTCATATCAGTGGAAAGTGAACGGTGCCAATGTCGGAACCAACAGCGCTACATACACTACCACTACATTGACCACAGGTCAGATAGTATCTTGTGTCATGACCTCCGGTTCTGCATGTGCATCTCCATCTACAGCGACTTCGAATTCACTGACAATGACCGTTAACCCTTCGGTAGCACCATCAGTGAGTATCACTACAGCGACCACGACAGTTTGCAGCGGCACACCAGTCACTTTCACCGCTACACCGACCAACGGCGGCACTACACCATCATATCAATGGCAGGTGAATGGTACCAATGCAGGTACGAACAGTGCCACATTCACTACCTCTACACTGACCAATGGCCAGACAGTGAAATGTGTAATGACATCCAATGCATCATGTGCGGTACCGGCCAGTGCTACATCAAACGTTATCACTATCACTATCAGTTCTGCAGTAGCACCTACGGTGAATATCAGCACACCTAGTTCTTCTGTTTGCCCGGGCAGTTCGGTGACATTCACCGCCACACCTGCTAACGGTGGTACCACACCATCATATCAATGGAAGGTGAATGGCACGAACGTGGGTACAAACAGTCCTACTTATACTACCACTACGCTGACCAGCGGCCAGATCGTTTCATGTGTCATGACCTCAAGCTCTTCATGTGCATCGCCATCTACCGCTACATCTAACTCGATCACTATGACAGTGGCTACACAGACACCGACCATCACGATCAATTCGACAGCCACAACTATTTGCAGCGGGGCCGCTGACACATTCACCGCACAGATCACAAACGGTGGTACCAGCCCTGTGTTTCAATGGAAGGTGAACGGTGTCAATGCCGGAACGAACAGTAGTCGCTTTATTAGCTCTACACTTGCATCGGGATCTGCGATCACCTGTACACTCACTTCATCACTGGCTTGCGCATCACCGAGCAGTGCTACTTCTAACTCTATCACGGTGAACATTGGTTCATCAGTAGTGCCGACCATCAGTATCAGTACTCCTCGTGACACCATTTGTCCGGGAGGCTCAGCTACATTCACTGCGACCGGAACCAATCTGGGTGCCGCGACATATCAGTGGATACTGAACGGATCAGGAGTGACATCAAACAGCCCTACATACACAGCAGCATCTTTATCAAATGGCAATACGATCAGCTGTGTGGTGACATCCAGCTTATCATGTGCATCACCGCGTCAGGCTACCAGCAATACGATCACCATGTTCGTACCTGCGGGTCCTGCTATCACTATCACACCATCTGGCACAGTGACTCTCTGCGCAGGCGACAGCCTCCAGCTGACAGCCAGCGGCGCTAGTGCATATCAGTGGTCTAACAGCGCTACCGGTTCATCTATCTGGGTGAACGCTACAGGCACATATGATGTGGCAGGCAGCAATGGTACTTGTTTCTATCCGGCTACTGCACCTGCCGTAGTGGTGGTACACACACCTGTGGTTCCTACATTGAGCCAGAACCATAACGTGATCACAGCTACCGCATCGGCCAGCTATCAGTGGGTATTTAACGGTACTCCGATGGCAGGAGATACGTTCCAGACGCTCACTATCCATCAGAGTGGAAACTACTATGTGATCACTCGCGATGCCAACGGCTGCTATGCTAAATCCATTCAGTATCTCTTCTCTTATGTGAATGGCGTAGGTACTATCGGCAATGACCTTGGTGTGAAACTTTACCCGATACCAAATCAGGGTTCATTCATGGTAGAATCGAGCGGCCTGACAGATGCTGACATCTCGATATTTGATATCTACGGACAGAAAGTATATCAGCAGAAGCTGACATCCGACCATACTCAGATCAGCAATATCGGTCTCTCATCTGCTATTTATTTTGTAACAATATCTGATCAGGGCAGGTCAGAAACTATCAAAATGCAGATCACTAAAGAATAATAGCTTCATTAATTAATTTAACTTTGGGCTATAGGATGCATATCTTATAGCCCATTTTGTTTTATAGTGAAATCAATCTGAAATGAAGAACATTCTGACCAAAGAAGGTAAAGAGGAAATACTCTCACGTCTCGACAAACTCACCGAAGATAGTCCCGCCAGATGGGGGACCATGAAGGTCAATGAAATGCTCGCGCATATGAATGATGCGATCAAGATATCGCTGGGTATGAAACCCGCAGTCGATACATCGACATTCTACAGTCGATATGTGATGCTGCCAGCGGCCCTTGTATTGCCGTTCTGGCCAAAAGGTGAGGCTACGGCTCCCGAACTGGATCAAAAGAATGAAGGCAGCAAAGCACGCGATTTCTACACCGAACTTGAGTTTGCAAAAAAGATGTTAGACGTTTTTGAAGAGCGCGAAGCATCTAAATTTCAGCCGCACCCGCTCTTTGGTCCCCTCACAAAAAAGCAATGGGCTGACCTGTTGCAAAAACATTTTCAGCATCATCTCAGGCAGTTCGCTGTCTGAATATTTGAGGTAGTATTACTCGCTTTTTGCGCCTCTTACCATTTTCTCTACGATGTCCCACTCATCGCTGGTCACATCGCCGAACATGCTGAACTCACCTGCGCCCTGCAGCCATTCGCCACCGTCTATGGTCACGACATCGCCGTTGATATATGCAGAGTAGTCTGAAACAAGGTAAGCCGCAAGGTTTGCGAGCTCCTGATGTTCGCCGGCCCTGCGCAGTGGCACACGTTTGATCAAGTCAAAACGCTCTTTGAAATCTCCCGGTACCAACCTGTCCCATGCACCCTTGGTCGGGAATGGTCCCGGCGCTATCGCGTTCATACGGATACCATATTGAGCCCACTCCACAGCCAGCGAACGGGTCAGTGCCAGCACTCCGGCCTTAGCCGTAGCAGATGGTACCACATAGGCAGAACCGGTCCATGCATAAGTGGTCACGATGCTCAGCACGGCCTTGTTGGTTTCTTTTTTAGCTATCCATTGTTTACCCAGCGCGAGGGTGCAGTTGATAGAGCCTTCGAGCACGATACCGATGATCGCTTTGAAAGCCCCCGCTGACAGGCGCTCTGTAGGCGATATGAAGTTTCCGGCTGCGTTATTGACCAGTGCATCTACCGAGCCGAAGGTCTCATTAGCTTTGGCCACCATAGCTTCCACCTCATGATACAAGCGTACATCGCAGGCTACTGCCAGACATTTGCCGCCAGTTTCGGCTTCCAGTTCTTTGGCGGTTTTTTCCAGTACATCCAGCTTGCGGCTGGTGATCACACAGTTGGCACCCAGCTGCATAAAGTATTTCGTCATTGATTTGCCGAGGCCTGTTCCGCCACCGGTTATTACTATCGTTTTGTCTTTCAGTGCTCCTGGCTGGAGCATTCCTTCGAGATTTTTCATGTTATATTTTTGAATGGTTGAATAGTATCAGCTATGTTTAAACTAGATCTTTGAAAACGAGATTATCTGTCTCATTAATGACAACTAAACGTTGAAATAATTTATTCAATTTCTCTTCAGCATCTATGCATAAACCGGAATGGACCGTAGATGTTTGAAGAATTGTACTTCGGGGGGCAGTAAGCCAGCGAAATCGTTCAGCCATCGGCAGCCGAGCGATAGGCCCCCCATTCTCATTACCCTCACAGATTTGCTGAAAAGCGATCAGGTATTCTTTTACCTGCATCATATTTATGTTTGGAGAAAAAGCACTCAGGCGTTTTTCATCAATTTCAAATCTGGCTTTCAGAAATTTTTGATTGCGACAATATAGCACTACCCCCACATTGAGAAATTCTTCGCGTTCTACGCGTGGGACCGTTCGTATGACTGCGTACTCAAATGAATTACTCTCCTTCATATTTAAATGCTATTTACAAAGTTTTTTAAATATTCAAGCCTTAACTCTATAAACCTGACATAAGCCTGTCTGTAATGCTCAGCTGAGGGAAAACCCTCAGTCAAAGTTAGCCATTCATCAGGGATAAATGATATAATGTGACGAATACGCTCCGGTGACAGCAGTTCGCGAAATTCTTTATCCACTTCGGCTAATCTTAATGCATTAGGCAGAAGAACATGATCTTTGATCTGAATAAAAGGCTGCTGCGCTTTCTCCTCCCAGCCTGACCATGAGTGATGGAAATACAAAGCGGCACCATGATCGATCAGCCACAATTCCTTATTTCGCAAGAGCATATTGGTATTTCGAGCGGTCCTGTCTACATTCAGCAGCAAGAGGTCAAGCCACACGATCTGAGAAGCAGTTTTTGCATCGATATGTGTGACGGCGGGATCAAAAGTAAAAGTATCGGGGATGAATGACAGTGCAAGGTTGAGCCCTGTACTGGCCTTCAGCAGGTCCTGTATCTCCTGGTCACCCTCTGTCCGTCCAAAGGATTCGTCCAGATGAGCAAAGACGATCTCCGGTATGCGGAAGCCCAATGTACGGGCTATTTCTCCACCTATCAGTTCTGCTATCAGTGCTTTCGGGCCTTGACCTGCTCCTTTGAATTTAAGCACATATAATAGACCATCATCTGCCTCCACAATGGCAGGTAATGAACCACCCTCGCGAAGTGGAGTTTGGTAGTATGTCACATTAACATGTCTGATACTGCCGTACGGGTCACTCATTGATAGTTTTTTTGATTCCTGAACAATAATACAAAAGAAGAAGCTCCCGGAGATTTCAGAAATTAACGCTGATCAATTATATCTGCGAGAATCTGCTTATCAGCGGTAACACACACCTTAAAATTGATTAGTTGACAATAATACCAGCGTGCAGGCCTCGACAGGCTCGATGCCGTTTTTCTGAACCAGCGATTCAAACTCCGCATTCTCTGTTCCGGGATTGAATATGACACGTCTGGGTTTTAATGCTAAAACCCGGTCATAATACTCTTTCTGAATGGTGGGATTGACATAGAGTGTCACCGTATCAGGATGGAGGTCGACGGGGATCTCAAGGTTGAATTCCACATCTTCTACTTTGCCTTTGCGGGGGCCGACAGCCACCACGCTATGACCATGACTGCGCAGCATCTTGATCGCTTTGCATGAATAGCGCTCGGGATTCTCTGACGCGCCCAGTACCAATGTTACTTTGTCTGACATAGTGCAAAGTTAGTGAATAGACGGTGATATATAAATAGAAAGACCAAGCCTAACATTTTTAATTTTCAATTTTTAAATTTTAACTTTGGATAAACACGATCATTATGAATTTCAGGTTCTTAAAATACATGAGTGCATTTCTGAGTGTGGTGGTCATACTGGTCTCTATCACCGTGGGCGGCCCTTGGGTTTTCTTTGCGGTGTTTTATGCCTTTATGCTGATCCCTTTTCTGGAGCTTTTCATGCAGGGCTCTGACGAGAATTATAGCAAGTCAGAAGAAGAAGTACTGAAGAAGGATTTCAAATTTGACCTACTCGTATGGATGATCGTACCCGTCCAATGGATCATGATGTTTGTCTTTCTGACCCATGTGGGCCGGGCGGGACTGCCGCTATGGGAGCGGATCGGGCTGATCTCTGCTTTCGGCATCTCCTGCGGTGTCTTCGGTATCAATGTCGCTCATGAACTCGGCCACAGAAATACTTGGTATGAACAATATCTGTCGAAGGTGCTTCTGCTCACCTCGCTGTATATGCATTTCTTTATCGAACATAATCGCGGCCATCACAAAAATGTATCTACTGACGAAGACCCTGCATCATCTCGTCGCGGTGAGACCGTCTATGCTTTCTGGATACGCTCGGTCACGACCAGTTGGACTGATGCATGGAAGCTGGAAAATGACCGTCTGGCCAAACTGAGCCTGCCCTGGTATTCATTTCGCAATGAAATGCTCATTTATCAGATCATTCAGATAACGATGCTTGTTCTCATTGCCGTTTTCTTTGGCTGGAAAGTCATGCTGGCCTTCATCGCTGCTGCGACGGTGGGTTTCCTGCTGCTTGAGACGGTCAACTATATCGAGCACTATGGTCTGCGCCGCAAAAAGATAGATGGTGAATATTATGAGAAAGTAATGCCTGTACACTCCTGGAATTCTGACCATCCCATAGGCAGACTGATGTTGTTTGAACTGACACGACACTCCGATCACCACTATATGGCATCGCGCAAATATCAGGTGCTGCGCCATTTTGACCAGAGCCCGCAGATGCCCACAGGCTATCCGGGCATGATGGTGCTGTCGCTGTTTCCGCCGCTGTGGTTCAAAGTCATGCACACACATATTGAGAAATACAAAGCCACCGAGGGCGGTGCGGCACTCGCTTAAAAACAGCTCATGAACGGAAAAATAGTATGGACAGGACCCTGCAGGCGCAGTGGCGGGGCTGATAAGCGAATAAATTCATTATAATAAACAGATCATGTCACCTTTCACTCCTGCTTTTTTCAAATTCTTCGAGCAACTCGAAAAGCATAATAACAAAGAATGGTTTGATGCAAACCGCAGCACCTATGAGAAAGAGGTCAAAGAGCCTTTCAAAAAATTCGTCACTCTGATACTGAATGAACTCGCAAAAGATCAGCCTGACATTCTCAAAGATGCCTCTAAGAGTATCTTTCGTATCAATCGCGACATCCGTTTCGCAAAAGATAAATCTCCCTACAAAAACCACGTGGGAGCTGTGTTTAGCCGCTCGGGCACCAAAGACAAAAGGGCCTGCTACTATCTGCATATCGGAGCCAGGGATATTTTCATAGGAGGTGGTATGTATGAGGTGGACAAAGATCATCTCGAAAAGATCCGTCAGGAGATATACTACAATAATGATGCTTTCAAAAAGATACTCAATGAGAAAAAATTCAAAGCATATTATGGTGAAGTACAGGGCGAGCGAAACAAAGTGCTAACTCCCGATTATAAGGAATTTGCGAAGCAACAGCCGCTCATAGCCAATAAGCAATTCTACTATATGGGTAAACTCAAAAAAGAAGATGTGCTGCACAAAGATTTTGACAAAACAGTGTTGAAGTATTTCAATGCAGCGGCCGGGTTCAACGAGTTTATGATGCATGCCATCAGTGAATAACTGCTAATAAGTAGTGAGCTGAAACGGGTCCAGTTTTACGGTCTGACCGGTCTCATCTTCTGCTATGATATTGTCGAAGTATAGCTTCTCTCCGGGTCTCACATTGCGAAGGAACTTTATCATTGATTCATTGAATCTGCCATCGTCTGAGACATCCTGAATATCGCAGGCACCGGACTTGCAGGTCATATGAAAGCGTTTGATCTTATAGTTGCCGTTATCTGATTTGGCCTGCATGGTCAGTTTGGCCAGAAGTATCTTGGGCGAGACGAACCCTCCGGTAATATCATCTCCTATCGTGGCTACTGGTACAGATTTAGAACGGACATTGTATGCCCTTTCAGCCAGTTTGGCGTGAGTGCCTTTTTCGAGCACCATCACATCCAGCATACCGGCTTTAGTAGGTTTGACATAGAAAGTGTTTTTGCCCAGCGTGGTGATGGCAGCATTTTCACTATACAATTCAAATTCTTCTTCACTCATGAGCGGCGTCTTGAGATCGAAGTAATAAGGTTTGTCTACGAATAAATAATCAAAATAGGGGAGGGAAGGCATCACTTTGACCTTGACCTGAATGTTATTGATCTGCTGGCCCTCGGGGATATTGGCAGCCTTCGCCGGTGCGGTGAATGTGGTCGCAACAGGCTTCTGCTGTATCTGTATCACCTTCACGGTATCGTGTACCACCTGAGGCTCGGCTTCAGCCATGATGCCGCAGGTATCTATCGGCACAGGGGCAGCGGCTATTCTTATCGTATCGGTCCTTACGGGCAATTCTGTGATAGGAGGGGCTGGATATTTTCTGTCATCGACTATCCTCCAGATGAAAGCTGATATGCCCGCCAGTATCAGCAGCGACCCGATGATGATCGGCACACTTAGTCCTGATGATCTGTTTTCTTTAGGTGCTGTCTCCGGGGTTTTCTTAGTTTTGATCAGCTCCGCAGGTGCAGGAGTCTCAGGTACTTCCGCCGCGACCGCCGCCTCAGGCATGGTAGCAGCTATAGCTGGTTTGCGCTCTTCCGAGCGGTATCCATCGAGTATCAGTGTCAGTTCTTCGAGAGAGACATTGCGCTCTTCCACATTTCTGACCAGACATTTTTTGACGAAGCTCATATAGGGTTCGGGCAGCTCATGCGCCTTAGACCAGTAGTCCGTATAGCATACATTTCTGATGGCTTTCTCTACCGTGTCGCCTTCATTCCAGAATAGCTTTGCGCCCGATACCAGTTCATAGACGATGACACCGAGCGACCATATATCAGATCTGAAAGCCTGCTCGCCATAGCTGCTCTCAAAGCACTCAGGTGCGCGATAGCAGAGCTGCTGCGGGTCTATGGCCATAGACAGAGAGCGGGTGTGCAGGTTCTCGCTGTTGAGAAAGTCGGTGATCTTAGCGATCGGCTCGCCGGAGGTGAGTTTGACTAGCAGATTGCCGGGTTTGATATCGAGGTGCGGCTTGCCGATAGAATGCAGATAGGAGAGTCCCTTCAGAATATCCTTGATCAGCTTCTGCAGCTGTGCGGCATCAGGTGTATGCTTCGCGATATGATCGGTTATCATGCCGCCATTCATGTACTCTACGATACCGATGGGCTGTATCTCGATCTCGCCTATCACATTGGTCTCTTCTATCTCCACGAGGTCATAGAATGCACAGACATTAGGGTGAAAGAAAACGCCTGCGCGGCTCAGTTCACGTATCAGCGGCGAACCGGTCACGAGTTCCTTGCGAAAAAGTTTGATGCAGATATCACGCTGCAATAGCGAATCTGTAGCATGAAATACACGCGAGTAGGTACCCTCAGCTATCAGGTCTCGCTGCGGATCAAAAAGATACCGTTCTTTAAATTCGCGTGAATTCATTTTGTTATTCAAAAGTACCTCGCTATGGGCCTTTATAAAGTAAAGTTACCCGCACATGGTGGATATTTCTATGGATAAAGGAGAATAGAGAATAAGGAATAGGTCAGTCTGGCATTTGGTGTCAATTTTCCTGTAGTTTATCTCTGCCATTTTCCTTTTAGATCAGATGTTATGACGCGTATTTTATTTTTCACTTTTTTTACAATTTTCAAATAAGCACCTCGTCTTATACATCGATTGATCGATCATTATTTTTTTATTAATCAGTCTTAATTCAACCACATCATGCCTCCGTAAAGCCATTCGGCTCACATCCCTGAATATATTTCAGAAGTATTTTTTCTTTTCTCTTTTATTAATCTATTTTTCAAAAATAAAATTCATAATTCTATGGAACATCCTTTATATTTTATAGTCCCATTGACTATAGTCATCCTCTGTTTTGTTTTCTATCGTGCAGTTTTCAGATTATTCGGTGTGGTGATCATACCCGAAGACAAGCTCGGTCTCGTGACCATCAAATTTGTTCTCCTGGGTGAGAATAAACAATTGCCTCAGGGGCACATCATCGCGACCAAAGGTGAAGCGGGGTTTCAGGCGCAGACACTCGCGCCGGGCATCTACTTCTGGTATTGGTTCTGGCAATATGATATCATGCTGCAGCCACTCACCGTCATTCCAAACGGTAAGATAGGCCTGCTGCTGGCTCGCGACGGCAAGGAACTTCCTACCGGTCAGATACTAGCCCGCAAAGTAGAGTGCGACTCCTATCAGGATGCAGAGAAGTTTCTCAACAATGGCGGCTGCAAAGGCCGTCAGGCTGCCATCCTGCAGGCAGGTTCATATCGGATCAATACTTTCCTCTTTGAGGTCATGGTGACAGACATCACCACCATTCAGGATAACATGGTCGGTATCGTGACCACACTCGATGGTGTGCAGATCGGTCAGGGCCAGATAGCAGGCCGTCTGATAGTGGGCCACAACAACTTTCAGGATGCCAATGCATTTCTCAACGATGGTGGCAACCGTGGTCTGCAGGAGCAGGTCATCCTCTCGGGTTCATATGCGCTGAACCCCTGGTTTGCAAAGATCGAGGAGGTGCGTATGACTGAGATACCTATCGGTTATGTAGGTGTGATCATATCCTATGTGGGCGAAGAGGGCAAAGACCTCAGTGGTGTGGAATTCAAGCATGGCAATATCGTGGCCAAAGGCTGCAAAGGTGTATGGGCAGAGCCATTCGGGCCAGGCAAGTATCCGCTGAACCCATTCATCATGCGTACGGAATTAGTGCCGACCACAAACCTGGTGCTCAACTGGGCCACTGCTCGCACTGAGTCACATCAGCTCGACAAAAACCTCTCTACGATCACGGTGCGTTCGAAAGACGGATTCCCGTTCAATCTCGACGTGTCGCAGATCATTCATATACCCAATACGGAGGCACCAAAGGTGATAGCTCGTTTCGGAAATATGAACAACCTCGTATCGCAGGTGCTCGAACCGACCATCGGAAACTATTTCCGCAACTCTGCTCAGGACAGCGATGTGATAGCATTCCTCGGCACACGTAAGGAAAGACAGGAGTCAGCCAGAGCTCATATAGGCACCGTGCTCGACCAGTATAATGTGTTTGGTGTCGATACGCTGATAGGAGATATAGTACCTCCTGAGTCGCTGATGAAAACACTGACCGACCGTAAGATAGCCGAAGAGCAAAAGGTGACTTATGATACTCAGAAAATGGCACAGGAAACACGCCAGGCGCTCGAAAAAGAAACTGCGATAGCTGACATTCAGAAAGACATCGTGAAGGCTGACCAGGGTGTCGTGATCGCAAAACGTATAGCCGATGCCGCAGTCGAAAAAGCTACCGGTGAGGCCAACTCAGTGAGGCTGCAATCCAATGCGGAGAGTGATAAGATGAAGATCATAGCACAGGCCGAGGCACAGCGTACCAGAATGCTGGCTGAGGCCAACTCCGAGCAGGTACGCCTCATGGCCAATGCAGAAGCGGAGAAGATAGCCAAGACCGGACAGGCGGAAGCCGAGAAGATACTGGCGATCGGTAAGTCGAATGCCGAGTCTTATAAACTCTCTGTGGAAGCGATGGGTGGCAATAACTTCACTCAGCTGAAAGTAACGGAAGCCATAGGTCTGAATAAGATCAAGGTGATACCGGATGTACTGATCACGGGCAGCGGCGATAATGCCAATAGCTCGATCAGCGGTCTGCTCGGTATGGAACTGATGAAGCAGATATCAGAGAAGGCAAAAAACGAAAAGAAGGACTGATCTTTTTGTTTATGAGAATAGGCGCAGTGTCGGAATATTTCGGCACTGCGTTTTTTATTTTTAGCACTTGTCAGTTCAACTTAGCAGATCTATTGAGATATTTTGAGATAAGATAGTTGTTTCTATCGGAAGATGAACGGGATACCAGCTCAGCGATAAAGCCTGTCAGAAACAACTGCACCCCTACGATGATCGCCACCAGACCGATATAGAACAAAGGCCGCTCCGTCATTCGATAGACCGCAAAAACGAATTTGGCGATGGTAAGGTATATGGTGATAATGAATCCAAGCAGAAAACACAAAGCACCCAGACCACCGAAGAGATGCATGGGGCGCTTGGAGAAGCGGGTCATAAAGGAAACCGACAGCAGGTCCAATAGCCCATACAGAAAACGCTCCAATCCGAACTTGGTCACGCCGTATTTGCGGGCCTGATGGTGCACCACTTTCTCACCTATTTTGTCATAGCCGGCGCGCTTGGCCAGTATGGGTATGTAGCGGTGCATTTCGCCGTATATCTCTATGCTTTTGACCACTTCATTCTTATATGATTTGAGGCCGCAGTTGAAATCATGCAGATTGTTGATACCGGACATAGCACGGGCGGCCCAGTTATAGAGTTTGGTAGGGATGGTCTTAGTGATCGGGTCGTAGCGTTTCTGTTTCCAGCCCGATACCAGATCGAACCCATCCTGCGTGATCATTTTGTAGAGCTCAGGTACCTCGTCAGGCGAGTCCTGCAGGTCGGCATCCATCGTGATGACCACATCGCCCATCGCCTCACCGAAGCCCACATTGAGCGCAGCAGATTTGCCGTAGTTTCTGCTGAATTTGATGCCCCTCAGGCCCGGATACAATGCCGAAAGGTGTTCGATCACGCTCCAGGACTTGTCCTTACTGCCATCGTCTATCATGATGACCTCATAGCTCAGGCTATTTTCGCGCATCACGCGGTCTATCCACGACATGAGTTCAGGCAGCGATTCTTCTTCGTTAAATAAAGGGACTACTATTGATATTTGCACAAATTCTCTTTTTACTAAAGGCAAATTTATTTTATTCTTTTATAAAACGCCTAATGATATTCATTTCCTATATCGTAGAGATCGGGCCCGGCGGCGAACCTGATGAAATAAGGTCGGATGAGCCCCGTTTGATAAAGAGCGCTATCATGACCGAGACTATGCCGGTGATGATGAGCAAACTGATCAGGGCATTGGCCAGATCGCTGTACGATGGATTGTATTTGTCTTCTGTGAAATTTTCCAGTTCTTTCTTTATTTCATCATCCGTCATGTCTTTTTTCTGATAG
>CAIXBT010000102.1 GCA_903917755.1 uncultured Bacteroidota bacterium
AATGCTGAAGCGGATAAGCAGGCACGCGAAAAAATTGAAACGATCAATAAAGCGGATCAACTTATTTTCCAAAGCGAAAAGCAATTGAAAGATTACGGAGATAAGATCCCTGCAGATAAGAAAAGCGCTATCGAATCCGGGTTGAATCAACTGCGTGAAGCTCACAAAACGCAGGACGTTGCTGCCATTGAAAGTGCTACCACTGCGCTGAATGCAGCATGGCAGGCAGCAAGCCAGGAAATGTACGCAGCAGATCAGGCTGCAGGTGCACAGCCGGGCCCTGATGGAGCACAGCAGGCAAATCCTAATCCAGGCGCACAACAAGGCGACGTTACCGACGTAGAATACGAAGACGTAGGCGGCGAGAAAAAGTAAAATAGACCACGACGATGGACTACAGACCACGGTCTACAATCCACGGATTATAATATGAAAGGCGGAGTTAATAGCTTCGCCTTTTTGTTTGTTGCTGTTTCGAGGCTCCAGCCTCGGAACGATTATTATAAGGGCTCCAGCCCCGAATGAAAAATTGGGCGAGAGCCCAACAATTAAGACTCACAAGGCCGGAGCCTTGCGAGAGCGTAGTCCTTTTGTTGTTCAACATAATCGAAATATTTGTCTTATATTGCATAAAAAACATAATCATTCGTGAAATGAAGATCAAAATATTTTTAATTGCATTTTTAATGTTAGGGGTACTTGCCTGTAAAAAGCCTTCTCAGCCAATTGATATAAAAAACAAGACCCCTTTAGACAGTACAAGCAAACCCAAGGATACCTTGGGCAAATCTTCTCTTGATACCATAATTATAATGGGGAGGATATTGAAGATGCGTATTATTAAAAACACCGGATATTACCCTCTAACGGATAATATGGATATTGATGTGGATAGTGATGGTGTAAATGATTTTCGATTTAATAATTATATTGACTTTTCATTAGCCACCGGAACTGTTGGCCTAGCATCATTTTTAAGCCTTCAGCCCAACGCTCTTTATTTTGGTCATTTCAATACAAAAGACACGACATATATTCATACAACCAAATCAGCACTAACGTATGATACGACAAATAAAGTCTATTACACATACTATAATTCAACTTATTATTGTAAGAATGAACCATCCAATGATGCAATAAATAGCATAGCACCGCAGGTTTATCTGTATAATATTTCTGATTCAACTAAAATACGGATGCATAACGAATGGGTATCCGGGACATCTTATACTTTTAATTATAATTATATTGAGCCTGGTTCTCCAGGTGGAAACCAAGTTGGAGATACTGTTGCTTATACATTTTATCATTATAATTTAACGTGTAAAGATTTTCCCATAGGAGTTGTAAGATATATTGCAATTAAAGTGAATAATAAACTTGGCTGGATCAAGCTTAAATTTACAGGAAGTTATCCGCGTTGTATGGTCAACATTATCGAAACCGCAATTCAGAAATAGAACGGCAGCAGGAATTGAATAATGAACCACAAAAAAAGCGAAGTACTCACTCCGCCTATCCCGGTTTCCGGTTTTTGTAGATTTTAAAAAACAATGCCGGTAGGTTCATGCCGGCATTGCTGTGCACAGAATCTGATCCTTTTTCACAGGCAAATGTAAATTAGAACCGAATCATATCCTGTTAAGAAGAAGTCTTGTCTGCTATTAAGACGATGAGGGGTATGAAATAGTTGCACGGAAACGAAAAAATAATTTGAGCCTTGAATTGCTTGTCATTGCGAGCGAAGCGAAGCAATTTGTCAGCCAATGCTTCTGATTATAGATTGCTTCCTCCTCCCATTCCTCGCAATTACAACGTTGAGCTTAACTTTTACATTCATTATTCAATATTCAATATTTTTCCGGTGTTCATAACCTCACTCGCCTTTTGCGGTAAAAATCAACGAATTATTGATTTTAAGTTATTGGTATTTGTGTAATTTTGGCACGCCTTTGGCGGCATCCTGAGTAATGTGTAAAAGATTTTTGTTTTCCCTTTCTGTTTTCAGCCTCCTTCTGAGTGTCGGACTTTCCG
>CAIXBT010000103.1 GCA_903917755.1 uncultured Bacteroidota bacterium
GTTCACTCCCGCATATTTATGGTTGATGCCAAAAATATCAGGATTTTGGCGGGTCAAATGTAAGATATCCTGCAAATCAAAGGCAGGATTGATGGGATATAAATGTTCATAAATAGTTTTAATGAAACTGAAGTCTTCCGGGTAGTCTATCGTCCACCTGTCGCTCATGGAATAGTCAAGTCCAGTCTCCCATGTCACATTGCCTATTTTGAACAGCTGGGGATTTTCCCAGATATAGGGTGTGGTATGCTCCCGCTCCAGTGTGCGCTTGGCTTCCAGCCATGTTTTCTCAATGGTCGGCCAGCTCATCACCTCCACATCATTGCCATCGGGATAGGTGGCAGGATGCAGATTACTTACGAAATCAAATGTATTATCGAGGTAAAATTGGAGTACTTTATCTATCACCTTTGGGTCTATCAGCGGACAATCAGAAGGGATCTTCACCACAGCATCAGCTGCGTAGAGTTTACCGACCTGATAGTGGCGGTCGAGCAGGTCATCGCGGCTGCCCCTGTAGCAAAGCAAACCCTCAGTCTCACAGAGTTTTGCTATCACATCATCGCTGCTTTCGGTGGTAGTTGCTATGACTATAGTACCGGCGAGTTTAGACAGTTGCACCCGTTCTACCATACGTATGAGAAGTGGTTTGTCCAAAATATCCATCATTACCTTGCCCGGCAGGCGGCTGGACCCCGAACGGGCCTGAATGACAGTGACGATCTTTGTCAAGCTGCAATATTGTTTTGCGCGGCCTTATACTGACGGAGGAAGTCTTCTCCCGAACCGTTAAACTCCATATATCTCAGACAGATCTCAGCGATCTTGCGTGCAGAAGTAGCATCATTCTGTTGTGGAACAAGACGATACAATTCATTAAGATCGAAGTATGAATGAACTTTTTTGCCCAGTACGATACCTACATATACTAATGTAGAATACTGAGTGATCAGTTCCTGGCAGTTGGCTATCATGTGATTTGAATCACCATCGAAATAGATCAGGGAGTCGTCGCCAAAAACACTTTTTATTTCATTGATAGCGCGTTCTCTTATCTCATTGGGGTGAAGTTTAAATATAACTTTCCTCTCTCCTACTATCCCCTTACATCTATTGAGAAAGCCTATACGGTCATCTTTTTTGAAACACTCACGCATGTCTGATGTAGCTACCAACACATAGTCGTGATGCGGAAAATCATTATTGAGAAACGATGGGATATTGTCGAAATTCGGAATACCGGTTACAGTTATTTTCTCCCGGCTAGTTCCCATTTTTGAAAAGAAGTTCTTGTAGCCCTCAGATGCTACGCAGTATACATCGCATTGGTCTGAGCTACCATTGAGTGCCGTATTCATGGTGAAATATCGTGGCAAAAAACCTGATGCCTTGACAATATGTGACCAGGGTGTCATCGGATCTACCATGCCTTCCTGCACAAATATTGTTTTGTTCTTGCGCAACTTGCGAGGTACGATGAGATCGGTGCAGAAGACAGTCATGTCGTAATCGTTTTTCAGAGCCATATAGTCACTCTGCAAGCCATGATCAGCCAGATACTTGTCAGCATTCTTTTTGAATTGGCCTGACATGATGCTATTCTCAAGGAAACCGGCACGAAGTGGTATCTTTTCAAAACCGTAATCAGGATAAAACTGGCTGAACCAACAATCATATTCATCACTCAAAAATGATGATATCTGATGCATCTGACTCGTCTGATTGGGCGATCCGATGGTAAATAGTATCTTTTTCTTACTCACAGACTTTATTGGTTATTCGTGGCAAATATATGTTTTAGAATATTTGTATAAAACCGAACATCTCCACAAAATATTTTAAAAATAACACAAATCTATAATAATCAATTAAATACATAATATTTCATAGCTCTAAAACCGAGCACAAATCATGACATAAAAGAATTTCAAATATAATTATTTCCACACAGTCGCCTCGGCAACTACTTGAAACGTAATACTAGAGAGCGTTTCAGGGGAAAATGGAACAAATCACCTGATTTGTTAAAAATCTTAAAGCAAAAGCCCCAAAATCATAGCAAAGATGAGAAAGTAGCCCTATATTAGCTTAATGTACGCATAACACTTACTTAACAAAATGAAAAAAATTGCCGCCTTTGTAATCTTTTCAACTTTATTGATAGATCTGAGCGCTCAGGTCGTAAACCGATATCCCTTCATCCAATCACCCAATCAAAGCAGTGCTATCATTGCTTGGCGAAGGGCTACTTCTGCGATCGGCACAGTGAAATGGGGCATATCTTCCACCTCCCTGAATAACACATTGGTCGAGCCTGCTGCTACTCAAAGCCACGCTGTCACTATCCCCGGCCTCCTGCCAAACACAAAATATTACTATCAGGCACTGAGCGATACATTCACTTCTGCCGTAGAGTATTTCTATACAGCCAAACCGGATAGCGTTCGTCAGTTGAACTTTTTGGTGTATGGAGACTGTGGGTTTAATAACAGTCAGCAGGATGGAATTGCTACACAAATGTCAGCCAAAACTTCTGAATTTGCGCTGGTGGTGGGTGATATAGACCAGCTGGTAGGTAATGCTTATGACGTAGATTATTTTCAGCATTACACGAATATGCTCAAGCATGAGTGCCATTTCACCGCGATCGGCAATCATGATATTATGACAAACAACACCAATTATCAGAATGCATTCAACCTGCCACACAATAACCCCGCCAACTCTCCATTATACTATTCATTCACCTGGGGCAATGCAAAGTTCATCACTATAGACGGCAATGACAGCTACATACAGGGCAGCGCACAATATACATGGCTGGAGAATGAACTGAAATGCAACAATTCCGAATGGGTCTTTGTTTACTTTCATCAGCCACCATGGAGCAATGGCTGGGATGTATCATATTATATCCCCTTCACTCCTTTCTATATGTATCAGGGTAATACAGATATGCGTACAAGCATAGTGCCCCTATTTGAAAAATATCATGTAGACGCAGTGCTCAATGGTCACACACATAACTACGAGCGCGGGGTATATAACGGTGTGCACTACTTCATTACAGGCGGCGGAGCAGCAGCAACACCTGACACACACACCAATAACAATTCACCCGACATACAGTTCGAGCTATCGACCAATCAATTTATGCAGTTCTCTATAAACAGCGATGCCGTGCATTATGCATCTATAGACATCAACGGCAATATCATCGACTCATCTACATTCAGCAAAGCATTTACTCCCTATGTAGCCAATATTCAGGCTACAGATGAGACCTGCCTTGCAGCTAATGGTAAAGCCGGAATAACAGTAGCAGGACCACATCCTCCATATTCTTTCAGTTGGAATAATGGTGCTCACACTGACACTACTTCGCATCTGGTAGCCGGCACCTATACAGTGACAGTGACCGACTCCAGCCAATGTGCCAATTCCTATTCTGTCACTATTCAAAACCACAGTGGTAGCGGAAGCCCTACGATAGCCGCTGCTAATAATGACAGCATCCTATGCAAAGGAGACAGCATTGTGCTGACAGCTACTATGAACGGACTACGTAATGCACAGTGGAACACCGGTGCTACTACGACATCTCTGTCAGTACATCAGGCAGGGATATATTATATAAGCGCAAGTGACAGTTTCGGCTGCGGGTCCAGTTCCAATTCGATCAATATTCAGGGCGATTCTATCACACACTTGCAGGTAAATGCAAACACCACATCACTCTCGGCTCAGTTTACAGTATCACAGGGCGGATTAGGCAGCTATGTATGGGATTTCGGCAATGGTCAAACCACTACCACCAGCACCCCATCAGCCAGCTTTACTTATGCAGATTCCGGCACTTATATAGTGAAGGTCATCACTCAGCAATATTGCGGTAATGACACAGCTATACTGTCTGTCCATGTCTCTAACCCGCTCGGAGTAGTATATATAAACGGTGGCGAAGTAAAGATCAGCATAGAACCAAATCCTTTTCATAATTCTGCGGCCATAGCAATAGAGCAGGCGCAGGGTGCGGAGAACCTTCACGCCAAACTATACGATATGACAGGAAGTATGGTGAATGATCTGGGTACAGTAGTCAACAATACACTGACCATACAGCGCGGCAATCTGGCGGCAGGTCAGTACCTGCTCAAACTGAACAATAATAAAATCAATACCACATTAAGGTTGGTAATAGAATAGTAAGATGAGCCCGGATCGTGTGTTCAAATTCCTATCATTGCTATTGTTTTGGCTATTTATCAATCAGGCTAATGCTCAGGATATAGCAAACATGCGTGGCAAAAGATGCCTGCTCAAAGGTAAATGGCAATTAGTCTCTACCTTCTCGCTCGGTGCTGATCATACGGTAGCCAAAGATGAATATGATGGCACTATTCAGTTTCTCTGCTGCCACAAATATGTAGAGGAGGTAAACTATGAGAGCAACCACTGGATCATAACCGGCAAATGGAAAATCTACAGGCATAAAACTACCCTGCTCCTCACCCATCGTCAATACACTCTCGGAGAATTGGAAAAAAATCCTGCTGACATCACTTTTGAATTGATAAAACTGGACAAAGCCAACTGGACAGCATCCTCTATAGCAAAAGGTGCTATGGTCAAAGTGACCTACCAAAAAATCCCAAAAAAGGCAAGCAAATAATAAGCCTCACTCCTGTATCTGCTTTCAAATTATTTTCTTTTACTTTACCCTTATACAACAAATAAAATATCGGGTATGGCAGATCAATACATGAGCATGACAAGTTTGAAATATTTGCTCTATGACGTTCACAATTTGACAGAATTACTAAAGTATGATCGCTTCAGCGAATATGATGAAGGATCCACTACTATGTTTCTCGATACGGTGAAAGCTTTCTGCGACAAGGATTGTTTCCCATATATAAAAGAGATGGATGAGAAACCAGTACACTACAAAGATGGTAAGGTGATCGTTCACCCGCAGGTAGAGCACATCATGAAGAAAAGCGGAGAGCTTGGTCTCATTGGTTCATCGTTCGACTATGCAAATGGCGGTCTGCAACTGCCATCTATGCTCAATCAGGCTGCGTATTTCATTATAGATGCTGCTAATAATCACGTGAGCGGCTATGCGGGGCTGACATCCGGTGCAGCAGGTCTGATCGTAGCCTTCGGGAGGCAGGAACTGAAAGACACCTATGTTCCCAAAATGATAGCCGGCGAGTGGGGTGGCACCATGTGCCTCACTGAGCCACAGGCCGGCAGTTCGCTGTCAGACATAACCACCACAGCCTATCCTACAGACAATGGCTACTATCATATCAAAGGCCAGAAGATTTGGATCTCTGGTGGGGACAATCATTTCGCAGACAATATCGTACACCTGCTGCTCGCCAGAATAGAAGGCGCACCGGCAGGGACGAAAGGCATATCGTTATTCGTAGTACCCAAAAATCGCCCAGAGGCAGATGGTAGTCTGACAGCCAATGGAGTATTCACGGCGGGAGACTTTCAGAAACTGGGGCAGCGCGGATATGCGACCACGCATCTGGTATTCGGAGAGACGGAATGCCGCGGGTGGCTCGTCGGTGAGCCGCACAAAGGACTCAACTGCATGTTTCAAATGATGAATGGTGCTCGTATTTCTGTGGGGCGTCACGGAGTTTCGATAGCCACAGCTGCCTACTATGCTTCTCTGCAGTATGCACAGGAACGTCCGCAGGGAAGAAGACTAAGCGATGGGGGCAAAAAAGACCTCTCGCAGGGACAGACACTCATTATCAATCACCCTGATATTCGCAGGATGTTGCTGCTTCAAAAGGCTATTTCCGAAGGCACATTGAGCCTGATATTCCAGACTGCACGCTATCATGATATGGAGAAAGTAGCTACGACAGCTGAAGAAAAAGAAGAAAACCATCTGTTGCTGGAGATCCTTACACCTATTGCCAAAACATACCCTTCGGAAATGGGCCAGGTCTCTGTCAGCAATGGAATACAGATATTGGGCGGGATGGGCTACTCTAATGAGACTATCCTGCAGCAATACTATCGCGACATTCGTATCCTGGCTATCTACGAGGGCACCACAGGCATACAATCGCTCGATCTGCTGGCACGCAAAGTGACCATGGAAGACAGCAAAGCCCTCAAGCTATTGGCCGGAGAGATAAAGAAGACCATACAGGCAGCGAGTGTACATGATGAACTGAAACCATATGCAGAAATACTAGCCAATAAACTGGCATTGAATAAAGATATACTGACTTTCCTCGCTCCCTTTGCCATCAAAGGAAACTATGAGCGCTATCTGTCTGATGCTACTATATATATGTCATTCCTGGGCACTATCGTGATGGGATGGCAGTGGTTGAAGATGGCTCTGACCGCACAGGATATTTTGAAAAATGGCAGCGGAAAATACCCGGCAGAGTTCTATGAGAGCCAGATACACACCATGAGGTTTTTCTATAAATATGAAATGCCGAAAACAGATTCTTACGCCGATAGTATCAAAAGCAATGATGAACTTAATATCGTTTCAGACAGGGAACTGATCTTTTGATTTCCCCAAAGCTTATTCCAATTCTCATTTTGAGAATTCCCCTCTCAATATAATAGTTGTATTTGGAAAGATTATGCCATCCATTATTACAGCAGATGGCTGCCAAACCATTGACAACAGATAGTTTGAGCTACTTATCACCAGTAGCAAAAATCCATTGGCATAGCTTTGGAGTAGAATGCCACGTCAGGGTTAATCTTTGTTTGTATCATATTAATATATGATGCAAATCAGAATATTGAACTTTGAAATGAAATACATTTGTTAAATTAATAATTCAAAAAAACATGATACGCGAATCAGAAGTCAAATATGTGATCAGCAATGAGATTCCAGCATTGGCTATCAACCTCGCATTGGTCGATCAGAGAAATGACCTGTATAAATGTATACAATGCCTCTCTGACCATACCAAAGAACTGATACGCGAACATAGAGATCTGGAGGTCAAGCAATGCTTTCAAACTGCCTATGAACTGATGAATGAAGGAACCTCATTGGTCAAACTGGCAGTGGTAGGGATATTCATCAACTCGGTGAGCAGGCTTTTGGAATGTTCTTTTCGCCCTGATCAAACAGTCAGGACTGAGTTTCTGAGAAATTTCGGAAAGGAATATCATCAACTGATCTATGCACGCAACCCCTAATTTTTGAAATAAAAAAAATACCATGATAGTCTTAATTACATGAACCCTTACAGCAGCAGGCCTGGTCTGTTTTGCTATATTTTTTAAATCGATTAACTTCTTTGATAAAATCTAATCATATGATAGCAATGTTCATTATTTCACTTTTTGTGTTCGGATATCTGGTCTACGTACTGATCAAACCCGAAAAATTTTAATATCCTTTAAATACTACCCTTATCATGAATACAGAGATACTCGGCGTTGTACTCACATTTATAGTCACTGTGCTACTCGCCATCCCTATCGGGAAATACATCGCAAAAGTTTTTGGAGGAGAGAAAAGTCTGCTTGACTTTCTGGCCCCTATCGAAAATTTAATCTTCCGAATATGCGGCATAGATGCCAAAAGAGAAATGACATGGAAAGAAAGCCTTGCGGCACTTCTCACCATCAATCTGGTTTGGTTCATTTTTGCCATGCTCATACTGATGACTCAGGGTTCACTACCATTGAATCCTGACCACAACCCGTCGATGACCCCTGATCTGGCCTTTAACACAGCGATCAGCTTTTTGGTCAACTGTAACCTGCAGGACTATTCAGGAGAAACTGGTGTATCCTACCTCACACAGGTCATGGTGCTGATGTTTCTTCAGTTTGTGTCAGCAGCTACAGGAGTAGCCGCATTGGCTGTAGTATTCAATGCTATGAAAGAACGTACCACAGACAAACTGGGTAACTTCTATAACTACTTTATGAAGACACTGACCAGGATATTGCTGCCTCTATGTATTGTAGTAGCTATTTTGTTTTTGCTGAATGGAATGCCGATGACATTTCATGGCAAGGATAATATAGTGACATTGCAAGGTGATTCGGTGCAGGTATCAAGAGGCCCGGTTGCGGCTTTCGTTCCGATCAAACACCTCGGTACAAACGGGGGTGGTTTTTTCGGAGCTAACAGTGCACATCCGCTGGAGAACCCTAACTATTTCACAGATATGATAGAACTGCTCTCTCAATCTGTACTTCCATTCGCTCTTGTATTTGCTTTAGGTTATTATCTGCGCAGGCGGAAACTGGCACTGATGATATTCGGTGTGATGACAGTCGGATTTCTGATGCTGACCATACCTACGATAGTCGCAGAGGTCAAAGGCAATCCGATGATCTCCAAAATGGGAATCGATATGAGCTCCGGTGCCATGGAAGGCAAGGAGGTAAGATTCGGTGCGGCAGCTTCCGGCTATTGGAGCATACTGACCACAGTGATATCAACCGGCTCAGTCAACGCTATGCATGATAGCTATATGCCTGTCTCAGGTATAAATCAGATGCTGGCCATGATGGTAAACTGCTTCTATGGTGGTAAAGGTGTGGGAATACTTAACTTCTACATATTCATCATCATCGCAGTCTTTATCAGCGGGCTGATGGTGGGGCGTACGCCGGAGTTTCTAGGCAAAAAAATAGAAGCCAAAGAAATGAAGATCGCAGTACTTATAGCCCTTTTGCATCCGTTTCTGATACTGGTAGGCACTGCATTAGCGGCGTATTTCACTGCCAATGATACCGCCATGGGCTATTGGTTCGCAGGCAAGGCATCCGGCTGGCTCAACAACCCCGGTTACCATGGATTTTCAGAGATGCTCTACCAATACTCATCATCTTCGGCCAATAACGGCAGCGGTTTCGAAGGATTGAATGACAATGATCCATTCTGGAATATCACAGCAGGTATAGTTATGATATTGGGGCGCTATCTGCCTATCATAGGGCCTGTGGCGATAGCAGGAATATTGGCCGGCAAGAAGTATATCCCGGAGAGTGCAGGCACACTAAAGACAGATACGGGAACATTCGGATTGATGGTATTTGCCGTGATAGTCATTATTGCAGCATTGGCTTTCTTCCCAGCTCTGGCACTCGGACCTATTGCAGAACATTTTAGTATGAAATAATAAGAAATCAATAAGACAATGAAATCTCAAAATACATCCCTATTTCAAAAAGAACTTGTGAATGAAGCATTGAAGCATTCGTTCATCAAACTGAACCCGAAGGTCATGTTTCGCAATCCCGTTATGTTTACGGTAGAAATTGGTACCGCGATCATGTTTGCGGTAACCATCTATGCGGCGGTATCGCATGACGGAAGTCAGGGTTCATTCATATACAACTTAATAGTATTCTTCGTACTGCTACTGACCTTGCTGTTTGCCAATTTTGCAGAGGCTATCGCAGAGGCCAGAGGTAAGGCACAGGCAGATTCACTGCGCAAGACACGTGAAGAGACACAAGCTAAACTGATCGAGAAAAATGCTGCAGGATTCTCTGTACCTACCAAAAATGTACTTTCTTCCCAATTGAAAAAGGGTGACATCTTTTTCTGCGAAGCTGGCGATACAATCCCAACTGACGGAGAGATCATAGAAGGTATAGCTACGATCGATGAGTCGGCCATAACAGGAGAATCAGCACCTGTGATACGTGAATCGGGTGGCGATAAGTCAAGCGTGACTGGTGGCACTAAAGTACTCACAGATCGTATCAAAGTAATGGTCACTACTCAGCCGGGAGAATCATTTCTCGACAAAATGATAGCACTGGTAGAGGGCGCATCAAGACAGAAGACACCTAACGAAATAGCATTGACCATACTACTGGCAGGTTTCACGCTGGTATTTGTGATCGTCTGTGTCACACTTCAGCCATTCGCTCAGTATGCCAAGACGCCGATCACTATTGCCGCTTACATCTCATTGTTCGTATGCCTGATACCTACCACCATTGGTGGTCTGCTATCAGCTATAGGTATAGCCGGTATGGATCGTGCATTGCGCGCCAATGTCATTACCAAATCAGGCAAGGCAGTAGAGACCGCCGGTGATCTTGATACATTGCTTCTGGACAAAACAGGAACTATCACCATAGGCAATAGGAAAGCTACTCACTTCTGGCCGTCTGACGGTGTCAATGAACTTACCTTCATTGAGGCTTGTGTTTCAGCATCACTGGCAGATGAGACACCCGAGGGCAAATCGATCATCGAACTGGCGGGCAAAGACGTTTCTGCAAAACTATCTGTAGAGGGTGCTACGCTGATCAAGTTTACCGCTGAGACAAGAAGCAGTGGTGTGGATCTGAAGAACGGACAGCGTCTGCGCAAAGGTGCTTTTGATGCTATCAAAAAATTGACCGAGGCTGCAGGAAACAAATTCCCTGCAGAAACATCTGAAAGAGTGAGACTGATATCCTCAAACGGGGGAACACCACTGGTAGTATCTGAAAACGAAAAAGTGGTGGGTGTGATCGAACTTCAGGATATCATCAAACCCGGTATCAGCGAGCGCTTCGAGCGTCTCCGCAAGATGGGAGTCAAGACCGTGATGGTGACTGGTGATAATCCCCTTACCGCAAAATATATAGCTGAAAAAGCAGGTGTAGATGACTTCATAGCTGAGGCCAAACCTGAAGACAAGATGAACTATATCCGCAAGGAACAGCAACTCGGGAAACTGGTAGCAATGATGGGTGATGGTACGAATGACGCTCCGGCACTCGCACAGGCAGATGTAGGTGTAGCAATGAACAGTGGTACACAAGCTGCCAAAGAAGCAGGCAACATGGTAGATCTGGACAACGATCCTACCAAGCTCATCGAAATAGTAGAGATCGGTAAGCAACTACTGATGACCAGAGGTACACTGACCACTTTCTCCATAGCAAATGATGTGGCCAAATATTTCGCCATCGTACCTGCACTGTTCATCACTTCGATACCTGCCTTGCAAAGTATGAATATCATGCATCTGCATTCACCGGAGAGTGCCATTCTCTCTGCCGTTATTTTCAATGCGATCATTATTCCCGCATTGATACCACTAGCACTGAGAGGTGTGGAGTACAAACCAATAGGTGCAAGTGCATTGCTCAGAAGGAATCTGTTCATCTATGGACTCGGTGGTGTAATAATACCATTCATAGGTATCAAATTGATAGACCTTTTTTTTTCATTATTCTTTTAAAATCGATATAAAATGAAAAATCATATTTTGCCCGCAATAAAGCTCACACTGGCCTGCATCATAGTTTTTGCAGTCATCTATCCGCTCAGTATCTGGGGCATAGCACTGATAGCCGCTCCTAATCATGGTGAAGGCGAAGTCCTGACCCAAAAGGGAAGAGTGGTAGGCTATGCCTTGATAGGACAATCGTTCACACAGGCTAAATATTTCAACGGACGCCCGTCTGCAGTGGGATACAATGCAGCAGGATCCGGAGGCTCTAATAAAGGACCAACAAATCCTGATTATCTTGCCTCAGTAAAATTTGCCATAGATACATTCATGCTCAATAACCCATCGATAAAAAAAGAGGATGTGCCTGTAGAACTGGTGACTGCCTCGGGCAGCGGCCTTGATCCTGACATTTCACCCAAAGCGGCTCTGGTGCAGGTGCCAAGAATAGCAAAAGCAAGAAACATGAGTGAAGACAAACTGAAAGAGCTGATCAAGCAACATACTGAGTCTCCATTACTGGGCTTTATGGGACCTTCGAAAATAAACGTATTAAAACTCAATATTTCACTGGATAATTTAAATTAATAGATATGAAAAAGACAATATTCCCCTTAGCATTCATGCTCCTGACCATATCAGCTTCGGCTGAACAGGACAGTACGACTGTAGCACCGGCAGCTACCAAACAAGTGGCTACAGCATCAATTGAGAAAACAAAAAAGAGCGATCTCGGACAAAGATTCATTGATGATTTCCTTGACAAAAGGAAACATCCAAAAGACACATCGACCGGTGACCCGTTCTCGCAATATGACCTCACCTGGCTGAATGGCAATGACCGCAGGCATGAGACTCCATTAGCAGGAAAATTTTTCACCCCTATTGTAATGGTAGATGTCAACTATACTGCATCAGGAGCACATCCGATAGACAACACGGTGGTTGGTTCTACGGCCTTGGCTCGCAATAATGAAGTCGAAGTATCACTCGCGTCGCTGGGTGGAGAGTTCAATTACAAAAACATACGTGCTAAGATCCAATTGCAATTTGGTACACGTGCCACTGTAGTACCTCGTAATGATGCGAGCTGGAACCGTGGTGGCTATAATCTTAACACAGCCTACCGTTATTTCAGTGAGGCATATGGCGGATATCATTTCAACGTGATGCATGGTATCAATGTCGATGCAGGTATCTTTATGTCTTATGTCGGTTTGTTCTCTTATTACAATGCTGAAAACTGGACATACCAGCCATCATTCACATCAGACAATACCCCATGGTTCTTTAATGGTGTGCGTATCCAGATGTTTCCAAGTATGAAATTGAAACAGGAAATATGGATCATCAATGGTTGGCAAACTTATGGCAAATTCAATAGCATGCCGGGTCTGGGTTCGCAAACCACCTGGAGCCCTAAGGAAAACATCCGTGTAGTATCCAATAACTATTTCGGTGCAGATGTGGCCAATAATCCCAAATGCTTCCGTTTCCATAGCGACAATAGTGTATTGTTGAGATACTATAATAGGCCCAACGCTGCATTTAGCAAAGCTGCATTTAGTATCACTGCTGACCTCGGCTTTCAGGAAGGCGGTGGTATCGGTGGATTTGGTGCAGGCTCATCTAATGGCCCCCAATCAAATTTCTTATGCTGGATGGCCTATAATAATCTGTGGTTTGGCAAAGATCATTTCTCATGGAGCGTAGGTGGTGGTATGATCCACAATCCGGGCCGTTACTTAGTATTGGCTCCCGGTGGTGATGCAGATCCTAATATAAATCCTACTACGGGTACTACCATTGGTACACATCCATACTCTATGAATCCTGGCGACCACTTTGACGGATGGGATGTTTCCACCGGTCTGAACTGGATGCCAAATGACTTTTTCACTGTCATGCTGCAGGTAGTTCATCGCCAATCCTTAGAACCATATTTTGCAGGTCATGGTGGAGTGACTTCTCCTGACGGATATAATGGTACGACTATAGCACCAAACTGGACTCCTGACCTTGTCAAACAGGAAACCCGTGTGATCATCGCACTTCTTGTCCGCTTATAAATTTTGGTATAAATTGTGGATCGAAAAGGGCCTCGGCTCTTTTCGATTTACACAATAAACACATATAATTATTAGACAAAATGAAAAAGGTTATTTGCGCTCTTTTTGCTTTCTATTTCACGCTCCATACATTCGGTCAGTCAGAAAAAAAACCTATTGATTCTTTGCTTACCAATGGCAGGTGTTTAGCATCACCTCTCCCTTCTCCGCCATTCCCGTTTTCAGATTGGTGCGGGGGACCTGTGATCGGTGCGCCGTCCAGTGTACCGGACTATCTGACCCAGGCCATACAGAAGGCAAGTAAAAAGCCCTGGACCAAATGGAATAAAGTAGGAATAAAGATCTACGGATGGGTGGATATGGGCATCAACGGCAGCACATCAAAAATGGGGAATACTCCGCAATCCTATGATTTCATACCTAACACTCCGGTGCTTGATCAGGCTGTTCTCATGATCCAACGTGATCCTGATATGGTACAAACCAAGAAAGTAGACTGGGGTTTTCTGGTAAATGGTGTTTATGGCACAGACTATCGCTATACATCAGCTAAAGGATATTTCAGCAACCAATTGCTGGTACATAATAACATATATGGTTGGGACCCGACCCAAATATACGGACTGATCTATGTACCTCAGGTCGCACAGGGCATGCTCATTAAAGTCGGACGCTTTATATCTCCTTCAGATATCGAAGCTCAATGGGCACCGCAAAACTACTTGTACTCGCACTCACTGATGTTTACCGTGGATCCGTATACATACACAGGTGTAAATATCACGGTAAGGTTACATCCCCAGTTTCAATTTGAATTTGGTGTCCATGGTGGCAACGATATGGCTATCTGGAGCAACTCCGCACAACCCAATGGCTCTCTCATGATGAGATGGGTATCAAAAGATAATAAGGAATCGGTCTATGGAGGTCTGGCATCGATCGGCAGCGGACAATTCAAAAACGGCCATGATGACCTGCAACAACTAGTAGTAGTATGGGGACATAAGTTCAATGAAAGGATCCATATGATGACTGAGGCCTACTATATTTGGCAATTCAATGCTGCGCTGGGTGGTACAGCCATATATGGTCCCGTCAAATACGGTCAGGGCGGAGGTATCGGCCCCATCATACCAGGAAGATCTGAAGCTGTCGGTCTTGTCAACTATTTTCAAATACTATGCGGTCCTAAAGACTATGTAACGATAAGGAATGACGCACTCAATGATGTGCAGGGCCAGAGAACCGGATTCGCTACCTGGTATACCAGTCACACTATCGGCTGGTCGCATCACTTTACCGATTTTGTACTTATCCGGCCAGAGGTCAGGTACGATCATGCTTGGAATAACACCAGTACAACCCCGTATGACGCGGGAACGAGAGTATATCAGTTCACTGCTGCCATGGATCTATGTATCAGTTTTTAATAAAGCGTCGTGATTTTTTAGAATGAGTTAAAGGCTTAGCTACATTTGTAAAAAAGAAGTGGATGGTGTAAATTGCTACTTGCCGAACATTCGGAAATAACATAGAGTGTAAAGAAAATATCATGTCAACCCCATTCAGAAGGCTCAGATTTGTGTTGCGGGGTGGTTTTTTAGTTCGTCCGATTGTTATTGCCTTAGGCCTTGGTTTTGCTGGTGCGATATTGTCGCAGTTGGAAGAGAATGTACCCATTATCAGTTCATGGGCCCCGACAGTGATCTTTCCCTCCAGATCAGACGCACAGATAGCACAGGTGGTTCTCAGTACCATTGCCAACTCTATCATGACCATCGTTTCAATAGTATTTGCAGTGCTTCTGATGACCCTGACCCTGGCTTCCATGCAATTCTCACCCCGGATCATCGTCAACTTTGCTCAGGACAAAGTGACTCAACAAACCCTCGGCATCTTCCTGGGTACCTTTGGCTATTGTATTGCAGCATTGCCCGCTGCAAGAAATCTGCCTCAACCATTTTGTCCAGTATTCACTGTTTTCGGAGCTATGCTGCTTGCCCTGAGTTGTGCAGTAGGCTTATTGTTTTTCATCCATCATATTTCACAATCCATCAGCGTCAATCACATCGTCGACAGGCTGGCCAGAGAAACAGAAATGATGATAGACAGTCTTATGCCGAAAAAAAGTGATCAAACCCATAAGCAGCTGAGTCCGGATATCAGCCCAAACATAAATGAAACGCCTATATTGTCAGTAACATCCGGCTATGTGACATACATTGACACAGAACGTTTACTCCAGTTGGCCACACAACACAAAACAGTAGTACGTGTGGTCAGGCGTGTAGGTCATTATGTGCCGTTCAGCATACCCCTTATGATGATCGCAAACGGAAGTCAGCTTACAGAGCAGGAGCAGGCTGAGTTTCTTGCAGTATTTGAATTGGGGCCGACCCGTACATTGCAGCAGGATGTTGAATTCGGCATTTTGCAGATCGTAGATATAGCATTAAAAGCCATTTCCCCGGCTGTCAACGACCCGAGCACAGCGATCAGTTGTGTAGACCAGTTAAGCGCTATTCTTATTCGCTTCGCTTCGCGAAATCCGCCGGACCCTGTCATGGTAGATCAGGTGGGCAAACTTCGTGTCAGTATCCCCTGGCTTGATTTTGAACGGCTGGTAGATGCGGCTTTTGAGCAGATCAGAATGTATGCCAGAGCAGATGTGGCAGTGAGCCTGCGTATGATGCGTGCACTGAATGATATTGCTCACACACTGCCCGATGCTGCATCGAGGCAGATCCTTGTGGAAAGAGGGCGGCGCATAGTAGCAGGTTGTTCTAAAAATCTGGATGAGGAAGAGATAAAAGAAATGCGGGCGCGGCTGGTTTCTTTGGAAATATTTTCAACAAAACAGTAAAGCCAGTAATATCATTTCGACTGTTTAGAAAAAAATTGAATGACTTTTTATTCATAACAAATGTCAGAACAAGATATCAATGCAGAACATTTTCTCGATCTCATACGTGAGTCCAGAAAAGGGAAGTTCAAAATATACATAGGCATGAGTGCCGGTGTGGGCAAGACATATCGGATGCTTCAGGAAGCTCATACCCTCCTTTCCAAAGGAGTGGATATTAAGATCGGATATATCGAAACGCATAACAGACTCGAAACTCATGCCCTGTCAGAAGGGGTGCCTTTCATTCCCCGAAAAAAAATATTCTATAAGGGAAAGGAACTCGAAGAGATGGATGTACAGGCCGTGATCAATGCACATCCGGAGATCGTGATAGTAGATGAACTGGCACATACCAATATCGAAGGAAGCAAGAATGACAAACGCTGGCAGGATGTGATCGATATACTCAATGCAGGGATCAATGTGATCAGTGCCATGAATATTCAGCACATAGAGAGCCTCAACACCGAGATAGAGAAGATAACGGGCATACAGATCAAGGAACGTGTGCCGGACTCTGTGATCCGTATGGCAAATGAAGTGGTCAATATAGACCTGACCGCAGATGAACTGATCACGAGACTACAGGAAGGCAAAATATATGACAAAAGTAAAGTAGAAACTGCACTGAAAAATTTCTTTCAGTCAGATAAGATCCTGCAGCTGCGTGAGCTGGCTCTAAAGGAGGTGGCATCTCAGGTGGAACGAAAGATCGAAACTGAGGTACCCGGCAATCAGGCCCTGAAGCATGAACGATTCATGGCCTGTATCAGTACCAATCATGAGACTGCGAGAAAGATAATCAGAAAGACCGCCCGCCTCGCCTCATACTACAATTCGATCTGGTATATACTATATGTACAAACTCCCAAAGAAGACCCTGACACAATACCTCTGGCCAGTCAGAGGCACCTGATCAATAATTTCAAGCTGGCTACTGAACTAGGCGCAGAAGTGATCAATGTCAAAGATGAAAGTATAGCTAATGCAATAGTGCGTGTAGCGGAAGAAAAAAAAGTAAGTACCATTTGCATCGGAAAGCCGCACATCAATCTGCTTAAGATAATCCTGAGCACTGCAGTCTTCAATCAACTTTTGAAAAAGCTTTCTGAGTTTGACATCGATATTGTAATTCTGTCTTAGCATAACCTAATTGCTTTTAGTCCAATAAAAAAAGGGATACCGTTTGGTATCCCTTTATAATTATGTAAAGTCTTAAGATTAACTCTTGACTGTGTCTTTCTTTCTCAGCAGCAGATCCACCATGATAGGTGATGCTACAAAGATCGATGAATAAGTACCTACTGCGATACCGATCATCAATGCGAAAGAGAACTGACGTATAGCATCGCCACCGAATATGAACAATACGATACAAACCAGCTCCGTAGCTACTGAGGTCATCACGGTACGGCTCAGGGTAGTGTTGATCGAATCATCGACATTCTGGATCAGCGGTTTGGTAGGATAGAGTTTTATGAACTCACGGATCCTATCAAATACGATCACGGTATCATTCACTGAGTATCCGATCAGGGTCAGGATAGCTGCTACTACATTCTCATCCACTTCGAGAGAGAACGGCATCACATAACGCAACATAGAGAAGAGACCTAATACGATGACAGGGTCATGTATCGTAGCTGCTACTGCACCTACTGCATATTCCCATTTTCTGAATCGGATATAGATGTAGATGAAGATGAGTAAGCAGCCGAGGAATCCGCTATACAAAGCACTGCGCTGGATATCATCTGCGATAGTAGGGTCTATCTTAGTGATAGACTTGATAGCTGTGTTGCGGAACTTATCAAAGGTCGGTTTCTGAGCGAATGAGCCACCTACACCATCGTAAAGTTTACCCTCGATGATGCTGTCAACGTTGTTTGCTGTTGAGCTGATCATATAGGCTGTAGTGATCTGTATCTGACTATTGCTACCATAAGTTTTAACCAGTGGTTTGCTGCCCAGTGGTTTCTCCAGTATCTGAGCTATATCTGCAGTCTTGACATCTTTATCAAACTTGACCACATAGCTTCTTCCACCCTGGAAGGCAACACCGAGATCAAAGCCGACGAATATCATGGAGGCAAATGCTATCACGAATGCAATGGTCGAAATGGTATAAGATATCTTACGCAAAGACATGAATTTGAAATCCATTCCTCTCAGAAGGTTCATCGTAAACTTGTTACCGAACTTCAGGTCTACATTACGTTTGAATGCCCAGTCAAATAATACCTGCGTGAATCCAACCGCGGTAAAGAGAGACGTAAGGATACCAATGACCAGCGTGATAGCGAAACCTTTCACCGGACCATATCCGAAGAATGTCAATACCACACCTACGATCAATGTTGTGACGTTACCATCGAAGATCGCTGAATATGAGTGCTTATAACCATCTGCCACAGCTGCTCGTACTGCTTTACCCTTCACGAGTTCCTCACGGATACGCTCATTGATGATCACGTTTGCATCTATCGCTATGGCCAATGTCAGTACTATACCTGCCAGACCAGGCAATGTAAGCGATGCACCGAAGTTAGCTAGGATACTGATAATAAAGAAAAGGTTAAGGATCACGGCTATGTTAGCTATGACACCCGAAGTAGAGTAGTAGGCCACCATGAATAAACAAACCAGTACGAATGCTGCAAGCAGCGACATGAGACCCGATTTGATAGCTTCTTTGCCGAGAGATGGTCCTATCACCTGCTCTTCGATGATCCTTGTTTTGGCTTCGAGCTGTCCTGATCTCAGGATATTAGCAAGGTCAATAGCTTCAGACACTTCGCCGATACCGGTGATCTGAGTATTACCACCGGATATCTTATTCTGTACACGTGGTGCAGAGAACACCCTGTTATCAAGTACTATCGCCACACATCTTTTGACAGGTGTCGTTTTTCCATTTGATACGATAGATGAGTTTGCGGCATCGTTAGTCATGATCTCCCACTTCGCAGAACCCTGAGCGTTCATATTAAGAGTCACATCAGGTGAACCGTTCTGATCGTATCCCTGACGGGCATCTGTGATCACATCTCCGCCCATCGGCGCGCCCGGCAGTGCAGGATTGGTCTTGATAGCGTAGAGTTCATATACATTGTTAGCATTAGATGGCTTGGCAGCCCAGAGAAATTTCACATCTCTAGGGAAATTAGACCTTACAATATCCATTCCCAAATACTCATTCACCTTAGCGGTATCCTTGCCGAATGCCACACCGATAGAAGGTCCCGGATATACGCCATTCTGATTGTCAGCACGTGGGTAGAGAATCCTCAGGATCGGGTTGAGTTTAGTAGAGTCAAGTTTAGACTTAGTATCAACGGTAGCTTTCTTGCCTTTGCTGCTATCGCCGGTTGCTACAGCATTACCGAGCAGGTTAGCGCCGGGATCTACTTTGACAGTTGTAGTATCTTTAGAAATTTTGCTTGTGTCCTTTCCGGCATTAGCTTCTTTGAACATCTTAGCACCGAGAGCCTTGTCGGCCTCTACCAGATAGTTGATGAGTTCTTCATTTTCATAAGTGTTCCAGAATTCCAGCTGTGCTGTCTGCTGAAGTATCCTTCTGATACGACCCGGATCATCTACACCGGGAAGTTCGAGAATGATACGGCCTGTATTAGACTGAAGTGTGATAGTAGGCGACGCCACACCGAACTGGTCGATACGGGTCTTGAGAACCTGATAGGTTTCTTTCACCGCAGCATCCATCTGAGCGCTGATCACCTTTGTGACCTGATCATTAGTAGATGAGAAGTTGAGTGTCTTCTGATATTTAGGCAGAGATGCGAATATCGCAGCCAGTTTTCCGTTTGGAGCTACCTCAGCATAAGCCTTGGCAAACAGGGTCATAAAGTCTGCACTGTTGCTGCTTTGCATTTCTTTAGCCTTCAGGATAGCCTTGTTAAAGGCCGTATCCTTATTGTTTTCAGAGAGCTTGCGGAGCACATCATCTTCAGATATCTCCAGTACGAGGCTCATACCCCCTTTCAGGTCAAGGCCGAGGCGTATCTGTTTCTCATTACACTCTTTGTAAGTGTACTTGATGATGCCTAGGTTGTAAACCGTTTGGTTTTGCATAGAGTCCAGATAGAACCTTCTGCGAGCCTTTTTCACGTTGTCGATAGAATCCTGATATAATACCAGCGCATCACCAGTCACACCTGCAGGAGGTGAGACAGTGAGTCCTTTTTCAGCAAAACTATCGGCGTTGCTCTCCACACTGCGCGCCATAAAGGTGAATGACAACTCATACACACAGACGATGATCAAAACGACCGTGAAAAGCTTGATAATTCCTTTTAAATCCATTGCTTATTTGATTTGAATATCCTAAAAAAATAGTCGGCAAATATAGGATTAATTGTGGAATAACAAAGGGAAAGAGATAATCGGTAGTGTCTAACTGAGACACTACCAGATAATCTCTTATCACTCAATATCCTAAAGTACAATCCCTTGTAAACCACAAAAAAAAACTTATTTCCTGTTTTTTTGCAGTAATAATGGAGTTTTGCTCTGAGGATGTCCTTTATCCATCCATTCGTGGGTTACCCTGTCACATAGTATTTTCCCTTAAGACACATGTATCAGAAAGGTTTTTCACTTATGTCAATGCCGATTATTTGATGAGCCACACCTTGTATTCACTGACCTGGAATAGGTGCATGGCAGTATTGGTGTAGTAATTGATAACAGGGTCACCGCTGCTTTTGGAGACATGGATGACCGGTGAAATATGAAAGCTGAAGCCAAGGCCATCATAAGATTCGTTGTCAAACCCCTGCTTGAATCCTTTGCCGTATTTGTCAAAGATGATCGACAGGTATCGCATGGCATCATAACCCAAATAAGAAAAGCGTGATGGTTTCTGGCCATTAGCACTGTTGTATCCGGCTATAAAATCCTTGACTCTGCTCTGTGCTGTATCGACATAGTAATTGTCTGTGAAATAAGGTTCTGCCTTGCTCAGATAGTCAGCCCTGATCTGCTCGGCATCTATCCATGTCGGCATACCAAACACGGTCACATTATCCTTGATGAGGCGCAGCTGCTGATTGACCACCGGCTCATCATAGCATGTCATCATCACGATATTGTTTTCCTTGGGCAGGATATGTGAGCTCAGACTGCGTTTCGCTGCGGGCACTGACGAGTCTCCTGAATTCAGAAAGGTATACCTGAGTTTATGTGTGTTGATAGCATTATAAGACTTAAAAAGTGTGTCCAGCTGTCTGGCTGCCGATAGATCGCGCTCCCGTTTAGTAGTGAAGACAATGATATTCGCATCACTAAAACTGTCCATCACCATCTCATATTCTTTCTGCAGGTGGGCATCTATGGTAGGCATAAAGCGCACCAGATAGGGATTTTCTGTAGAAAAAGATTTCGATGCCACAAAGGGCTGTATATTGATGATCTTATTCTTTTTGCAGAATGCAGCTACGATCTTGGCCTGAGCGGTAGTGGCCGGACCGATAATGATGTCGCAGGTCTTCAATGTGTCATCTTTCATGAGTTCCTGCACCAGAGAGTCGCTGTTCTGCGAGTCAAAAACATACACCGATATACGTTGCTTAGATGTATTTGAGTTGAGTGCATACCTGAATCCTTCGTAAAAATCTAGAGCCTCCAGCGTGGGGTCTTTGAGTCTGTTGCTCTCGCTTTTGACACCCTCTTTGTCAGTCATAGAGCCGTAAAGTTTGTCAAGAGAGCTCTGGACATCAAGCGGAAGGATGAGACCTATCCTGATGATACCATCATTGGAGCCTGACGAAAGAGTCGATCTTTTAGCACTTGTGTCTCTGGCCTGTCCCGGCAGAGTTGTCCTTTCGGGTAGTCTTCCATTCTGATTAGCAGGGACCTGTACATCCTGTTTGTCAGGCGGACTTTGATTGATAATGGTCTTGCGTATTGAGTTGTTAGGCTGTGCATATGCAGCGACCATAAGGGATACAAGAACCAGAAAAAGAAACAGTTTACGCACTATGATAGATTGTTTGGTGCCCGAATTTGTGAAAATATACTGACGCAGCACAGATTTTAACCAAAAATAGTTTTTATGCTCAATGTTAAAGAAAAAGAATTTGTAATATCATAAATGAGTATACCTGATTTACGTATCTTCATGGCATTGTCTTTGTAATATTAACCTATGGATAAGCGTTAATTTTATACAATCTGTCTTTATGAAATGTTCATCTCTCATCGTGTTACTACTCTCCGCCGCAGCGAGTTTTGCGCAGGCACCTGATGCCGCTCCATATCTGGCCAAGATCGGCAAATACAACGAGGCATCGACATTCGAAGATTCGAGATATAAGGACCTCGACTGGAAAGCATTTTACAAACTGGATGAAGCCAATGAACTGGTAGATCCCGTCAACTATGATTTTGACCTGATGAATGCTGCTGTTTTCTTTGCTGTGAATAAATACCGTGCTTCAAAAAATATCCCTGCTCTGAAATTCGAACCAAGACTAAGAGATGCTGCCACCATACATTCTTTTCAGATGGTGAAAAAGAATTTCTTTGACCATATGAACTATTATGACCCTAAGCTGCAAGGGCCTGACAAGCGGATAGAACTCTGCGGCTATCATGGACAGAAGCTGGCCGAAAATCTGGCAAGAAGCTATGCGGACCGAGGGCGCCCCATGACCTACACACAGCTGGCCGATAAAGTAGTGACTGAATTGAGCCACTCAAGAGAACATAACAAACATCTGATAGACCCCGATCTGGAGAAACTGGGTTGCGGGCTGATCTTCGAAAATAATGCCACAGCCGAGGGCATCATTTATTTCCGTCTCACACAGGATTTTGGTAAAGACTGGAAGTAGCGATGTGTTAATGAAGGATGATCTGAATTATCTTCTATTATGCAATTAGCGTGTCTTTGTATTTCATTTTCAAATCATCGAATTGCCGAATTAATATTCCACTATCATCGGTTTATTTTGAAGTATTGCCTCTATCTTTTCTATCACTTCGGTGGTGAGTTTAGGCATGGCATCACGGCATTTGAGGTTTTCTTCGAGTTGAGATACTTTAGACGCACCGAGTATGACGGTGGTCACATTAGGGTTTTTCAGACACCAGCATAATGCCATATTAGTAAGCGAAATCCCAAGTTCTTTGGCGAAATCATGCAGCTGTTTGACCCTGGCCATTTTTTCATTGTCGCTGAGCGCACGTTCTTTGAGCCATGTCATATTTTTCAGATTCATACGTGAATCATCAGGCAGTTTGTCGAGATATTTGCCGGTCAGCAGTCCGGAAGATAGGGGCGACCAGATAGTAGTGCCAAGCCCAAAAGTTTTAAAAACGGGAATATAATCCTGTTCTACTTTTTTTCTTTCAAACATGTTGTATTGCGGCTGCTCCATGACTGGCGCTATAAGGTTGTTCTTCTCTGCCCAATAGTGGGCCTCTGTGATCTGCTGCGCGGTCCATTCCGAGGTGCCCCAATAGAGGATTTTGCCTTGTTGGATCAGATTGTGCATGCTCCAAACCGTTTCTTCTATTGGTGTATAAATGTCAGGCCTGTGACAAAAGAACAGATCGAGATAATCTACCTGCAAACGGCGCAGAGCACCATGACATGCTTCGACCACATGCTTGCGCATCAGTCCCTTCTGATTGGGCAGCGAACCACCCCAAAATACCTTGCTGGAGACCAGATAGGTGCTTCTATCCCACGAGAGTTTCTTCAGGATCTTTCCCATCACGAGCTCAGATCTGCCGCTGGCGTAGGTTTCTGCATTATCAAAGAAATTTATACCGCCTTCATAAGCCTTGATCATCAGCGACTCGGCCACTTCATCGCTGATCTGATCACCGAATGTGACCCATGAACCCAGTGATAGTTCGCTGACCTGTAGCCCTGACTTTCCCAGTCTTCTATATTCCATGATTTTCTTTTTTGAATGTTAAATGATGCTATGTTTTTATATTGTCTCAACACTAAATAATAACGCCTGATGTCTGAAAACAGAAATTGCTTTATTATTGCAACGATAAAAGTAAAGCAAAATAATGTCAACAGATATAAAGAATCTACGGGTGGTCGTGTCCGGCAAAGTGCAAGGTGTTTTTTTTCGTGCCAGCGTCAAAAAAGTAGCTGACATTCTAGGTGTTAAGGGTTTTGTAAGAAATGAGCACAATGGATCTGTATTCGTCGAGGCTGAAGGCGAAGATGAAATGGTCAATAAACTAATTGACTACTGCCATCATGGCCCTGAAAATGCCAAAGTAGAAAAAGTATCTATCACACTGGGTGTAATAGTAGGCTATGATAGCTTTGTGATAGAGGAGTGAGACTATTTACTGACACTTCTGATATACAATTCCTCTACTTTTTTTCTTGCCCATTCAGTTTTACGTAGGAAAGTAAGGCTGGACTTGATACTCGGATCAAAAGTGAAGCACCTGATAGGTATTCGCGCACCCAGCACTTCCCAACCGTATTTTTCGACCAGATTGATCAGAATAGCTTCGAGTGTCTTGCCATGAAGCGGATCTTTTGATTGGTGTTCTTTCATTGTCTAATATCTTAAGTCTGTTTTATAAGATCAGCAAGCCATTTTCTCGCAGCTCAAACCATGTTTTGGTCCTTGTGAAGTCTTCAAACTTTTCACCAGTAGTGCTTTCATAACTTGCCACCATATCTTTGTAGAGCATGGGAGCCAGCTTTGAGATCATCAGTCGAGGCATGATCTCTGCTATCCAATGGCCTACTGTAGCAGTAGCGTGAAGCATCCAGTCTTTCTTCTTATCAAAAAACTCCAACTCTGCCATTTCGATCTTCTTATTGCCTTTCTTCACTTCAAATAGAGTCAGCTCGGGTACATTTCCTAACCACACCACGATTGCATTTTGCTTGATGGTTTTATTCAGCTCACCATTGAGGCATTGCTCGATGTATTCAGGAGGAATGGATGTCTCCGGCACTTTATGATCGAACCATTCCTGGAGAGGAAAATCGAGACACATACCATGCATATAGTTGAAGAGAGATTTCCGAAGACCTTCTGAAAACAAGTCGTGATCTGCGCCTGAGGGGTCATCATGATAGAGGTCATTATCCGCAAAACCACCGAAGTCAGGACCTTCTTTCACTACTTCAAACTTAGCAGGCTCTAATCCTACCGGGCTGTGCGCCGTCATAGCAAACCTATGCCAGAAGCCGGACTGAAGCACACCTGTTTCAAAAAGCTGCCGCACCATCTCCAGTGCATCGATAGTTTCCTGATCGGTCTGAGTCGGGAAACCATACATCAGATAGGAATGTACCATGATACCTGCCTTAGTGAATCCGTCTGCCACCTGCGCTACCTGCGCTACCGTCACACCTTTCTTCATCATAGCGAGCAGCCTGTCAGATGCTACCTCCAGTCCGCCAGCCACAGCTATACAACCACTGGCTTTGAGCAGACGAGAAAGATCTGCAGTGAATAGCTTCTCAAAGCGAATATTGGTCCACCACGTCACTACCATCTTTCGTCGAATGATCTCCAGTGCCACTTCGCGCAGCAGATTTGGCGGGGCCGCTTCATCTACGAAGTGAAATCCGTTCTGCTGAGTCTGTGCGATGATCGTCTCCATCCTGTCGCAAATGAGTGAAGCGGTCAGTGGTTCATACTTTCGGATATAATCCAGCGATATGTCACAGAAGCTGCATCGCCCCCAATAGCAGCCATGTGCCAATGTCAGCTTGTTCCATCTGCCATCACTCCACAGTCTGTGCATTGGATTTGCTATTTCGATTACAGAAATATAATCCTCAAGCAGCAGGTCACTATAGTCTGGAGTGCCTGTGTCTTTTTGTGCGACATCGGTTTCAGTAGCGCCATTCAGATAAACTACTTCATTCATTTGTCGTATGAATACGCGCTTGAGTTGATCCTGAGTCCTTACCCCCACACCCTCTGAAGGGGGCTTTAACAGCCCAGTATTTCTTGTATTTAAGTCCCCTTTAGGGGTTATGCTTAGCCCTTCTATATATTCCAATAGATAGAGTAAGGCTGCTTCACCATCATCCAGGCATACATAGTCTATGAAATCAAATACCTGAGGCTCACTGAGGCTCCGCAGTTCCGTATTGGCATATCCGCCACCAAGTACGACCTTGATGTGAGGGTAGCTTTTCTTTATGAATTGCCCGCATTTGAATGCCCCAAACAGGTTGCCGGGAAATGGTACCGACAGGCATACAACGGTCGGCTGCCAGAGATGTATCTTCTCGTCCAATAACTTCAACAATATTTCTGAAACTATGGAGTCAGGAGCGAGTAACGAATGATACAGGTCATCAAAGTGTGAAGCTGTGCGGCCCAGTCGTTCGGCATAGCGACTGAAGCCGAAATGCGGATCTATTGTTTCTTTGATCAGATCACCCAGATCTTCCAGATAGAGGGTGGCAAGATGTCTTGCTTTATCTTGCAAGCCCATAGTGCCAAAAGCCCAATCCATGTTCTCAATATCCTTGAAGCGACCGGCTTCGGGCAGAAAGGTCCCGTCGCAAATAGAGTGCGCCAGCGTAGGATTTTTATTTTGCAGAAAGCGAATGACCGGATCGATGGTCTGCAGATACTCATTGCGAAGATTATAGATGCGAAAGGTATTCTCACTAAGCTCAAAATCCATTTTTTCAAGCCTTGCAAAAAAATCTTCCAATCCCTTTTTTGAAAACAAAGTCAATATGACCTCAATGCCCAGATCTGCCTGATGAGAAACGACCTCTCTGGTATTGAGAAAACCTTTCAGGTACGCCGTAGCAGGGTATGGCGTATTAAGCTGTGTAAAAGGTGGCGTCAGTAAAAGGACTCTGCTCTTCATCTACTGCAATGATAGACAGAATTTGCGTCAGATAGAAAGGAGCGCCATACTATCATTTCAGCATGAGCGTTCTGATCTCTTTGACAGGAGCAGAGCCATAGCTGAGAAACTGCTCTTGAAAAGCTTTAAGGTCAAACTTGTCGCCGAGTTTCTTTTTCATCTCATCGCGCAGTTCGAATATCTCCGTCTGACCTGAGAAATAACTCGCGAGCTGCACCTGAGACAAGGTAGCCCTCTTATATTTTTCGTGAGCTTCAGCAGATTGCTGGAAGCCTTGTTTCACCAGCAGGTCCATTACCTGATCTTCAGTCCATCCATTGACCTGAAGATTATAATCGAGCAGGAAATTACATGCTTCGCGCAGGTTCCATTTATCATAGAAGAGCTGCATCTCAGGTGATTTGTGGTAACCCGCTTCTATCATCATACGCTCCACATAGCATGCCCAGCCTTCGATCATAGCTCCATTTCCAAATATAGCTTTGACTATGCTCGGTGATTTATTGGCGTAGATAAGCTGCACATAGTGGCCGGGTATAGCTTCGTGAATGTTTAGTATCTGTAGTACATAATCATTGTACTCGCGCAGATAGCTCTCAGCCTTCTCTGGAGTATATGCAGTGAGGGGAGTAACATTGTAATAAGTGTTTCCATTCTTGTCGTATGGACCCGGGTTATTAATAGATGCTCCCGCTACTCCGGCCATATATTCAGGAGTTTTGCGGACTCTGAGCGGCTTGGTAGGATCTAGCGTGATGAGTTTCTTATCATTGATGAACTGAACCAATTCCGGCATTTGCTTCACGATAGTAGCCATGAATGAATCACGATGACAATGCTTCGCTGAAAGGTGGTCTATCATTGAGCGTATCGCGACGAGTGTATCTTTAGGCATAGCGATATCTTTCAGATAGACCGGCCACAACTGCTGCGTCAATTGAATCATCTCCTGATGAATTGCATCTTTTCTTGCCACGGCTTTCTTGTACATTTCATCAGAACTGATGCCACATTGAATATCGGAGCTAAATTTTTTGGCATAGAGCTCCTTCCCTATCGCAAAACTACGTGTATTATCTTTAGTGAATCCCTTCTGCAATTCTTTCAGCCATTTGGTATATCCCAGAATTGCTTTTTTAGCTTCAGCAGCGCTTTTATTAAATGCTTCTTTCTCCTGATCTGTCAGTTTTGATGCCTTGAGAGAATCAGGAAATACACTATCGAAGAATGACAGCAGTCCATCTCCCTGAGCGATAGCAAGGCTTGTGTGCTCCTTCGTAGGTTTATGGATATTATGCTCGGCTGCTTCGTAATATGCAGGGACTTTGCTGAGACGTGAGGTGAGATTCTTCAGCTTCTCTTCGAGAGGTGCAGGGTTATTATTGATCACATAATCTATCGCATCGCCTACATTGTATGCGGCAGGATTCCATTCATATTCTTTGAACTCATTCTGATAGAACCTCGTTGATACCACATAGTTCTCTATCAGTTTATAGTCAGTCTTACTGAGATCAGAGAGCTGGTCATAACCGAAAGATTTCAATTGGCCTTCCACATAATCAGCAAAAGCCAGCACACGCTTTGCATTAGCAGAATCAGGCACATTCAGTTGTGCATCATATTTATGATAGCCCTGCACAGATGCGGCATCTGGAGAGGTATACCACATGGAATCCATAAATACATTTTCCTTCCAGTCAGTAAAAGATTTATCAGGGTCTTTGGTCAATTCACTTGATGGCAGGTTTTTGTGATGACATGCTGTAAGCAGAAATCCGGTTGCGATCGATAGGAGTATGAGCTTTTTCATAAACTGAGTTATGAAGTAAATGTATGAAAAAATAAGAATTCGCAGATATGAGTGTGAGAAAGCATAATTTCGTTTCACTAATACAGGGAATGGGTGAGCGCGTCATAAAATTTATCTTTTTCGGAAACTACTTCGTTGGGTTTCTTGCTATTGTCTTATCACTTGAGACCAGTACTCAGCTACGCATTCCTTTCAACTCCACCATCTATTATTTGATGCTATTCACGGTCACTGTGATGTATTATACCTATGCTTATTCTGGTGTTTTGAAGTCAACATCTACGGTCAATCTCCGTGCAGAATGGTATCGACAGCATCGTGTGCAGGTAATATTCAGCCAATGGACCCTACTGATATCCGCTGTGATCCTGTGCAGTATATTGCTCATAAAATATTTTGAAAACTTATTGCGTCTTCCCCTGCAATATTGGCTCGTCGTGTTGATGATCCTCCTATCCTCTCTATTGTATTACGGACTGCTGCCGAAATCACTTTTGAAACTGAACCTCAGAAACACAGGTTGGCTAAAGGCTTTTGTGATCGGATTCGTATGGGCAGGGTGCGTGAGTTTGATACCTTTAGTAGTGTTGCATATCGAAAACACTGCTTATTTCATCGATCCCATATTAGTATTCGGCCTTTTCATAAAAAACTGGATGTTCTGCACCATTAATGCGATCATGTTTGATATGAAAGACTATGAAGATGACTCCAATCATCAGCTGAAAACATTCGTGGTGCGATTCGGGCTGAAGCGGACTATATCATCCGTACTGATCCCATTATCACTGGTCGGTATTGTCTCTATGCTGACCTTTGCGCAGTACAGACATTTCGGCCTCACACCTATTTTGATCAATCTGATACCATTTCTGCTATTACTTCTTGTCTCTTATTCCATGCATAGAAAGAAAAGTATTTTCTACTATCTGATCGTGATAGACGGACTGGTTTTGATCAAGGCTATTTGCGGGATATTAGCCATGCAATTTGTATAGGAAAGCTGCTTAAATATCACCCAAGACCGGCCTTAAAACGACTTCTTCTATCACAGTACTGTCAGATAGATGATAGATGTCGAATATCAACTTAGCTATATACTCCGCCTTCATAA
>CAIXBT010000104.1 GCA_903917755.1 uncultured Bacteroidota bacterium
CAGCCAACAGTATTACAACTGCTTCCTGCGGCACCACCACCACCTGCGCCACCACCTGCACCACTGCTGGCAGCTGTACCTGCTGTACCTGCGCCACCGTTCTGGCTGCATCCTGTGCCTGCGCCTGAGCCTCCAGCACCACCGGTTCCTCCTATAGGAGTGACACCGGCAGATACACCACCGGCCAATCCACCTGTGGCTGTACCGGGTTTGATCTGGCATCTGGTCAGATTGTAGTTAGAGCAGTTTGTGAAATGCAGCACGTAGTTGCTATAGCCATAAGTATCTCCACCGGCCAATGCAGGGCAGTTGGCTGTTTCGATGGTTACATCCTGAAATCTGAAGTAGTTATTACCATTCATGTAGATAGCTACTATTCTCTCATTATTGGTTCCTGCACCTTCCATGTTCAAAGCACTTCTGTGTATGACAGTAGCACCCGGTGTACTGGTCTTTCTCCAGTCATTGGCAGGATCGAATCCACCTTCTATTGTTGTATAACTTGTGATATTAGTGATCGGGTTGTCTATTGTATAGATACCGATGGCCAGTTTGATCAGCGCATTATTACATGCAGCTGAATCAATAGCTGCCTGAAGGCTGGCTGGGCTGTTCTGAGTACCGTTTCCGTTTCCGGTTGGAGAAGCATATATCACCGAGCAGCTTTGAGTAGGCGGCGGCGGAGCGATAGCCACGGTCACAGAGAATGGTGCACTCGGGCATCCTGCAGAATCCTTGGCTACTACGGTATAAGTGGTAGTGACAGTCGGAGATGCTTTGGGATTGGTACATGTGGTACATGTCAGTCCTGCAGCTGGGCTCCATAGATAAGATGCCGTAGGGTCATTGCTGAATCCCGATAATTGAATGGTATCTGTATTGGAGCATAATGTGGTAAGAATAGGGAATGCAGTGACTGTAGGAGGGATGTCTCTGTACACCACTACCTGATCGGTGAGTGAGCAGCCGTTAGCATATACTGCTGTGACCGTGTATATAGTGGTCACGGCAGGATTCACAGTCCATGAGGCTCCCGTATGGGTATTGGTTCCGTCAGACCAGTTATAGCTGGTCACATTTCCGGTAGATGTAGCAGTGAGGGTCGTGGTCTGACCGGGGCATAAATGCACATCAGGTCCCGCACTGACTGGTGGATCTGATGCCGGATTGACGATCACTGTGTAGGCGATCGAAGAGTTTCCGTAATAAGGACAGTCATTATTCTGAAGGTCAATTACAAAGTTATGTGTACCGACATCATTTTGTGTAGGTGCCCAACAAATGGTCAGAAGTGGTTTCAATGCTCCGTTCGAAGAGATGGTAGCTCCCGGAAGGTTATTATTTATCCATGTATAAAAGACACTATCAGTTGGGTTTGCATCAGTGGTCTGGATAGTAAAACAGAAATTCGAACAGGCAGTCGTAGTATATGTATTGGCGGTTGCACCTGTCTGACCGTTGATACCCAATGATGTAGGCGCAGAGTTATTACAAGTCGTTACGATCACCTGCATATCCCGCTCTATGTGCCCTATCAGCACACCATTTCTATATTCATCCACACCTACTTTCATTACTGCCACCTGAGTTTGATTGGGTGTGAACCCAAGTTGCCCTGTATTTGCATTTATCCCTGTACCTGATGTGGTAGCCAAAGGGGTCAACGCGCCAAAACCCGAATTGTATGCTACTGGTGTACCTGCAGCTGTCAGAGATGGCATGAGGTAAAAGTACAATGAATCACCATTTGGATCGGTGGCACCGTGGTTAAAGAGTTGCGGGAAGTTATTGCAATAAATAGCTATCGGGTCATTAGAAAAAGAAGGTGAGCTGTCGCATGTCGGCAATGTGTTATTCAGGTGTGCCTCAATGTAGAGATTGTCGCTACCCGGACCATTCAGTGTCGTGATAGCTGCATTGCGGCAGCATAGTGTCCAGCTCAATACCCAGTCTGAACCGCAACCGGCCGGCAATGTAAGAGTCCCTTGAAAGACGAATTTTTGTATACCGTATCCGCTGCCGCCATTACAGGCATCGGTACCTGCGAAACACACGGGAGTAATATCGACCGGTGGACCTACCTGATTGAGTGTCAGGGTTGAGTTTACTCCGCATTGAGAGGAAGAGTAGTTGATATCCAGAGGTCCGTTCAGCTGTATACCATTACAATCTCTGTAGACCTGAAGGGTAATAAGATAAGTATTGGGCCCTAAACAGGTGAATGTAAGATCGGCTCCCATCACGTGGCTGGCATAAATTCGGGATGAAACAGCAGAAAAGAATACGATTGACAGGATTAGTAAAAATTTCTTCATTTTACTTATAGGGTTTATCTCTTGGTTTAATGAATGGATAAGGTCAAAGCTAATAAATACTTTCATAAATAAATGGCATAGACTTCAATTAGTTAAATGACTGTGAAAGATAAGAAAACGTTGCATAATTATCAGTTTTACTAATATGAATTCAACTAACGCTTGTTTGGATTGCTATAAAAGATAAAATATTAAAAAACTCGCCATTGGCATCAGCCGAATAGATATTTTAGCCAAATGAAATATCAAAGTGTTAATCCGTTTTCGGGAGAGGTCATCAAAGAATTTCCTTTTGACACCTTTCCGGATCTGGCTATCTCTCTCAAGGCCTTCGAAAAATGGCGCAAACTGACCATAAATGAACGCGGCATCCAACTTCGTAAACTGGCCGATATTCTCTCGCAGCGAAAAGATCAATATGCCCGCATCATCACCCTCGAAATGGGTAAGCCATATCGCGAATCATTATATGAGATCAATAAAGTTCTGACTGCCTTTGATTACTATATCGCTCAGGCCCCATCTATGCTCGGGCAGGAGATGGTGGCTACGGCTGCATCTAAGAGTTATATTTCTTTCGAACCTCTTGGCGTGATTTTCTCGGTCATGCCCTGGAATTTTCCCTTTTGGCAGGTCTTTAGATTTGCGGTGCCATCCTTGATAGCAGGAAATGTGACCATTCTCAAACATGCTCCATCAGTTTCACTATGTGCGCAGGCCATAGAAGATGCCTTTAGAGATGCCGGTATCATGGATGGTGTCTTTAGAAAATTCTATCTCACTAACGAAGATGCCGCTGCTCTGATCGCCAGTCCGGGTGTAGCAGGAGTGAGTTTCACCGGAAGTGATCAGACCGGGTCTATCCTGGCATCGCTGGCGGGCAGGTATATCAAAAAGAGCGTGATCGAACTGGGCGGCAATGATGCATTTATAGTGCTGGATGGTGCGGATATCGATATGGCGGTGGCAGGTGCTGTCAAGTCTCGCTCGATCAACTCCGGTCAGTCATGCAATGCCGCCAAACGCTTCATCGTGGCCGATGCTTCTTTTGATTCGTTCAGAGATAAACTGGTCAAAGAAGTAGCTGCACTCGCGGTCGGTGACCCTATGAAAGAAGAAACCCAGATAGGCCCTCTGGCACGCAGAGATCTGGCACAGAAAGTCAATCAGCAGATCGCAGATACCATAGCACAGGGTGCTAAACCTTATTATAATACTTTTCAGGCTCCTGCCGATAGCAATTTTGTGACTCCGGTAGTATTAGAAAATGTACAGCCGGGCATGAGGGCTTTCGAAGAAGAGATATTCGGTCCGGTATGGTCTCTGGTCAGAGTGCGAGATGTGAATGAGGCTATCAAGCTGGCCAATCAGTCTCAGTATGGGCTGGGCGCTTCTATCTGGACAGATGATGTGGTGGCCGCAGAGAAATGGGTTCCTGAATTGCAGACCGGAAATGTTTTTATAAATGATATTGTGAAATCAGATGCTAAATTGCCTTTCGGTGGTGTGAAACGAAGTGGTTTCGGACGTGAATTATCAGAGTTCGGTTTGAGAGAATTTGTAAATATTAAAACAGTTTTCATTCATTAAGTGATGGTCTATTTTTTCTCGGATATTGCAGATTTGAGCAGCAAAATTGGCGACCTCGTGCGTCCATATAGTTCTGTTTTTTTGCTCTGTGATGAGAATACGAAAAAGTATTGTTTGCCGCTGATCAAAGCTACTTTGACCAATGCCAAAGTCATCTCGGTCGCAAGCGGAGAGACCAATAAAAACCTTGCAAACTGTGAACATATCTGGACGGAACTCACAGGTCATTTCGCAGATAGAAGATCGTTGCTCATAAATCTCGGTGGCGGGGTCATTACTGATATGGGCGGCTTTGCAGCATCATGTTATAAACGCGGCATTGATTTTATCAATATACCCACCACATTATTGGCGATGGTGGATGCCTCGGTAGGAGGGAAGACGGGGATCGATCTCCAAAATTTCAAAAATCAGATCGGCATTTTCAGCGAGGCAAAAGAGGTGCTGATATGTCCTGAGTTTTTAAAAACATTAGATGAAAGACAGCTCAGATCCGGCCTGGCAGAAATGGTCAAACACTATCTGATAGCAGACGGTCCGGCTTTCATCGACTTCAGCAGGGCGAGTCATACCGTGCCTGATATAGAACTTATAAAAAAAGCTGTGGCTATTAAATCCGAGATAGTAGAGCAGGATCCTTTTGAAAAAAACATTCGCAAGAAGTTGAACTTCGGTCATACTATCGGTCATGCTTTGGAGAGTTATAGCCATACTACATCTGACCCTTTATTTCATGGTGAGGCAGTGGCTTATGGCATGGCGATCGAGACTTTTATTGCGGCATTCAAATCTCTTATTGATGAAGAGAAAGCCGGTTTCGTTTGTCATACGCTGCTGTCTGCTTTTGACTTAAAGCCATTGCCTGATGTGGCTGTAGAGGGATTGCTCACTTATACGCTTCAGGATAAAAAGAACGATAAGGGTATCGTGAAGATGGCACTGATAGATGATATTGGCAGATGTGGAATAGATATCGAAGTGAGTAGTAGTGAGATCAGGCAGGCAATACTTTATTTCAACAAAACTGTAACTCCGCATACTAAATGAGTATCACTATTTCTCAATCAAACTCGATACTCAGAGGCATGGTAGATCTGCCTTCATCTAAGAGTGAATGCAATCGTCTCCTGATACTTCGAGCTTTATCAAAAGGCAAGATCAGGATAGAGAATATCTCTGATGCGCGTGATACAAAGATTCTGCAAGCTGCCTTAGCTTCTGATGAGCTGGAAATAAATATAGGCGATGCCGGTACCGCCATGCGTTTTCTGACAGCCTATTATTGTGCTGCGGGTGAGCATAAAATACTCAGCGGTTCGGAGCGTATGTGTGAGCGGCCCATCGGTATTTTGGTCAATGCACTCAGAGACATTGGATTTGATATTAATTACCTGAAGAGTGAGGGATTTCCACCTTTAGAGATCATCCCTACGGATCATTCCAAACTTAAAAGCAAAGTAAGCATAGCCGGCAATGTGAGCAGTCAGTATATATCTGCACTGATGATGATCGCTCCGGTACTGGAGGGCGGTCTGGAGATCACATTTACGACAGAAGTTTCTTCCAGACCATATATAGATCTCTCTGCGAAACTAATGCAGGATGCGGGAATAGAACTAATGACAAGCGCCGACAATATCCATATCCCGGCTCAATCTTTTAAGCCGATTAAACTTCATGCGGGTGCCGACTGGTCGGCGGCGAGCTATTGGTGCAGCATGGCAGCCATAGCCAAAGATGCAGAGATCATGCTGCGTAAACTGAGCATGGAAACATCTCAGGGTGATGTGCAGATCGTAAAATGGGCTGAGAAACTGGGTGTGGATTTTGAAACTATATATGATGGCATATGTGTTCGTACAGGGCGAGCAGGAAACTCCGTCTGTCATTTTGATTTTACGGACCATCCCGACCTCGCTCAGACTGTCATTGTACTATGTGCGGCTAAGAATATAAAAGCCACTTTCAGCGGTCTGCAAAGCCTTCGTATCAAAGAGACTGACCGTATCATGGCCTTGCAAAATGAACTGCTGAAATTTGGGGTGAAGCTGGAAGAGATCAGAGACGGCAAATTTGAGTTGACAGGCAGATTGACCATGTCAGATCAGATCATCGATACCTATAATGATCACCGTATGGCTATGGCATTTGCGCCATTGGCTTTACTCGGCCCTATCACGATCAATGATCCTGAAGTGGTCGAAAAATCTTATCCCGGTTTTTGGGATGAGATGCAAAAAGTCGGCTTTGAGATCACTTCAAACATTCCTCGATAGAATTGCTGAACAGCGCTGTGAGTGTTAGCCCGTAAGCCTTTGCCTGTTGGGGTACGATGCTCTCGGCAGATAGCCCCGGCACGGAGTTTACTTCCAACATATAGTAGCGTCCATCTCGTATGATGAAATCTATCCTGCTCATGCCCTTGAAATCTAATTTCTGATAGATGAATGTGGCCGTCTCCTGTATTTGTTTTGCGATAGCAGTGTCTATCTCGGCAGGTGTCACCTCTTTTGAGTTGCCTTCATACTTAGCTTTATAATCAAAGAAATCAGACTTGCTTCTGATCTCAGTGATAGGCAGGGCGATCACTTTTCCTTTGTAAGTCATCACACCGCATGTCACCTCCGTGCCCTTGATATATTCCTCTATCAGTATCTCATCATCATAGTCGAAGCCTAATGATATAGCCTTCTCCAGCTCTTCTTTGGTATTCACCTTAGATGCACCATAGCTTGATCCGTTCTTATTGGGTTTCACAAAGACTGGATAGCTGAGTTGCTCATTTACCTGAGCGGACAATACTGACCTGTCATCATTTTTCTTGGCAGAAATAGCCTTGGCAGACAGCACGCCAAAAGGTGTCAGATATTCTTTCGTTCTGTTCTTATCAAAGGTCAGAGAGGCAGTCAGTACACCGCAGCAGTTATATGGTATACCCATCATGTCAAAATATCCCTGCAGTTTGCCATCTTCGGCAGGGGTGCCGTGTATCGCTACGAAAACCGCATCAAATCTGAGCTTCACGCTATCTATCATGCAGCTGAAATCATTCTTGTCTACCAGCATGCGGCCACCGGTTGATTCTACCACCCAGTCATTTCCTTCGATCAGCACCTTATATATATTGAAGCGTTCCTTATCCAGATAGTCACATACTACCTGCCCGCTTTTAAGAGATATTCCTGCTTCTGCCGAGGGCCCGCCTGCCATGACGGCGATATTCTTTTTCATGATTTTAAATTTGTATAGAACTTCGATGAATCAATAACGCTAATTAATGGATATTTGTCTTCGCATTGGTTTATTATTTCAAACAAAGTAACCAAGCCCGGCACGATGCCTAAATTGATAGACAAATGAACGAAAAACTGAAAGAAAGAATAGCAGCACTTGTCAAACTGGGTGAGCAACTCCGATCTGATGTCGAGATGGATAATGTCATAGCCAGAGCGGCTTCTATGAATCCCTGGTTCACGGAGGAGTTTTGCCGCAAGGCCATGAATGCAGTGATAGACAGGATGCTGACCGCAGAACGATTGCAGCAATGGCTGTCTCGATATGAAATATCTGAAGATGATAAACCTGCAAAGACTGTTGGCATCATCATGGCCGGAAACCTACCATTGGTGGGGTTTCATGACTTTCTGTGCGTGTATATCTCCGGAAATAATATCAGGGTCAAGCCATCAGGTAAGGACGAGGTGCTCTTTCCATATATATATGAGAAGCTGATGCAGATAGACCCGATGCTCAGAGATCGCTCTTCTATCATTGACAGGCTCAAGGATTTTGATGCGGTGATCGCTACCGGGAGCAATAACACCAATCGCTATTTTGAATATTATTTCCGAGATCAACCCAGCATCCTGCGCAAAAACAGAAATTCTGTAGCGATCCTGACCGGCAGTGAAACCGATGAGGAGCTATACGGTCTGGCAGATGATATCTTTATGTATTTTGGTTTTGGCTGTCGCAATGTATCAAAGTTATATGTGCCTCAGGACTATGATATCACCAGGCTTTTCCCGTATTTCGAGAGATATAAATGGATGCATAATCATACCAAATACATGAACAACTATGATTATAACCGGACACTTCTGCTTATGAATTCTACGATCCATCTGGCCGATGAGATCATCATGATCCAGGAAAATCCCGCCATCGGGTCTCCGGTTTCAGTTTTGTATTTTGAGAGATATAACGATATTAACTCTTTGAGCGATAGTATAATATCGAAAAAGGACGACATCCAATGTATAGTGTCAAGTAAATCAATTGTATCGAAAGATAATATTATTGATATTGTTAAATTTGGCTATACCCAAAGGCCTGAACTGTGGGACTATGCGGATAATGTTGATACATTAAGCTTCTTATTTTCGTTGAAAAGTTAGCATTTCAATCAAGGGTTTATTATTTTTATATGATAAATCAAAAAACATCATGTATAAGAAACTACACTTTCTTGTTATTATTTTAATTACATCCACGTCAGTTTTTTCGCAGTATAATTACAATGCTGGATTTGACGTAGTCTACAACATTTTAAATACGAAGTGCTCGAACACGGGTTGCCATAGTGCCACATCCGCAGATGCACTGAAGTTTGATGGCAGCTCTGCTTCCGTTTACTCTTCCATCGTCAGTCAGACCCCTGCCAATGCTGCTGCTCACAGCAGAGGTGAACAGTTGGTTTGGATCGATCAGCCTTATCAGAGTTATCTGCTCAAGAAAGCAGCTACAAACTGGTTCGATAGCGATCTTGCACTTCCCGCAGGTGAGCCAGACTCGGCTTCTCATGCAGGAGTGGGATTGTCTAATGTCGAGATAGAATATATCAGACAGTGGATACTCAACGATGCTGCTCAGACAGGTCTGACCATCGATACATCTATAGTGAATGATTATTACAATGTGAATGATACAGGCCGTATCGCATTTTTCCCTAAGATGACTCAGCCTGCACAGGGTACGGGTATGCAGGTTCGCTACGGACCTATATTCCTGAGAAATACACCGGGAAATAATGAAGTGGAGTATATGCTGATGCGTCAGATCAATTTTCCTTCAAATATGGAGATCACAGGTGTTCAATCTAGCATGAGTTCGATGTCTCACCACTTCCTGCTTTTCCAGTTTCCGGATTCAGCTTCAGGTATGGCAAAGTTAGTAGGTCTGAGGAAGGTGAGCATCGGTACTTCAGGTATCGTTACTCCTTTTGATGGCAATAAAAATCTGATCGCTGCGTGGCAGAACCCAAGTACTATCACGCTTCCTACAGGTACCGCTTTCTTCTGGTCTCAGACCTCATATATTGATCAGGATTTTCACATCAAGAACTATACACCGATCACTCCGGGTACCTCCGGCATCGTTCCTTTCGATTTCTATCTAAATATATCATACAGACCGAGAGTGCTGACAGACAATACGATAGAAATGAGGTCACAGCTGGTGAATAATGCTACACTGCTATTGCTGCCAAACATGGTCACAACTTTACCTTATAAGGACCCTTCGAATGGTAACAATGAGCATAGATATATATGGATGCTGTCATCTCACACACACAAGTTTGGTACAGGATTCAACCTCTATAAATATGATAACACAATGTCGGGAGGAATAGGTGACACACTTTACAAAGGTACCTATGACTATGCAAACGGAATAGATCTGGGTGTATATGACTGGGAGCATCCTACTGTAGAGTATTTCAGCCCGCAGTATGATATGAACATGCTGACCAACGGTGTGATATGCCAGACTGTCTGGAATAATACATCAAGCAGCATCATACATTTCGGTTTCACCACTTCAGACGAAATGCAGTTGTTCTACTATATGTATACCCTCCAGCAGCCGTCTACAGGAATCAATGAGGTTACTAAACCTGCATTTGATTTTGTGGTATATCCTAACCCGATGAATAATACCGGTACGATAGCATACACACTGGACAATGCTTCTACAGTAAGTGCATCAGTAGTTGATATCACTGGCAAAGAAGTAGCCACTCTCAAAAATGAGAAAGAGCCGGCCGGAACTTATAAGATCAATATCGGTCAGGACAAAGCATTATCATCAGGTATGTATTTCGCCCGTGTGTCAGTAAATGGCGAAACCTTTACTAAGAAATTTGTGGTCGAGTAATATAGATCCTTAATAATATATGGAAGCCTCTGCATGATCGCAGGGGCTTTTTTGTTGATGGGAATGTCAACATAATTAGTTGTTGTACTTCTTGACAACCAGCTAGTTGCATGATAAAAATCATGGTTTTAGAAATGTTGCTTTTTATATTTTAGCGCAAACGATAATAACCATGTACAAGAAACTACTCTTTCTTTCAGTTGTTCTATTTGCTACGTCCCCGCTTTTTTCGCAGTATAATTACGATGCCGGTTACGGAGTGGTCTATAATATCCTTCAGACCAAATGTTCTAATGCCGGATGTCATAGCGCCACCTCGGCAGATGCGTTGAAGTTCGATGGTGACACTACGACCGTCTACAACGCATTGTACAATCAGACACCATCTAATGCTGCGGCACAGGCCCGAGGCGAAAAATTAGTTTGGGTAGATCAGCCCTATCAGAGCTATCTGCTCAGGAAAGCCGGCAGCTGGTTTGATACCGATCTGGGTCTTCCTGCGGGCGAGCCTGATTCGGCAGCACACGCAGGTGCAGGTCTCACTAATATAGAAGTGGAATATATCAGGCAGTGGATCATGAATGATGCAGCGCTGTCAAGGCTTACCATAGATACCAGCATGATCAACGGATATTATAATGATACGGCACGCGGGCCATTCTCGCCCAAAATGCCTCAACCGGCAGCAGGTACAGGTATTCAGGTTCGCTACGGTCCGATATTTTTGAGAAATATCCCCGGTCAGGATGAAACTGAATACATGCTGATGCATCAGATCAACTGGCCGTCTCAAATGGAGGCGACAGGTCTGAATCTGGAGATGACCTCATACTCACATCATTTTATCCTCTTTAAGTTTAACGATTCTGCATCTGCCATGGCCAAACAAACAGGTTTGAGAAGAGTGATACTGAGTGCCGGTGGTACCGTATCGCCTTTTGATGGCAGTAAAAGTGTATGCTCGGTTTGGGTATTTCCGCAGGACATAGAATTGCCGACAGGCACTGCATTCTTTTGGCCTAAAACTACCTATGTGGACCTTGACTTTCATGTCAAAAATTACAGTCCATATCCTATCCTGCCTTTTGATGTATATATCAACATAGCTGCCACACCACGTATCCCTACCGATGGGGTGATAGAAATGAAGTCAAGACTAAACAACAATACGTCTCTGGGTGTGGTAGATCTTAACCCGCCATATCATTTTAACCTGATCTCACCCCATGCTACTAATGACTGTATAGATGCTGATGGAGATAATGGAAAGGATGCCATGAGATATATCTGGCTACTCAATTCTCATACGCATAAAATGGGAACGGCATTCAATATCTATAATTTCGATGCTTCAAAATCCAATGACTTAGGCACGGATACGATCTATAATTGCATGATAGATTATAACAATCCAGGCGGCCCTGTCAATCTTGGATATTATGACTGGGAGCACCCATCTGTAGAGTTTTTTCCATCCCTGCTGCCGATCAACTTTACCACATCGGGCCTCATAGCTGAAACGGTATACAAAAATGATTCAAGTTTCTATCAGAGATTTGGTTTTACATCTGCTGATGAGATGCAGCTGTTTTATTATCTGTATACATCACAGCTGCCGGGTACTGCGGGTATCAATAATATCAGTTCATCGGGTTTTGATCTCAAGATATATCCGAATCCTATGGCTGGTAAAGGCACGATCTCCTATACCCTGAATGCCCCTGCTGTAGTCAATGCCACGATAGTGGATATCACCGGCAAGGAAGTAGCCGCGCTGAAGGATGAGAAAGAGCAGGCCGGAAATTATAACATCGATATGGGTGATAAAAGAACTCTCTCAGCAGGAATGTATTTCGCCAGAGTGTCAGTAGATGGTGAAACTTATACTAAGAAATTTGTGGTGGAATAATTGAATTTTAAATATTTTCCGGAAAAACCCTTGCATTCGCGAGGGTTTTTTGTTTATATCTTATTAGTCACAAAAACCGATAATGCTATATTCGCATCATAAAATCTGACATGGAAAAACTACAACCATACTTCGAAAGCAATAAACAACGTTTTCTGGACGAACTGTTCGATCTGCTCAGGATACCATCTGTGAGCGCTGATCCTAAATTTAAAGATGATGTGCTTCGCACAGCTGAATTTGTAAAAGCACAACTGATAGCAGCAGGTGCTGAGAATGTCGTTCTCGAGCAGACCAAAGGCTATCCGGTAGTATATGGTGACAAGATCATCGACCCGAAGCTGCCTACCGTGCTGGTATATGGTCACTATGATGTGCAGCCTGCAGACCCTTATGATCTGTGGCATTCACCCCCATTCGAGCCGGTGGTCAAGGATGGCAATATCTATGCCCGAGGCAGCGCTGATGACAAAGGTCAGATGTATATGCATGTCAAGGCATTTGAAATGATGCTGAAAAATAACAGCCTGCCATGCAATGTCAAATTTATGATAGAAGGCGAGGAGGAAGTAGGTTCTGAAAATCTCGAAACATATGTGAAAGCTCATATCCAAAAGCTAAAGAGCGATGTGGTGCTGATATCAGATACCTCTATCATCGCTAATGATACCCCATCTATCACTACCGGTCTCAGAGGGCTGGCCTATCTGGAGGTGGAGGTGACAGGACCTAATAAGGACCTTCACTCAGGTGTGTATGGCGGCGGAGTCGCAAATCCGATCAACACCCTCTGCGATATGATCTCATCTCTGCACGATGCCGACAGAAAGATAAACATACCGGGCTTCTATGATGATGTAGAGATAGTATCTGACAGCGAAAGGGCAGAAATGGCCAAAGCGCCTTTCTCTCTGGAAGATTACAAAAAAGATCTGGGCCTGGATGATGTGCTCGGAGAGAAAGGTTACTCTACCACAGAGCGAGTATCTATCCGTCCTACACTCGATGTGAATGGTATTTGGGGTGGCTATATCGGGCAGGGTGCCAAGACGGTATTGCCATCTAAGGCTTATGCTAAAATAAGCATGAGACTCGTGCCTAATCAATCTTCAGAGAAGATCACAAAACTGTTTGAAGATCACTTTAAGAGTATAGCTCCTAAGTATGTGAAAGTGAAAGTGACCAATCTGCATGGTGGTGAAGCTGCAGTGACTCCTACAGATACTATAGCCTACAAGGCGGCATCGAGAGCGATGGAAAAGACATTTGGCAAGGCTCCGATACCTCAGCGCACAGGAGGCAGCATACCGATAGTAACCATGTTTGAGCGTGTGCTGAATACTAAGTCTGTGCTATTTGGTTTTGGATTGGATTCAGACTCCATCCACTCACCGAATGAGCACTATGGTGTATTCAATTACTACAAAGGTATTGAGACCATTCCTTATTTCTTCCAGTATTTTGCAGAGATGTCGAAATAGTTGTTGTTTACTATATTTACCATATGGTTACAACTATGAGATCTCATTTACTGGCAGCACTGTTTTGTGTATTCATTAGCATGAACATTAGTGCAGCTGATAGTACTTTTCACTATATAGATTCAATTGCTTTCAATACACCATCCTCTCTGATATATGATGTGGACAGTGTGGCAGCCTATCTGAAGAGGGGCTGCAAAACCGATATGGAGAAAGCCAGAGCGGCTTTTGCCTGGGAGGCAAACAATATCAGGTATGATGATAAAGGGTTTAATTCAGGCAATCTACCTGACCAGTCACCGACCAAAGTAATAAAACGCAGGCACGCTGTCTGCGAGGGCTATTCACAGCTCTATAAAGCACTCTGTACAGCTATGGGCCTGGAGGCAGTGGTAGTGACAGGCCATGCCAAAGCCTATGGCTACAGACCGGGGCATAAGTTCGAAGGTAAGGACCCCAATCATGTATGGAATGCGGTAAGAGTGGGCGGCCAATGGCTGCTGCTGGATGTGACCTGGGGTGCCGGGCATGCTGACGGTGAGCGTGGCAAACTGGTGAGTCTCAAGAGATATACGCCATATTTTTTTAATGTAGATAAGTATGAATTTTTCTTCCGCCACTACCCCGTGGAGCAGCAGTGGACGCAGCTCAGCGAACCCATCACCCTGCACCAGTATCAGGAGATGCCGCTGGTCATGGAGCCATTCTATGCCTTAGGATTCAGTGGCAAAGAGATACTCACCAAGTATTTAGATAAAACTTTGCCAGCAGAGCTTCCTATGTCATTTCCCACCACACATGATGTCAGAGTAGTAGATTTCCCTTTGGATGGTATACTTAAGGCAGGTACTCAAATGAATTTCACGATCATAAGTGATGAAGACATACAACTGGTCATCTCAAACGACATCAAGAAACCACCTGTGATGATGCAAAAATCCGGCAACCGATATACTGCGTCACTGACCCTCAGCCGCGGTGACCTGCATGTGGCCATAGGTGCCAAGGGCGGACGTTTTTCAGATATACTACTGTATAAGGTGAAGTGATATCTCTCCGAAGGAGATTCAAATTGCCGAGTTGCCGAATTCTGTTTTATACCCTCGCAATCCCTGCAATCCTCCCGTGTGTATCGCTATGATGCGAGTGCCGCGAGGGAAGTGGTCTTTCGCTATCATATCATACAGCCCATACATCATTTTGCCGGTATAGATAGGTTCCAGTTGGGTGAGATGGTTTTGTTTGAATGCTTTGATGAAATTTATCAGGTCCTCATTGACTTTGGCATATCCACCGCAGTGGTAGTCAAAAGTGATCTGCCAGTTATCAAAGGTCATGTCTGTGAAATCCCTCACGAGTTCAGTGACAGATTCGGTGAGAGTATCCTTGCCTTTTAATGAGGAAAAACCTATTGCTTTTTTTCGGCCATATAGACCTGTCACTATCCCTGCCAGTGTGCCTCCGGTGCCGCAGCCACAGCAGACATAGTCATAGTCTGTTTTGATCTCATTAATCATCTCGATACAGCCCTGCAGCGCAAAAATATTCGTGCCACCTTCAGGTATCATAAAGAAATCGCCTAGTTGTACATGCAGACTCTCTATGCATTCGGCTTCGTGTTTGAGCCTGTAGTGTGGCCGGTCCATAAATAATATCCGCATCCCGTTTTGTGCGGCATCTTTGAGGGTTTCTGAAGGCTCGGCATGTGGCTCACCCCTTATGATACCGATGGTTTTAAATCCAAACAGTCGGCCGGCAGCGGCTACAGCATGTATATGATTTGAATAGGGGCCACCGAAGGTCAGCAGTGTGGATTGGCCTTCTTCTTTTGCTTCTACTAGATTGTATTTAAGCTTGCGCCATTTATTACCGGATATTTCGGGGTGTGTGAGGTCATCTCTTTTGAGCCACACTTCCACGCCCTTTTCGCGAAATAAGGATTCATTGATGTGCTGAAGGGGTGTAGCCTTGATATGCATGAATGTGACAAAAGTAATCATTGGCTAAGTAATTTTGTCATTTGTCTGCATACTACTCGCTAGTATTCTTTAATCTTGTATCCATATGGATCAGAAAAAGATATTGGTCGTTTATTTCACCCAGTCGGGGCAGATGCTGTCGATAGCCCGTCAGTTTTGCGAGCCTTTCAGCTCAGACCCTAACTATAATGTGACATTTGAGGAGTTGAAACCCGTCAGTCCCTATCCTTTTCCCTGGTCTGCATTCACTTTTTTCAATGGTTTCCCGGAGGCTTTTTATGAGAAACCGATCGAGTTGATGCCATTTTCAGATAAACTCAATGATCGATATGATCTGGTGATCCTGGCCTATCAACCCTGGTTTCTGACCCCATCTCCGGTGTTTTCTACTTTTCTGCAGTCTGATGCAGGCAAAAAAGTACTAGGCGGTACCAAGGCAGTGACACTCATAGGCTGTCGTAATATGTGGCTTGGTGCGCAGGAGAAGGTGAAGAAGCGTCTCAAGACAGCGGGTAGCGAACTGGTAGCCAATGTGGCACTGGTAGACAGATCGCCTAATGTCGTCAGTCTCGTCACCATCCTGAGGTGGCTGCTATGGGGCAGGAAAGAAAAATTCTGGGTTTTCCCTGCGGCAGGTGTGTCGGAAGAGGATGTGGCAGTATCATCAAAATACGGACAGATAATAAAAGATGCCTTGAACGACAATAAATGGGCTGCTGTGCAGCAAAAGCTAAATGACAATGGCGCTGTCGATGTCCTGCCCAATCTGGTACTGATGGAGAGTCGGGGGCAGCGTGCTTTCGGGATCTGGTCGCGCTTCATAGGAGGCGCGCCGATAGGCTCATTGAGCAGAAAAATAAGGGTTTATATATTTATGTTTTTGCTGCCGACAGCGGTAGTTATCCTGTCTCCGATCCTGGCTATTGTATCTACATTGATGCTTACATTAAAGAAAGAAGAGTTGCTGCGAGATGTCAACTATTTCAAAGGTAATGCATTAAGATAAAAGCCAATGTGAACAAATGATGAGAAACTAAGTTTTAGAATTTTGTTTAATTAGTAGTATTTGATTCCTTTGTAACTTAAAGCCACCGCCCAAATTGAGTAGAAGTGTATATATAACTAGACTTTCGTCCTTTTTGCCGAATGAATCTGTAGCGAACGACCAAATGGAAGCCCGG
>CAIXBT010000105.1 GCA_903917755.1 uncultured Bacteroidota bacterium
CTATGATGTGACAGTCAGCGCGGGTGCGGGATGCAGCTCTACGCATAGTTTCGTGATAAACATGGATTATCTCGGTTCGATCATTTCGGCAGATACCACCATATGCCCCGGCGGCAGGGCCACTGTGAGCGTCTCCGTGCCCAATGTCAATAATGTGAGCTACCATTGGAGCAATGGAGACACGACTCAGCAGATCAATGTGACTACTTTCAGCACACAGCCATATACAGTGACGGTGAGCAGCCCAAATGGCTGCACAGGCACAGCTACCATGACTGTAGATGTGGACTCTGTGCATGTATCGGCTACGCCTGTTTTTGATACTATATGCCCCGGTGGTACTACTATGCTTAAAGCCACAGCTACCGGACGCGGACAGATCACGTCCTACCTATGGAGCAGCGGACAGACCACCCGAACCATCAATGTCACTCTTCAGCAGGATCAAAGTTACAATGTGTCTGCTACAGATAGTCTCGGATGCGTTTCTTCTGATTCAATACATGTAGTGGTGAATAATGCAGCCAGTCATCTCACATTGCAGATCAGTGCTATACCTGATACCACTGCTGCGCCGGGAGATACCGTGCGGCTATCTGTAACGGGTGCTCATCTGAGTTCCTATGTATGGACACCGGGCGAATACATCTCAGACAGTAGCATTCAGTCACCATTCGCCACACCTGTCAAAGCCATCGAATATTGTGTGTCTGCGACAGACTCCAGCCATTGTACAGAAACGATCTGCACCACCATTACTGTAGGTGTGCCACCTGCACAGATCGCGATACCGAATGCTTTCACTCCTAATAATGACGGCAAAAATGACCTCTACCAGATACAGGCACTGGAGGGCACCATAGTAGCCTCGGTCAAGATATATGACAGATGGGGCCTGCTCCTGTTTGATGATATTAATGATCTGGGTTGGGACGGAACATACAAAGGAGTGGCTCAAAACACCGGAAGTTATTCCTGCTATGTGACTTACTATCAGAAAATTTATCCCGATAAACTTTTCTACAAAATGGGCTCCTTCGATCTGCTGAGATAGATCAATGGCAGGTCACGATGATAGGCGGAGTGCGTACCCGATTACTCAATTTTCCTGCGCGGTCTTTGATAAAAACAGAGAATACTATCGTGTCTGTATTGCCGGTAGGCGGACATTCTATGACCGGATAAAACTCTATTGTTCCTGATATCGCATTATACTTTGGATTGTTTGGTACATAGGCAGTAGCCAAACGGTCTATACAGCTATCCGTACTGATGCTTGATGCATGATATTCATACCAGAATACATTATAAGCAGGATTATTGATGACATTGATATCATAGGCATGCTGCGAACATGGGACTATACTAGTAGCCGTGTCGATAGTACCCGGCAGCGGTCCTATATCACCTTCCCCATCTGTAAATTTCACTGTGAGCAGTACACTATCCAGACTGGAACCTCCCGATGAGGGATAGAGATCGATCTGATTCTTTGACACACCCTGCATGGTCAATATCGGATAGGGAGGATAGCTCGGCTGATTGACACATCCGGATATGGCAAGCAGAATACAAATGACGATGCTGAGAATAATCTTTTTCACTATGCTAAGAAACTAAAAATTGAAGCGTTTATTGCTAATTTGCCGAAAATTTTCTTTGCAAAAAAAACTAAAAGATATTGTCTTTCTACCACCGGGCAATAGTTTTGACGATGTGGCTCATCAGGTATTCCTGTATCAATACGAGCATACCGCAGTTTACAGACAGTTTTGCGACAGTCTGAAACGGACGCCTCGCTCAGTCTCTTCGCTCACTGATATACCATTTCTACCCGTTCAGTTTTTCAAATCGCATCAGGTCATGGCTGATGGTTTCAGCGCTCAGAAAGTTTTTGAAAGCAGTACCACATCAGGTGCCATTCCGAGCAGGCATTTTGTAGCAGACATTGAACTATATGAACAGAGTTATTTAAAAGCATTTCAGATTTTCTATGGCGATCCCGCACAGTATTGTTTTCTGGCGCTGCTTCCCTCCTATCTGGATCGCGGCACCTCATCACTGCTGTATATGGCAGACGATCTGATCGAACGGTCGGCACATGATCTCAGTGGTTTTATCAATAAGGATTTTGAAGAATTGAACCAGCGCATAGAGGCGGCGCATCAGGCAGGTCAGAAAATATTTCTGCTGGGTGTGACCTATGCCTTGCTTGATTTTGCGGATGCATATAAACCTGACCTTCGCAATGACATCGTGATGGAAACCGGTGGCATGAAAGGCCGACGCAAAGAGCTGACCAGAGAAGAGATACATAAGCAGCTGGGAGACGCCTTTAATATCACATCAATTCACTCTGAATATGGCATGACCGAGCTGCTGTCTCAGGCCTATTCGCGGGGCAATGGTACATTCGAATGTCCGCCATGGATGCGCGTGCTGGCACGTGACCCCTATGACCCGATGAGCTATGTAGGTACACTCAAGACCGGCGCACTGAATATCATCGATCTCGCAAATCTATACTCCTGCTCATTTCTGTCAGTATCCGATCTGGGCCGTGTGTATGATGATGGTAGTTTCGAAGTGCTGGGCAGGATGGATAGTGCAGAGATACGAGGCTGCAATCTCATGTATGAAATGTAAGAGAAAAATTAAATTCAATATTTTGCAGCGTATTTATTTTACGAAAAAACATCTCCCATTATGAGCGATCAGGAAATACATCAGAGAGTCGAAGATATATTTGCACTATATGAAAAACATGGCGCTGAAGCATACTATGGCGAAGAGATCTCGCAGCTCGAGCATATGTGCCAGAGTGCGGAACTGGCCAGAAACGGAGGCTATGACGATGAAGTGATACTGGCTGCTTTCTTTCATGATATCGGCTATCTGATACACAGCGAGACCAAAGAAACGATGGGTGGCTATGGCCGTGTGAACCATGAGAAAGAGGCGGGCGAATTCATCAGAAAAATGGGTTTCGGCGAGAGGGTCGCAAGCCTCGCTGAGCAGCATGTGAACGCCAAACGCTATCTGACCTTCGCTGATCCCGAATATTACGATCGACTATCTGAAGCCAGCAAAAATACATTGAAACATCAGGGCGGGCCGATGTCTGCCGAAGAGGCTGCGGCATTCAAGGCGGACCCGCTGTTTGAACTGAATATCACTATGCGCCGATGGGATGAAGAGGCAAAAATAAAAGATATGCCCATCCCCGATCTCGATATCTACAAAGAGATAGCAAAGCGACAGCTACTAAAGCAAGCCGGAAAATAATTATACCAGATACGACCTGATGAACCAGGCTGTCTTCTCATGCTGCTCCATCAGCCCTGTGAGAAAGTCACTCGTACCGGCATCCTTATATTGATCGGCCGAAGCAGCTACATCATTTCTGAGTATGCGAATGATGGTCTCATGATCATTCAGCAGGTTTTGCAGCATTTGCTTTGCATTAGTTGGCGCCTCGTCTTCTATCAGTCTGGTGATGGTTAGAAACTGCTTCAGACTGCCCAATGAATAATGTCCCAGAGAACGGCTCCGTTCTGCTATGTCATCTATGGCAGAATCGATCCACTCATATTGACTTTCAAATAGTTTGTGCATTTCCATAAAATTAGCGCCGGTCACATTCCAGTGATAATTTCTGGTCTTGGTGTACAATACATACTCATCTGCGAGCAGCGTGTTGAGCATGGTAGCCAAAGGCTGGAGATGGTTTTCTCCGATACCGATATTTGCTTTCATATCCTTGATGATTTTTTTGAAATAATAAGTAAAACTAATTCATAAACCTCGAAATCGCATGAATTTTCATAAAAAACAAAAGGCCTCCGATGAAGGAAGCCTTTTGAAAATATTTGAAAGAGAAAGATTATTCTATGACAACTTTCTTAGTGATCTGGCCATTTCCGTTAGAGATAGACAGGATGTAGATACCTGAGCTCAGAGAGTTTCTTTCGATAGAAACTTCATTGCTGCCACGAACTACATTAACTTCTTTAACAGATACAGTAGCACCTAAAAGGCTTACCATTTTAACTGTGAATGCACCTTCAACCTCTGAGTTGAAAGATACGTTAGCAGTCTTAGTGAAAGGATTTGGAACTACAGAAACGTTAGAAAGATCGTTAGCTACTTCATTGATACCTGTTGTAGGGCAAGCTGCGTAAGCTATGTACATGTGAGTTTTACCATTCACAGTGTCAAGTTGAGGGCAGATGCTGTCGTGACAAGTAACACGTACATAATATCTCAGGTTTGCGATAGTTTCTGCGTTAGTGTATGGAGGCAGAGTGATAGCACCTGCAGTAGCGTGGATGAAGATACCCAGTTTGTATTGGCCCGGAGCTGCACCATTCAGACCATGTACATAGATAGTACCGTTCTCACCACCTGCGAAAGTGTTGTTCTTCTTGTTTGAAGCCCAGCAAGTACCGTAAGGCAGGTTACCTATTGAGTCAATAGTCAATGACTGAACAGTAAATCCTGAGAATGAAGTAAAGTTAGTAAAGTAGATAGTATCGCTGATAACCGTTCCAACTACAGCGCAAGGAAGGCTGTCTGAAGATGGATGCAAACCTGCGACTGTACCAGTACCCGGAGTGATAAGTACGCTATCCAGTCCTACACAGTGCTGTGCGAAAGAGCTAATTGAAAGGCCGGCGAATAACGCCAAAGTAGTAAATAGTTTTTTCATGATTGAAAATGGTTTGTTTATTTTTTGATAATGCTCAAATCTAAATAATGCTAATCATTTTTCAAAGTTAAATTATTAGTAATTATTAAAAAGTTGTTAATTAGTTCATCTGCCATAACAAAAAAGGCCCCTCGCGGAAGCCTTTATAAAATATTATATGTAAAACTTACTCTATTACAACCTTTCTGGAGATCGCTCCGCTGCCATTGGCTATGGTCAGGATATAAATCCCTGAGCTGAGAGAATTTCTTTCGATAGTCACTTCATTGCTGCCATGCATTACATTGATCTCTTTTGTAGTAACGACAGCACCAAGCAGATTGACCAGTTTCACTGTGAATGCGCCTTCCACTTCTGAGTTGAAAGTTACGTTAGCAGTCTTAGTGAATGGATTCGGCACTACTGATACATTAGAAAGATCATTAGCTACTTCATTGATGCCGTTCGGACAAGTTGCATAGGCTATGTACATGTGAGTTTTGCCATTCACCGTGTCAAGTGCAGGGCAGATGCTGTCATGACAAGTGACACGTACATAGTACCTCAGGTTTGCGATGGTCTCTGCGTTAGTGTATGGAGGCAAAGTGATAGCACCTGCAGTAGCGTGGATGAAGATACCCAGTTTGTATTGGCCCGGAGCTGCAACATTCATACCATGTACATAGATAGTACCGTTCTCTCCACCTGCGTATGTGTTGTTCTTCTTGTTTGAAGCCCAGCAGGTACCTGCTGGCAGGTTGCCGATCGAGTCAATGGTCAATGACTGTACGGTAAAACCAGAGAATGAAGTAAAGTTTGTAAAGTAAATAGTATCACTGACCATCGTTCCCCTCACAGCGCAAGGAAGGCTGTCTGAAGATGGATGCAAACCTGCGACAGTACCAGTGCCCGGAGTGATAAGTACGCTATCCAATCCGACACAGTGCTGTGCAAAAGCACCTATTGAAATTCCGGCGATTAACGCCAAAGTGGTAAATATTTTTTTCATGATTATTATTGTTTTTTGTTGTTATTCAAAGTTAACTAAATCAAACCATTATTCAAAATAAATAATTTTAATAATCCCCTAATAAAAATATATGCCCACAAAAAAAGCCATCCCGAGTTACGAGATGGCTTTTATAATAACTATTTGATTGATTTTATTCCACTACTACCCTCTTCGTAGCCCTGCCCTTGTCGGTGGTTACTTCGAGTGTGTAGACGTTCTTAGCGAGTTCTGACACGTTGATATTGTCTCTGATCTCACCTGTTTGGTTCATCAGTACATTCTCATATACTACTCTGCCCAGCATGTCTGTCAGTCTTACATTGACAGTGCCCGGAGTCAGTACATTGACCCTGAATGAGAATAGACCATTATTCGGGTTAGGGAATACAGAGAGATTGCTGATATCGTCCGGAGAGTCATTTATACCCAGAATATTGAGTTTGAAAACCCCTGATATTAAGTTGCAATTAGGGTAGCTGGTCGGGAATACATTGGCGTAGTATGTTCCATTGCCCAGACTAGGTAGAAACTGTCCGTTTTGTCCAGTCACCAGTGTGCTGTCGAAATACCACAGGGCATAATTGCCGGCAGCAAAAGGATTTAAGAACAAGGTATGAGTACCACTATTATAATATATGGTAGCGGCCAGAGGAGGCTGACTGCTTACTGCCACAGGTGTCGGTCTGGAGGTAGCTTTGCACTGAGTGACAGGGTTTATGACCTTGACACTGTAGTTAGCCTGATTTTGTACATATATGAACGTATCTGTGAGTCCGGTCAAATAGGTAGTGTCCTGATACCAGTAGATAGAATATCCTGCATACTGACTGCCGATAGATAATCTGACTGAATCTCCCAGACAGATACTGTCTTTAGAAAGAGTAATGACCGGGGTATCAGGTGATGCATAGATATGAGTACTGTCTGTATAAGATGTAACAATATATGGAACCTGCGCTACTGTGATTGTACCACTTCCTGAATTGCTTCCTGTAGCAGTCCATGTATATGTACCGGGACCATTGACAGTGAGGGTAGCTGTAGAAGATGTAAGGGTGGTAAGAAGACAATTATCCTGTATCACTATCGCAATGGCCTGATTGGTCACTGTATCGTTGAGACCTGTGTATGTCTGAGCTCCGTTTCCTCCGGCGGAGGTACTGAAACTGTTACTGCCTACTGTGATGTTCAGTTGATAATGGTTCGCACCTGGGTTCAGCAGGTTGAATCCGTTGCAAATATTGCTGAAACCTGATACCGAAGTAAGGGCTGCATCTGTGATAACCAATGCATCTATATTTTTGGTCAATGTGACAGGATATGAACCCGGAGCAGTATAAGTAGCACTCTGAGGAGTGAGCCCTGCACCCGTAGTTCCGTTTCCGAAAGCCCAGTCAAATGAACATGGGTTCAGGATAGGGTTAGAACAAGCTATGTCGATACCTGCGAAGATACCAAAGGTAGCCGAGTCACAACCGCTGCTGATCTTATTTTGAAAGCAAACTGTGTGGCAGGCAGTAGTATCAGGAAGTATCTTATAGTAGAAGCTGATATCCTGATTTTGCGTTTGTGTCTGGCCCGCTGCAGTACCGGTACCTGCCACAGTGATCTTGGCTACTACGAATCCATTAGTAGCAGGATCCGGTGTGGTGCCGCATATCTTCACGCAGCCGTAACGGAGAGTCTGAGGATAATAAGTACAGCTGGTAGCTGTTTGGTCACAGGTCACGCTCAGACCGCTAGGTAGTGGTGTAGCGGCATTGATACCCAATATCTGCACCTGGGTCACAGTAGCAGTAGGGGCGATAGAGATACCTGTATTCACCTGTTTAGGCAGCAGATAGGTCACATCTATATTGACCGGCGAATTTTGTCTGACTACAATTGTATCCGGAAAAAGACCAACGGAGAAGTCTGTGACCCCTGATCCGAACTGAGAGGTATTAGCCACACAGCCGGGACAATTAGAATTTAACTGCGCTACGGCATTCCCATATACAAAGAGCGACACAAATACAAAAAGTAAATTCCTGAATTTCATAAATAATTTTTAATGTTTAATTAAATTCCAAAGTTACCCTTCTTTTTTGGAAATAAAAAACATGGTGTCTTACAAGCCTATTTCGTTAATTTTAAGATAAATTTATAGGTCTTATGATTTTTTATTATCAGAAAAAATCTATTGTTTAGCCGCAAACAAAACATATTCTTAAATAACCAGTTTTATGAAAAAAATCGTTTACACTATTTGTTGTACGCTTTTAGCATTTTCCTTAAGTGCCCAGAATGGCAAGATCGAGGGCCGGATCACTGACGAAAAAGGCGAAGCATTGATCGGAGCTACTGTCATTATCGATGCCAGCAAAGGTATGGCAGCAGTGGCAGATTATGATGGAAACTATGAATTGAGTGTGCCCGCAGGCACCTATGAGGTGACCTACCATTACACAGGTAAAGAAGAATTTAAGATCAAGATCACCCTCAAAGAAGGTGAAAAAAAGAATCAGAATGTAAAACTAACCGATAAAGCCAAAATGATCGACGAGGTGGTCGTATCGGGCAGTAAATACGAAAGGAAGATCAGCGAAGAAACGGTATCTATGGACGTCATGAAGGGCACGACCCTCCAGGATCAGAACATCACCAGTCTGGATGGCGGTGTGCAGAAGATACCGGGTGTGACCATAGCCGACGGCCAGGCCAATATACGTGGCGGTGCAGGCTGGTCATACGGTGCAGGATCGAGAGTAGCGATACTCTATGATGACCTGCCTATCACCACGGCAGATGCAGATGATGCGAAGTGGAGTATCATCCCTATGGAGAATGTGGAGCAGGTGGA
>CAIXBT010000106.1 GCA_903917755.1 uncultured Bacteroidota bacterium
AGAGAAAATACTGCGGAGATTCTCGAGCTCGCCAAGTATAATGTCATAACTGCAGAAAATGGGAAAATAGGTGTAGAACTGGCAGCAAAAGAAAAGCCCGATCTCATCATATGTGATATTATGATGCCGGTATTGGATGGATATGGTGCCCTGCATCTCCTGGGCAAACAACCTGAGACAGCTACGATACCATTCATTTTCCTGACTGCTAAAACTGAAAGGACTGATATTCGTAAAGGAATGGAAATGGGTGCGGATGACTACCTTACCAAACCATTTGATGATATTGAATTGCTCAATGCAGTTGAATCGCGTTTCCGTAGATCTGAATTAATGAAAAAGGAATTCAGCAATAATACTGATGGAATATCTCGCTTCTTTGATTCCGCCACACAGTTAAAGTTAATATCTGATGAGCGTGAAACAGCACAGTTCAAAAAGAAGACCTTTATCTATAATGAGGGCCATAGACCAGTTTATCTATACTATCTGATGAGCGGCAAGATCAAAACCTATCGTACCAACGAAGACGGTAAAGAGCTGATAACCGGTATGTACAAAGAGGGCGATTTTTTGGGTTATATAGCCCTGCTGGAAGAAAACACATATAAGGATACAGCACAGGCTATAGAAAATGCAGAGGTCATGCTGATACCTAAAACTGACTTCCTGCAATTGGTCAATTCCAATCCGGAAATATCAAAGAAATTCATAAAACTATTGGCAAATAACGTATCGGACAGAGAAACACAACTGGTCAAACTAGCTTATAACTCTCTCCGCAAACGTGTGGCTGATGCTCTGATCCTGGTTAACAAACGTTATAAAAAGAATGAAGCCGACAATCCGCAGATTCAAATATCTCGCGAGGATCTGGCCAATATAGTTGGTACAGCTACCGAATCTCTCATACGTACATTGAGCGATTTCAAAAGCGAAAAACTGATAGAGATCCAGGAAGGAAAGATCATCATCAAAAATGAAACAAAGCTGTCTAGCCTCTTCAATTAATAATAATCTGCGGGTGAGCATAATTGTTCACCGCAAATATTGCAACGAAAGAAAATCTTAATCTTAGAAACAATAAAGTTCTTCAGGACATTTGCTGGCCTTCGAAATTTTGGCGTAGTAGCGACCAATGGTGTGTGAGGGTAGTCTCGATCCACATACTGCCAGATTTTCTGAAGACCTCTACCGAGAGCCCGAATTTATTTTGGAAATCATTTTCTATCTCTTCCACGCTCCTGCTACCATCAATATTCAAACTCCCTTCAGTACGAATATGGCGTACCATCCCCAAGGGCATTTTGCCAGGAATGAGTTGAGACTTTAAAGAACTGCCATTTTTTTGCGTATTCTTGAAAAATTCAATTTTCAGAAACGGAAATTTTATCTGGAACTCTTCCTGTACCTCTTTTACACACTTATCATCTGTTATTAGGATCTCCATATATCTCTTACATGAGTTACGAGTGTTTTATATTAAGCCAGTGATATTAAACTCTGGCCTTGTTAATACATTAAATCAATTTTAGATCACAAATACTTAGCTAAAAACTTATTGAACCTTAACTTCATGGCTGCAAAATCTTTTTCTGCATTATGAATATTCTGGCTGAATTTGCTGCTATCACTGATGGTTTTTTCATCAAAGTGATTTGGCTTTTGCTTGATCAATTTTTCAATAGCTTTAAATTGAGCTTTGATAGTATGATTCAGAGTATCCAAATTATCTTTTGCAATGATAAACTGGTTTTGAAACTGTTCTGCCTGAGCCAAGATCTCACTGTCTGTATTTCTTTTTACGATATCAGCCAGTCTCTTTTGCAGATATTTCAACTCTTGTTTATAAAAGTCCAATGATCTTAAATGAGAGTTGCACTCATCATAGAGATTATGCAATGAATGTTTTCCTTTATTTTCTTCTTCTGTTTTTTTCTTGCTTGCCATAATATTTGTATTTCTATTTATTACTACTTAAGTTATTTTATCTATGAGATATGAAGACAGGCACTTTTGCCTCCTTTATGATCATATTGGCCAAGCTCTGACGCCAGAGCCTCGAGAATGCATTTCGCCCATAGGCACCCATCACCATGATCGAATTTGAATTATTGTATTTCATAAATTTCTTGATCTCCTTCACCACATCCCCTTTCATTAATTCATAAGTTACATTGCTGTAATGGCGGCTCATCAGTTCTCTGATATTGGTGTTTTCTTTGAGATGGTTCCCTGAGCCATCATTGACACTCACCAAATAAGTTTTGTAGTCGCTCCACTCAGGAAATACATAATTGAACATTCTTATAGCGAAAGCACTGGAGTGGCTGCCGTCATAAGACAGGATGATATTATTGATAGGTTGAAAACTCATCGGCACGATCATGATGGGGCAATGTGCATCAACTAATATATCACGTAGCGTGGAACTAGGATTGTCCGGCAGCAAGCTGGATATATTCATCTTTGAATCCATAATGATCAAATCTGCATAGGCACTCTCATGTATTAAACCCTCTATCGGTGCCGCCTCATCAAGATGCACTTTATGCGCTACTCCTGCTTTATCACATTTATCCTTAAATATTTTGATGTTTGCATCAATTTTCTCGCGCTCCTCCTTCATAAACTTTGAATAGACCGCTGTATCAACAAATGGTTGATCAAAAATAATCGGATATGCATAGCCTGCATATTTCAGATCCCGCATGAAAACACCGACTAAAAGTGACTCAGTCTGCTTAGCGATCTCTACCCCGTATCTCAATGCGCTATTTGAAAAACGGTTGCCTTCCATAGCAATTAAGATTTTCTTTTTCATTTGAGCAGATTTATTTGTTACCACAAATATAAAATGACAATTAGTATGATGTAGTGACCCTAATTAGCAAAAAATATGACATTTATCATGAAATATGTCTTTGACAACAACTCTTCTTGATCTGCCCTTTATCATCAAACTTCGGGCTCATATAAGGTACACCTAAATTCATTCCCCTAACGATCAAAATAGCACCTATCATAAACATGAATACAGGCACAGCTTTCCGGATCTTCGACCTCACATCGATCGGAAATAACTGACTACTGAATGCAATCAAAAACATGGCTGGTATAGTCCCAAGACCAAACAACATCATAAACATAGCACCACTAACACTTGTACCTGAAGCCATGGCACCTGCCAATGCCATATATACAAAGCCGCAAGGCAGGAGCCCGTTGAGCATTCCTATCAGACCTAATGACCAAAATGTTTTACGTTTGAAAAGAAGTGTGATGTTTCTCTTGACCATCGGCAGGTAAGGGATATGCTGTGTGATTGCATCGAGTCTGGCTGTAGCACTTGTTGGCATCAATACGATAGCTATGGTGCAAACACCCAGAATGATAGAGATCGTTTGCTGAAGACCTATCATTGAAAATCCGCGTCCTATAGCACCGAATAGCAAACCTATGAGACCATAGGTGGCCACTCTGCCAAAATTATATACGACAATACCCGCAATCTTGTCCATCTTATTCCACCTGCCTATAGGCAGAGCCAATGCTATAGGCCCGCACATCCCCACACAGTGGAAGCTGCCCAAAAAACCTAATGCCAGTGGAATAAGTATGAATGACATATCATTGAATTGTTACGACCCCTTCAGTATAGAAATCAGATTTTCCCTGCTTCCAGTCGATTTGCATTTTATATGTACCATGTTTCAGCTTTTCGCTGCTGATAGACAATGGCTGATCCGGAGAAGCTGTGAAAGGGATATCAAAATCCCTTTGCTCATCCGAAGGACAATAAAACTTGATCGTGCCGGCTATATTCTCCGATCCGTTATTAATAGGAAAAAGCATAGCAATTTTATTGCCATCCACTTTCCAGTCAGGTTTGACATGCAGAGAATCTGTAAGCATCATTTTGTCAATATGGCCCTGATATTTGAGTTCTTCCTCATAATAATTATTGCTGACCAATTCTACTTTATCTCTTGATGCTTTATAACCCAAAAAGAGCATAAAACAGACAAAGCTGCTATAAAGTAAGGCTATTGTCCAGCCCCAGTTAAATTTCCCTTTCATAATTTATTAGTTAGTTGGTGCAAAAAATGTAGACTTCACATCTCCTATCTTTTTATCTCCGTTGTAGATCCCTATGCTTACGGTATTTTTTCTTGAATTCAGATTGCTCTTATCAGCAAAAATAAAGAACACTCCATCGCCCACGCTTTCCTTTTTAACCTTGAGATCATTACCAACCATTTTTATGGTTCCTTTGAATCCGCCTTCGATCTTTAGCGATACGGGTATCTCTCGTCTGGTTTTATTAAGAAGCTTGATATTATATAGATTGCTGACCTGATTATTAGGTTGCTCCTGATACATCATGCCTCGTACACGAAGTATATTGGCAGCCACGTCCTCACGAGTCACGAGCAATGTGATCAGCACACCCACCAATATTGACAATACTACTGCATATGCGCCCATACGTGCAGTAAATTTCAACTTCTCATTCTTCGCAATATTGTTTTCTGATGCATACCGGATCAATCCTCTGGGAAGTTCAAATTTATCCATGATGGCATCGCAGGAATCAATACATGCAGTACAGTTGACACATTCCAATTGTGTACCATTACGGATGTCAATGCCGGTAGGGCAAACTTTGACACATTCCAGGCAATCCACACAATCACCTTTCCGTTCTTCATTTCTGCGAAATCGCTTGCGTGGCTCACCTCTTACATAGTCGTATGCCACTACGATTGAGCTCTTATCAAGCATTACACCTTGCAATCTACCATAGGGACAAACTATCAGGCAGACCTGCTCTCTAAACCATGAGTAAACTAAAAAGAAAATAGTAGTAAAGATCAAAAGTGGCATCAGCACAGCCCAGTGAGCAAAGACTCCATCTCGGATATAAGCCACGATCTGATCCATGCCAATGATGTATGCCAGAAAGTAATTGGCTATAATGAAGGATACAACAAAAAAAGCGAGATGTTTCCCACCTCTTCGCAAAACCTTTTCAGTGGTCCATGAACTGTTGGAAAGCCTTCTCTGTTTTTCGGAATCGCCCTCTATCCAAAACTCGATCCGGCGAAAGACCATCTCCATAAAGATGGTCTGAGGGCAGACCCACCCGCAGAATATACGGCCGAAAGCAACCGTAAAAACGACAATGAAGACAATGAATGTGAGCATTCCGACCATGAATATGAAAAAGTCCTGAGGCCAGAATATTTTGCCAAACAAAATAAATTTCCTGTCGATCACATTGATCAGAAACAATGGTTCCCCATCTAACTTGATCCAAGGCAACACAAGAAAAACGATCAGATAGAAAACTGTGATTACTGTACGTGCATTATAAAACCATCCTTTCGGACGTTTAGGAAATAACCAGTTTCGTTTACCGTCTTCCTTGATTGTAGCAATGGAATCTCTAAACTCTTCATTCAACTCACTCATGGTCTATCGTATTTAGCAAAGTAAATAGTAACCTGCTACTTGCTCACACTGTCTTTTACAGCAGTTGCGGCAGCAGCACCAGCGTCTTTTTTAACTCCGTCCTCACTATACAGGTCTCCCTGAGGAGCCTTGCCATTAGGAGGGTTAGTGCCTCTCAGAGACTTGACATAACACACTACCTGTGCTATCTGAGTAGCTGAAAGATCAGCTTGCCAGCTTTTCATACCATTGGCAGGCCATCCATATTTCACTGATTTAAATACATCATTTATCTTGCCACCATGCAGCCAATTGTCATCAGTCAGATTGGGCCCCACTATGCCTTCACCCTTCGGACCGTGGCATGCAGCACAGTTTTCCATAAATATTTTCGCTCCGTCTGCCACACTGCCTGCATCATACACGATCGTATTTTCATCGACATTGCTCTTAGCAGTTTTCATGTAAGCATCCTTCGCTATTTTGGCTGCTTCCATTTCATTGGCATATTCACCTGCACTAAGCGGTGCTGCCTCCAATACGTGAAAGTAGATCAGGTATCCGTATGCCCAGATAATAGTAAGGACGAATCCCCATTTCCACCAAGGTGGCAGTTGGTTATCTAGTTCCTTGATACCATCATAGTCATGATCCAGCATGATGTCTTTCTCATGTTCTACAGCGACTGAGTCATTGATACTGTCAAACCATTTAGGCAGAACGAAATTCATACTCTTCTTGGCCTCATCTTGAGGGTGTATAGTATTGATGAGCGACAATATTCTGATCAGCATTACAAATATCACAAAGGCCTCTGTGAGCACTACGGTCAATGCTACAATGAAGTCAAGCGAAAATGCACTGGATGCTGCATGAGCAACAGGAGCCGCCGCCGGAGCAGCGCCCTGAGCCAGTAGAGTATGACCTCCTACCGCCATCATAAGAAACAGCATAAGGGATTTAGCTATTTTGCCTTTGTTCTCATATGCATATACTGTCAGTCTGATCATCACCTGACCGAGCACTGCAATGGCGATCAGAAGGACAAAAGCAAGTCCCACCAATAGGTACATGAATGAATCATTAGAAGGTGACTGAACAGGTGCCGGAGTGGCCGCTGCTGCTGCCGCTGCATCCTGTGCATTGCTCTGAAGGGCTGTGAAACCTGCCATCAGCAGTAGTATCAGGCTCTTGATATATTTTGTTGGTCTCATATTAATTTGGTTAAAATTTTTAGTCTAAAGGGATATTGGCTTGTTCTTCTATATATTTCTTATCGGCTTTGAATGTGAACCATAAAAGAGCTATGAAAAATACAAAGAAGATGATCAGAGATATTTTAGGATAAACATCCACACCGGTTATTGTCTCCGCATACCTTTTAAAAAAACTGAACATGGCTTTCTGATTAAATTATGAATTAATTATTTTACTGCTGCTGCTTTAGGAGCTCCTTTTATATCTGTTCCTAAACGCTGCAGGTAGGCGATCAGTGCGATGATCTCTTTATTTTTAGACACTTTGACACCGCCTTTTGCCAGATTATCCTGTATCTGAGTAGCCTGCTTGTCCACATCTGCACGAGCTTGCTGAGCATAGCCTTTAGGATATGGCACACCTAGTGTCTGCATAGCTCTGATCTTGGCTTCCATGCTTGACAGATCCAGATCATGATCTATGATGTGAGGATATGATGGCATGATAGAACCCGGACTCATACTGCTTGGTTCCAACATGTGGTTATAATGCCAAGTATCAGGATATTTACCACCTTCTCTCTGCAGATCCGGTCCTGTGCGTTTTGAACCAAACTGGAATGGGTGATCGTAAACAAATTCGCCTGCCTTTGAATATTCACCATATCTTTCAGTTTCACTTCTGAACGGACGTATCATCTGTGAGTGACAGTTGTAGCAACCTTCACGTATATAGATATCCCTTCCCTGCAGTTCGAGCGGAGTATATGGTTTGACACTCGCTATGCTCGGCACGTTAGACTCGATAAGGAACGTAGGAATAAGCTCTACCGCACCGCCGATCGCTACCATTATCAAACTTGCTATCAGGAATTGTACAGGTCTTCTTTCTATTACTCTATGCCAGCCTTCATTGCTATGCGGAGTATATTCTTTTTCCAAAGCCGGTGCTTCAGCATCTTCTTCTGCCTGGAATGTACCCTGTGCAGCTGTTTTGAAAAGGTTATATATACCTACTGTAGTACCGGTCAGATACAACAAACCACCCACAGCACGCAGCATATACATAGGTTTGATGGCATTGACGGTTTCGAGAAAGTTAGGATATTTTAGGATTCCTTCCGGAGTGAATTGTTTCCACATGAAACTCTGTGTGAAGCCAGCCCAATACAAAGGAACAGCATAGAATAAGATACCCAATGTACCCAGCCAGAAATGTGTATTGGCTAACTTGATACTGAACAAATTGGTTTTATACAATCTTGGTATCAACCAATATAGCACACCGAAGGTTAAGAAACCGTTCCAACCTAAAGCACCGATGTGTACGTGAGCGATGGTCCAGTCAGTATAGTGAGAGATCGCATTGACAGATTTGATAGAAAGCATAGGTCCTTCAAAAGTAGCCATACCATATGCTGTGACTGCCACGACCATAAACTTCAGAATAGGATCTTCCCTTACTTTGTCCCATGCTCCGCGAAGGGTCAGCAATCCATTGATCATACCACCCCAAGATGGCGCGATGAGCATGATGGAGAACACTGTACCAAGAGACTGAGCCCAGTCAGGTAGTGCAGTATATAATAAGTGGTGTGGGCCAGCCCAGATATAAAGGAATATGAGTGCCCAAAAGTGAATAATGGACAGACGGTATGAATAGACTGGTCTGCCAGCTGCCTTAGGAAGGAAATAATACATCATACCCAGATAAGGTGTGGTGAGGAAGAATGCCACTGCATTGTGGCCATACCACCACTGTACCAATGCATCCTGCACACCAGCATAAAGCGAATAGCTCTTGAACAAGGTCACCGGTATCTCTAATGAGTTTACGATATGCAGCATAGCTACAGTGATCCAGGTAGCGATATAAAACCAAATAGCTACATAAAGGTGGCGCTCCCTGCGAACCAAAATAGTAGCGAACATATTGATACCAAACACAACCCAGATGAGTGTGATAGCGATATCTATCGGCCACTCTAATTCTGCGTACTCCTTGCCTGCAGTGATACCCAATGGCAGCGTGATAGCTGCTGAAACGATAATTAGTTGCCAGCCCCAAAAGTGAATAGCCGAGAGTTTGTCACTCCACATCCTTGTTTTGAGGAGCCGCTGAAGGGAATAATAAATTCCCATAAAAAGTCCGTTGCCTACAAAAGCAAATATCACTGCATTAGTGTGCAAAGGACGTAACCTGCCGAATGTGGTCCATTCTACAAAATTAAGCTGCGGAAAGATAAGCTGCAAAGCTATTATCAATCCGACAAGCATGCCTACAAACCCCCATATAAAGGAGGCAAAAGCAAAATTTCTGACCCACCTGTTGTCATACTTAAATTGTTCTACTATCATATTGATTTGGTTTTATTAACTGGTTTAGATTTCCCGGTCTCGTCGAATAAAATTCGTACAGAAGGAGTATAGTCATCCTCATATTGCCCGCTTTTGACGCTCCAAATAAATGCCAGCAAAAACAACAATGCTATGGCTAAACTGGCTGCGATCAATATAAATAGTACACTCATTCGTTTTGTTTTTACGGCAACAAATGTAAAATCGGGGCAAATCGGAAATTATGACAAGAGACAACCAAAAACATGACGTTTGTCATACTTTTATGGTTAAAGGCAATTTATTGAAAATCATATCTCCTTCCAAAGAGATATGAGACCAGAGAGGAAAAGCTGATGATCGTAACGCTGCTGATGGGCATCAAAACTGCTGCTACTAAAGGGCTCATAGTGCCCTGCACTGCGAAATATATACCAATTAAATTATACAAGAGTGATATTGTGTAGCTGGCTTTTATGATGCGCATAGCTGTCTTTGAATACTGCATTAGCGACTGAATTCTTTCGAATTTCCGAGCATCAATGATACCATCACAAGCCGGCGAAAAGTTGTTTGTGTCGTCTGATATGACAATTCCCACATCACTCTGCATAAGTGCCCCGGCATCATTCAAGCCATCTCCTATCATCATGACCTGATGGTGGGCATTCTGCATTTCTTTGATAAATGTGAGCTTATCTATTGGCTGTTGATTGAATAATAAATGATCCGGTGCGATCAGTTCCTGCAGATATTGTTTCTCATTATCATTATCACCTGACAGGATATACAGTTCATAGTCCTTTTTTAATCCGTTCATCAATTCATTCAGACCTGCTCTATACTCGTTTTTTACTTCATAATAACCTTTGTAGAGTTCATCAATGTTAATATGAACCGTTGATGCTGTAGAGTCATCGACCATATCCGTTCCGCCTGCAAAATCAACTGAGCCCACTTTGATATGATGATCATCTATCCATCCTTCTATTCCTTTGCCATGTATCTCCAGAAAATCTTTCGTCTGTATTATTTTGATACCATTCAGATAGTTGAATATTTTTTTGCTGAGTGGGTGTGATGAATGATAGGTCAATGATGCGATATAAACCAATTCCATATCGCTAAGTGCTGCACCTTTATAATTAACATTCAGGTCACGCTTGTTTGTAATGGTCCCTGTTTTATCAAAGATAATAGTCTTGATCTTGGTCAGCTTTTCGATTACAAAAGTATTCTTGAGATAGATACCATGCCGACCTAAGATCCTTATCACATTACCCAAAGTAAAAGGCGTAGATAGTGCTAAGGCACAAGGACAAGTAATGATCAACACAGCGGTGAAGGCATTCATCGCTCTATGAATATCTGTAGGAAACCAATATACCCCTGCTGCTATAGCTATCAGTATTACTATCGGTGTGAAATACCGACTCATTTTATTCGCTAGTTCCGCACTGCTTGCTTCTTCTTTGTTTTTAAAAACATCGTCGTTCCATAGCTGCGTCAGATAAGAGTGCGAGACATCCTTCATGATCTCCATCTCTATAGCGCTACCTATCTGCCTTCCACCGGCATATACCTTCTCCCCTATTTCTTTTGGTACGGGATTAGATTCGCCTGTCACAAAACTGTAATCGATCATTGCCTGCCCTTTCAGCAGGATAGCATCGGCCGGGATCAACTCCTGATTACGAACAATTATTTTATTGCCCACAGCCAACTTAGATAATGGTATGGTCTGCTCTATTCCGTTTTGCCTCACACTGACAGATACCGGAAAATAGGATTTATAATCCCGCTCAAATGATAATGTAGCGTATGTCTTATTTTGAAACAGACGCCCTACGAGCATCAATAAGGTAAGACTGGCCAAAGTATCCATATAGCCCGCACCTTGCTGAAAAAAAATATCCACGCTGCTGCGTATGAACATGGCAATCATACCAAGCACAATAGGTATATCCATATTCAAACTGCGCTGCCGAAGTGCGGCAAATGCTGACACAAAAAATTCGCGAGCACTATAGAACAATACAGGTAGAGCTAAAAGAAAATTAGCATATCCGAAAAACTTATGCATTGGATGTTCGCTCAGAGAGTTTAATCCAAGATATTCTGGGAAACTAAGCAACATGATATTGCCAAAACAGAAAAAAGCAACTCCGATCTTGAGATAATATTTCTGAGTGGATATGGTCGTCTTTGCTTTTTCAAGATCGACAAGATTCAGTTGTGGTTCATAGCCGAGCTTCACCATCAGCTCTACTACTTTACGTAGAGATATTTCGTCCGTTCTGAATGTGATCCGAACTTCCTTACGCAGAAAATTGACCTGCGACTTTGAGATAGCCGGTTGTATCTTGTATATATTCTCCAATAGATAGATGCAGGAGCTGCAATGGACTGTAGGCACGAAAAAAGTAGCCACGGCTACTTTGCCATCATTGAACTGGATCAGTTTTTTTACGCTTTCTGTATCGTCCAGCCAGTTGAACTTAGCACTGTCATAATTATTTTTCTGACTGGTACCGGGCCTTTCATTTAGGTCATAGTAACAGTTCAGATTATTCTCACCGAGAAGTTCATACACAGTTTTACAACCGCTGCAGCAGAATGGCTTATCATCAAATACTAAACTCCCTTCCTCACAGTTTTCACCGCAATGATAACATGTTGAATGAGCATTTACTATTGTGTAGATAGTATCAGGCATTTATTTTTGCTTAACCTCACCTTCATCGCAGGTGCTTGTGCCCGCGATGTCGTATATCGGGCAGTAAAACAGAGCTGCACTGAGAACCGGTACCAAGGCGATGAAGCCTAACCACCAAGGACCAACTAACCCTGCATAAAAAATAATAATTATTCCAAGAAGCATTCTGAAGAATCCGTCAAATGCACCAACATTTTTTTTCATGATCGTAAATTTTATTGCAAAATAACATTCAGATCAATTCATTGGCCATGAGTTGAATTATAATACATTATGATTTATATCAGTGTCAATTAAAACAACCACGATTGGACTACATCATGCTTCAACACAAATCTACTTTAATTATTTAAGAAGGCTAATAAGACAACTCTTGTCGATGAGTAAAAATCATATTTCATCGAAAAAGATATTTAGGATTATGATGAGCATATCCTGAACTCATTTTTTATAATATATTTTAACAGTACATTTCTTTTACATGTGAATTTAAAGATATATTATTACAGCCTCAAATTTACAAATGAAATTCGGTGGTTTACAAATATCGTTTCTCTCACTAAGGCAGGCCAGGCACTTTTTCGCTATGGTTTCGTTCCTCAGAGGTACGACATTTTCTATCGACTCACACTCCATGGGTGTAAATCGTCAGCATAAAGTGGACTAAAAGTAGATAAATTTAAGGTGGGAATTATTAATTATTTAATCAATTAAAATC
>CAIXBT010000107.1 GCA_903917755.1 uncultured Bacteroidota bacterium
AGATTTTCTAAAATTATTCCGGGAATAAAAATAGTAGTAGAGGGAATATGACTTATAGCTTTGTTTTCGAGTACTTTCTCGTAGTAATTTTTGACTTCTGCACTTGTTCGGGATTCGTACTTCAGAAAATGAATTAGTGGTGGTCTTGGGTACTCAACCACGTCGGGCCTAAATAGTAGATACCACGAATCGAACTCGGACATGGGGAACCAGCCCTTGGCCGAATGAAGATAATCTACCAGTGGCAATCGACGAGAGTGTGCTCTATTTTGGAAAGTATCCGCATGCCATGCACTAGAGAAACCATCAAACCAGTGAACATGCTGTCTCAAAGTCAATATATGGAAAAGTCTTTTGGAAAATTTAATTGATGAATTCAATTTTGTATTTTTTAAATAAGCAAGAGAAAAAGTAAAATAGTCTCGCGCTAAATGCAACAATGCCCGTGAACCGAATCTCCGCCAATACTCAGCAATTTTCTTCACGTCAAATTGTAGCTACAACTCTTCAATTAATTCCAGTTTTTCGATAGGCCTAAAGGGGTGATTTTGTAGATTGATTAAACCGATTGCTCCACCGGAGTAAGTCTAATTCTTATTACCCATTTGACTTTAATTCTTGGATTTAGAACAACCATTCTTTCAATTTTACCTATCTGAAATTTTTTATGGTTGTTTCAAGACCCAAGCCAGTCTGCGCAGAAAATCTACCAAGATATTATCTCTACGGCTTCTATGACTCATGTTTGATAAAAACCTAATCTTCATAGTTGGTGAAGTTAGATTTCTAATATGTTGAAAACTTTTTGGATCATTGATTTCAAGATTTCCAAAACGTTCTATGGCTTCATTTATTTGGTAACTAATTTGACCTTGTGGGTGCTGCAGAAAATTTCGAAGCCGTTTGGAAAATTTAGGCAATCCGATTACGTTCCCTTCATGGATTCTATAAAGCACTTCTGTCTCGGTCGAAAGGTATAACCGTCCCGTGAGGCACATTACTAATCCAATCCACCAATCGTGCCAAATAATTCCTTCCGGTAGTGAGCTAAGGATGGTCTCACGAGCTGCTGAATTAATCATCATGGTGCACCCCTGGCAACAGTTAGTAACTGCAAGCGTCGCAAAATCATGGTTTTGACATCGAGATTTTTTGATAATCCTTTTGCCCTTAAAGAGAACTTCAGAATTAGAATGTGCCAGACTTGGAATTTCGGAATTTCCATGTAATAAATTCACTTTATTAGCAAGTTTGTTGGCCATCCAAATATCATCTTGGTCAGAAAAAGCTATGTATTCTTCACTTGCCTGTTTGAGGAGGAAAAAAAAATTTGCAGCCGGACCAGGATCGTAAATTTGGTATTCTTTAAAATTTATATCTCCTAGAAGACCTCTTACATATTCTTTCTCGCTTTCTGGAGACTCATAATCTCCCCAATAAATCCTAATTCGTACGCCCTCTTGGCTTTTGATTGATTCGATTTGATCAGCAATGAATCGAGACGGTTTGTGTGTTGCTAGTAGCACTCCAACGAGCGGAA
>CAIXBT010000108.1 GCA_903917755.1 uncultured Bacteroidota bacterium
GCCCGAGATGGATGGCTATGCGGTATTAAAGGCCCTTCGCAATAATGAATCGGCCAAAAAGATCCCTTTTATTTTTCTGACAGTGCGCCCTGAGAGACATTCTAAAGAAGAAACCGGAGCCGATGTCTATATCACTAAGCCTATAGATGTAGAGGAACTGCTGAGGATCATCACAGGCAAGCTCGATGTGCAGAATGCCGCCTGAGTTCGTTTCCTAATGCCCCGTTTCGTAGATCATGACCGGCCTGAAACCTATATAGGGCGAGCCATGTATGATGTCTGCCTCTTCGTGAGCGGCGATCAGCACTTTTGCTGCAGGAGATCCGTAGCTGCCACCTTTGGTATAGTCCTGATCTGCTATCATCTCTGCTGCATTGCCACTCATATTATATATGCCATAGGTATTGGGGCTGAAGGAGCGTGATGGTGCCGTCAGATCAGATATGCGCGTGCTGTCTGCCTGATAGTTGCAGAGGCGCATGCCATACGTTTTTCCTTTTTTAGTAATAGTCACAGAGTTTCCCGGCCAGGGATAGATCGCTTTCGGGTTTCCGCCTTTGGCGGCATATTCCCATTGCATTTCTGTGGGCAGTGCGAATCTTGCTTTTTTCTTTGCCAGACGGTTGTACTTTTCTGTCAGCCAGTCGCAGTATAGTTCCGCGGCGCGTTTGGAAATATTCACGACCGGATAGTCATCGTATGCCGGATGCTCGAAATAATATCCCAGATAGGGGCCGCAGGGTACGTATAGCTGAGACCATTGCTCTCCCTTGACCGTGGCTATCTTGAGTTTCTCTGTAGCGCCGGAGTCGGTCAGCTCTTTGATGAACTCTTTGTATTGCAGATTGGTGATCTCTATGGCAGAAATATAAAATTCAGGTATGATGCTGTCGCCCTCACTGCCCGAGGGGATGAATACATAATCGGCTATGAGTTTTTTGTCAGACGGCTCATGGTGCGGGGTATGGCCCGATATAATGATCCATATGGAGAGGAGAAGTAGTGGGCTGCATTTCATCAGTATCCGATTCATCTGTGAACGAAAATACGGGATATAATATTGTGATTCGCTGCCATCGGGTTTTTGGTGTGAAGCTTTGATGCTTTATGCTCCAACGTCTTGTTTTACTGAAATATTATTTAATTTCGAAATCGCATTGATCGTGGTAAATATAGTGATCTACAGATTATATGTCCATGATAATTAAGATCGCCATTTCTTCTTTAAATCTAAATCGTATGAAAAAAATAACATTATCGCTGCTTCTTATCGCCTTCACCATGTCTCAGAGCTTTGCTCAGGGAGCCTATATCGAGTTTCGGGTGACAGGAGAGAAGGCAGGCCTGAAGGGCACCTCAAAGGTCTATTATCAGAATGGCAATACCCGATCTGAGATCAATGTGACATCGCCGCAGATGCCTGTCGCTAACAATCGCGTGAGCCTGTCGCTGAAATCTGAGCCGGGCAAATCTTTTGTGCTCAATGAAGCTGATAAAACCTATACGGAGATCGATATCAGTCAGGTGAAACTGGATGATGAGAGTCACTATGAGATCACGGTGATAGGCAAGGAAAAAATGAACGGATATAACAGCACGCATATCAAAATGAAGAAGACCAACTCTGCCATAGAGCAGGATGTATGGGTCAGTACGGAGGTGCCGAACTATAAGCAATATATGAGCGTGAAGAGCAAGTACACCTCAGATGGATTCTATAAGGCCCTCAATGCAAAGGGTGTATCGGGCTTCCCGGTCAGGATGCTGGTCGAAGAGAGAAACGGTACGATGCAGGTCGATCTGGTCAAGTCTGAACTGAGAACGATGCCGGCATCTATGTTTAGTCTCGATGGCTATCAAAAAGGTGTGATCAATGCACCTGTGTCAAACCAATCTATCTCTCCCGAGGCACAGGAAATGATGAAAAAGATGCAGAGCATGACCCCTGAGGAAAGAGTGAAATTCGTAGAGGAGATGAGAAAGAAACAAGCTGCATCTAAATTTTGAATCCGGTAGTGAGCGAATCAGGGGTACATCCAAAAATCGTTATTATAATTCGATACGCCTCCAATACCTGCATATCCTTTATTTCCAATATAGTAAAACCAGTGGCTCCGGCTCTTATCTCGCTTCCA
>CAIXBT010000109.1 GCA_903917755.1 uncultured Bacteroidota bacterium
CGCTACCAAAACAAAACTTCGTTTTCCACTTCATAACTACCTGCGTTCGGCACCTATCATGGCTGACCTGCGTGCAGTGAAATCTCATTTTGAAGTAGCCCAGCTGCAGAAAGCCATAGACATCACCGAGAAAGGATTCAGAAGGCTTTTGAAATTCGTCAAACCCGGCGTATGGGAGCATGAGATCGAAGCAGAACTGATCCACGAATACATTCGCAATCGCGCTACAGGACATGCCTATGAGCCCATCATCGCCACAGGAGAAAACGCCTGTGTACTGCACTATATAGCCAATGACCAGCAATGCAAAAAGGGTGATCTGATACTGCTAGATTGTGCGGCTGAATATGCTAATTACAATGCCGACCTGACCAGAACCATACCGGTGAGTGGTAAGTATACTGCCCGCCAGAAGGATGTTTACAATACCGTCTTAAAAGTGATGAGAGAAGCACGCAGTATGATGAAAGAGGGAATGATACTCTCCGATCTCAATAAAGAGGTCGGAAAAATAATGGAATCTGAGCTGATCAAATTGAAACTGCTGGATAAAACTGCTGTGAAAAAACAGGATGAAAAAAATCCTTTGTACAAGAAATATTTCCCGCATGGCACCTCACACTTTCTCGGAATAGATGTGCATGACATAGGCAACCGCTATGGCAAATTAAAGGCCGGAGCTGTGCTGACCTGCGAACCGGGCATATACATCAGAGAAGAAAAGATTGGCATCCGCATCGAGAATAATATCCTCATCACTAAAGGAAAACCGACTGATCTCATGGCCAATGTACCGATAGAGGCAGAAGAGATAGAGGAGCTGATGAACAGCAAATAGTGAATGGATAATATTGAATCGCGTCTTAACATTGCTCAATGAAACTTTTTAATCTAGCTAATATACTTACGCTCATCAATCTCTTTGCAGGATGTGCGGCACTGGTACTAATATTTTCACCAGGATATCAGGTGGGGACACTATCTGAAGGACTGCAATATGTACCCTATCTGACTTTGGTATCGCTGGTGGCAGATTACTTTGACGGCATGGCAGCGCGATATACCAAATCGACCATATCAGGCATAGGCAAGGAGCTCGACTCGCTGGCAGATGTGGTGAGCTTCGGTGTAGTGCCGGCCACGGTGATGTATGCACTGCTTACTTTCTATTTCAAATCTGTGAGTACTCACGAAAGCGAATGGCAGATCATGATATACAGCAGCCCTGCCTTTTTGATCGCACTATTCTCTGCCCTGAGGCTGGCTAAATTCAATCTGGACGAGCGCCAGACAGAAGGTTTCATCGGGCTCGCCACACCGGCCAATACAATTTTCATCATGGGCTTGCTTTTCGTATTTCTAAGAAACGATTTCAACCTCACCCATGTGATACTCAATCCGCTGGTGCTATTCGGGCTGATAGGTATTCTCTCATATTTGCTTATCGCAGAGATCCCCATGTTTTCTTTTAAATTCAAAAGTTTCGGATGGGCCGGAAATGAGGTCAGGTATATGTTTATAATTGTCTCCCTGATTTTGCTGGCAGGTCTTAAATTTGCAGGCATATCGCTGGCGGTGGTTTTATACATTTTGAGCTCACTGGTTCTAATGTCCTTAAAACCAAAAGCAACATCCGGCAGTAAATCATAAATTTGTCACTAAAATAAAATCAGATCATGGCCCACTTCAGAGCAGAAATAGATATCATGCCTCACAAAGAACTTCTCGACCCGCAAGGCAAAGCTGTAGCCGCCAGCCTCCAGAAACTACACTTCGAAGATGTGGAAGATGTGAGGATAGGGAGGCACATCACTATCAAGATAAAAGCAAAGTCAAAAGAAGAAGCTGCCGCACATGTGGAAGAAGCTTGCAAAAAACTGCTCGCTAATGCCATCATGGAAGGCTTTCACTACCAAATACACGAAGCTTAGTGAATAGAGAATAGTGAACAATGAAAATTCAATACTCAAGGTTAAATCCTTGGCATTTGCTATAAGGATTGTTAAGCTATATAAGCATCTTTGTGAAAACAATAAGGTCCGGAACTGCAATAGGTGCCTTAGTGAGGGAAGCTGAATACGGCCAGTCGAAGGCAGATTTTATTAATAAATTGAGTATAGCTTTGAAAGAAGCTAATGAAACGCTTTATTGGCTCATCTTACTTCATGAAACGAAATATTTAACAACCAAATCTTTTGATTCAATAAAATCAGACATAGAAGAGTTATTGAAACTATTGATTGCAAGTATCAAAACTGCTAAACTAAATTCAAAGAGCGCCTAGTATTTCATTATTCACTATTCTCTATTCGTAATTCACTCTTTATGCTTTACATTATTCCAACACCCGTCGGCAATCTAGAAGATATCACCCTGCGGGCGGTGCGGATATTGAAAGAAGTAAAGCTGATACTGGCTGAAGATACCCGTCAGACCAAGAAACTACTCGATCACTATCAGATCAGCAATCATCTTCAGGCTTATCATAAATTTAATGAGCGTAAGTCATGTGAACCGATCATTAACCAGCTTGCATCCGGCATGGATATCGCCCTCGTATCTGATTGCGGCACTCCATGTATCTCTGACCCTGGTTTCATACTGGTAGAGGCCTGTATAGAGGCTAATATCAAGGTGCAATGCCTACCCGGTGCCACCGCCTTCGTGCCAGCGCTGGTCAATTCCGGCTTTGACACATCGAGTTTCGTTTTTGAAGGTTTCCTGCCACACAAAAAAGGGCGTGAAACCTTGTTCAAAAAATATGCTCTGGAAGAGCGTCCGATCATACTCTATGAGTCTCCTTATCGGGTCATAAAAACACTGGAACAGATAGAACAGTTCATCGGTACAGAAAGACAGATCTCCATCTCTCGCGAGATCTCTAAATTCTTTGAAGAAACAGTGAGAGGTACCGCCCCAGAGCTACTAAAACACTTTAGTATCAAAGAACCCAAAGGAGAATTTGTGATTATAATAGGACCGAAGATCACAGCTCCAAAAGAAGATCAAACAAACTCTATTTGATACTCACTCTAAATCCCGCAAACACCATTGCACCCCGTATAGGCCCCCATATCAATGAGGCATCAAACTGTTTATTAAAAGGTGCATCATTAGCGATGATCGCATTGGCTTGAGTTTGATTGGCTATATTCTCCGCACCGATATAAATATCCCATTTCTTCTTAATAGTATAAGTGATCTGTGCATTGAGCAGAAAATAATCTTTCGACATGGCCGGACGCTGATTGGCTATATCATTCATCGCAGTGCTTGGTATCCTTGCTTTGCCGTACCATGTGAGCGATGTATTGAACCTCCATTTGTGATCCTTTGTGACATATTCCAATGATGCAAGACCTTTATTGCGTGGATGCAGCGGCACCTGCTTTAATACACCATCATAGGTCGTCTTTACATCATCAAATTTATATGCCAGTTTCACATCAAAACCTTTTGCCACTTCGTATTGTATCTCCGCCTGGGCAGAGTTGCTGTATGATCTGCCTGATAGATTATAGAATCTCAGCTCACGGGTATTTTCCATATCTGCTATCAGTTGATTTTCAAAATCTGTACGATAGAGATCCACACTTATCAGGCCTTCCCGAAAGTCGAGAAAGAATTTATAGCTGATATTCGCGCCATAGTTCCATGCATGTTCCGGCATGATATTTTTTTGCAAAGAGATGTCTCGGTTATTTGCCAGCAAGCCATAATTCTCTGCGAAAACTACCGGCACATGATAGCCACGACCGGCCGATAGTCGAAGGCTTAGTGCATAGAGAATATTCCATTTCAGATTGAACCTCGGCGATACAAATGGGCCATATAGATTATGCTGATCTACTCGCAGCCCACCTATCAGCGAGAGTTTTTTCCGAAAGGAATAGGTAGCCTCAGCAAAGGCGCCGGGGATCAACTCCGTGCGATGATACGAGAATGTATCCAGTCGCTCACGTGTCTGATCAGCCTGAAAGGAAGCACCCACCTTGATGATATCATCAGGTGTGAAATAAGCCTTTTGATAGATGAAATTGACATATCCGAAATGCTCTGCAGCATCATAATCGCGACTGCCTATAAAGCCAGTCTGGTCGTGATAATAATACTTGTACTGCACTCCGATGCTGGATGTCTCATCTAGAGTAAACCCTGTCTTGACGTATGCATCTGCATGCACCGTGCTGAGCCTCATGCCCCAGTAGGGCTGTGCTGATCTATCCTTATCAAAATCATATAGAATCTGACCACCTCTCCTATCTTCAGCCAGCAGATCAATGGCAGAAATGAAGGTAAATCCCTTACCGCTCTGATAGGTCCACCGGTTCATGATGTTGCCTTCTTTCACCAGCGGATTGTCCATGAAGCCATCATGATTCTGATCCATGCGCAGCCAGTTGATCTGCCCGTGTGTGAAGAGCGCCGTACTCCACTTCTCATTTTTCAGCTTCTGCGCCGTATAGATATTCGCCTCTGTCCTGAGGTCCTGATTGACGAAAAGATTAGCATAAAAACGTTCGGCAGCCTGAGGTTTTTTCATCTCAATATTGATCTGCCCTGTCACAGATTCAAACCCATTGACCACGCTGCCTGCACCTTTGTTTACCTGAATGCTGTTCATCCAGGGACCAGGAATATAGTTCAGGCCGAAGGTATTGACCAAGCCTCTGATAGCAGGAATATTCTCTATCATGATCTGAGAATATGCTCCGTCTAAACCCAATAGTCTGATCTCTTTGGCACCACTCACTGCATCAGCATAGTTGACATCTACAGAAGCAGAATTTACAAAACTTTCGCTCAGATTGCAACAGGCATCTTTGACCAATGCTCCTGAGTTTATGACCTCCACATTACGAGGAGTCATTTCCAGTTTTGTAGCTTGTTTGCGTACTACCTCCACATCATTGAGATGCTGTGTGGTGTCGAGAGCAGACCTTTGAGCGGCAGCTGTGAATACTATAGTACTGCACAGCACCCATCCCAAAAAGGTTTTCATTGTTATTTGTTACTTCTATCATACTGGCAGCATTTGGCCAGTCCGTAATATGAGGAATCGGTCGCTTTGACTTTATCTGTATCATAGCCAGATGCAGCTATCAGCTGATGTATTTTTTCAATCGTGATCTTGCCGGAGTCATACTTCACTTTCATCACTTTGGTATCGGGATTCCACTGAGCGGCTTCCACTCCGTCTACCTTGAGACTACCCTCTATTTTCTTCTTACACATTTCACAGTTTCCAGATACTTTGAATGTCTCTTTTTTGATCTCTGCTGTACCTGCGAAGGCAGTATTGATAAACAATATTGACAGAACTAACATGGCTATTATTTTGATTTGCTTTTTCATATTGATTGATGTTATAAATTAAAGAATTGGTACGCACATGGCGTATGATATTCATCATCCCCGAGGATGAGATTAGATAAGAAATGAACCGATGGATTTTAGACCCTCAGGACCCTGATGGAAAGGTATATGTCCCGTTGTGCAGTGGGTGGTGAGGTGCAGACCGAAGTAGTGTCAGCATCATCATAAGCCTGAAAAAAGCCATGAGACAAAATGGTCACACAATTCAGTACATCTTTGAAAGAATGGCCGGAAGTAATGGATACTTTCTGATCAACAGAAACATGACTTGTGGCCACCTTATCCCTGCAGCAATCTTTGGAAACTTTCTTGGTATTTGAGCAGGTCCTATCAGAAGATGAGTCGAGAACTAAATTGATGGATTTGAGTTTGCCACAGCAGTAGTGTGCCTTAATAGCCACACCCGAGGATGAGACGATATAAAGGACCAGTAATAATATGGCAACCGACTTTCTCATTTACATTACCAAAGTTAACACTTTATAATTATTCATTTCTTAAAATTTCAGAAAAATAATAAACCATTCAAACCCAAATATCCTTTATGTTTATATCGGATGGCTAAGAAAAAAATGAAATGGTGGAAAGCGATCGCGGCATCACTACTTTTTGTGGCAGTGATTTATACTGTATTCTATCATCATAAACAGATCACCCGATACTATTATAAGGCATACCGGTTATACAAACGCAACCATCATAGACCCAGCAATGCATTCGAATCCGTCCCCTTTCCTGATGGATACAATATTCATGGTATAGACGTATCGCGCTATCAGGAAGACATAAACTGGGGCAAACTAAAAACGGTATCCAAAGATGGCGATACTATCAATTTTACATTCGCTTTTATCAAAGCTACCGAAGGGACCTGGAAAGAAGATCGCAGCTTCGATGACAACTGGGAAGATGCTCATGACCATCATATTTTCTGCGGAGCATACCACTATTTTCTTCCGGATAAGGATGCCGGAAAACAAGCTGAAAACTTCATATCTTCTGTAACGCTAAAGACTGGTGATCTGCCGCCGGTGATAGACATAGAAGAAACCAGAGGTAAGTCAAAACAGGAAATAGTAGCTGGTGTGAAAACCATGGCAAATCTCCTTGAACTGAAATATGGGATCAAACCGATCATCTATTCAAATATCAGTTTTATAGAAGATTATCTCTCTGACGATTTCCCGGATCACTACTTCTGGGTAGCGCATTTCTATCAGGATGAGCTAAATATCTCTCAGGAGATCAACTGGCTATTTTGGCAGCATAATGACAAGACGATGCTGTTCGGATATGATCAGGAAGTGGATGCGAATGTGTTTAATGGAAATATGATCGAGTTTCGGAACATATTACTGCAAAGTGGGCATCGCATACGGTCGGTTAATAATTGATTTTCTACAATTTCAG
>CAIXBT010000110.1 GCA_903917755.1 uncultured Bacteroidota bacterium
CTCGAACACGGCATAAAAATCAGCATGGATGGCAAAGGGGCAGAGAAAAAATATGAGGCAGCACAGCATCAGTTGGAGCAATATGCGGAAGCTTTGTTCGATCATATAGCTGTAGAAAATGAAGAAGTGTTTCAGGCAGCTGCATCACTATTTTCAGATGCTGAACTCGAAAAAATAAGCTTCCGTTTTCTGGATTGCGACCGAGATCTTGGGACTGGCAGGAAGGAGGAACTTGAAAATTCGGCTAGGTTATTGCAATCGGCGATGATGAACAGGTAACCTAATATCCCCGTTTTCTGTAGTCTGAAGATACCCGCACTCGGTAGAATAAACAAACGCTGTCTATAGATGAGGCAGCTTTTTAAAGCAGAATATTCTTACCTTACCATTAAAATAAAACACTATGGCTATAGCGCTTTGGATCGTACAGGGTTTGCTGGGTTTGATCTTTGTGATCACGGGCAGTTTTAAACTTTTTCAAAGCAGAGAGAAGGTGATAGCCAGCGGTGGTACCTGGGCCGAAGATTTTGATCCGCGCACAATCAAAATAATAGCTGCGGTAGAACTTATCAGCGGGCTCGCGGTCATAGTCCCCAGATTATTAGGACATGGATACTACCTTACTTCTATAGCTGCGGCCAGCATCGCCCTGATAATGACAGGTTCCATATACGTTCACATCAGGCGCAAGGAATTCCAGCACGCCATGATCAATTCGATGTTCTTGCTGATGGCTTTGTTCGTGGTTTATGCCTCGCGGCCGGTTTGAAATTATCCGAAATGCTAATGGTGTTCGTTATCTTATAATCACCGCACAATCTAAACCTGCGAAATTTTAGCTCGTATCTATAACTATCTGATAGCATAAACAAGCAATAACATTTTTGCTGATGTAGAGCAATAGGAGTGAGGGCAAAACCCGAACAGTGAGCTACCACAATCACAAACAAAGTTGATGCGGGTCATAAAGGATCGTTGAGCTCCGGTACATCTTTGTATCACTAAATTATACAATTATGAAAAGGATAACTCTTATAAAGAAACTGGCGATATTATCGCTTATTCTTGTTCTTTTAGTTGGGATCGATTCCTGTACTAAAGCCACTGACCCCAATGTACTGACGGGTGATACTAATATCCCAATGACACAGGTGAACAGCCAGACGACTACTTATCTCACGATAAATGGAGTAAGTCAGCCGGGTTCGGGTATCGTCACCGTCATCAGCAATAACAATGGGATGGTCACCTATGGCACCAGTATAGACCTTACTACCTATTCTGATTCAGCTCTTACTACTATAGCCACGCTACTACCACAGGCTATCAGTTATTACAATCCTAAAAATGTAGTTTGGAGCATTTCTCCACAGGGTCTATTAAATGTGCAATTCACTATAAAGATCACTTCTGATGGTATGCAAAACTACTTTGTGGATGGACAGCCCTGGACTGTAGGGTATGCTGATGGTGTTGGTACTAATTATACAGTGAAACGCACTAATGGCAATGTCCTAACAGCAAAAGTCACCGAAAAGACAGGTAATGATGACTGGGGATATGGAATGCTGCTTATTAAAACAAGTTTGGTAGAATATGAAGCTCCGGCAGATGATCCGGTGATCAGTAAGGTCTTTTTCCGTGTCAATCACAAATTCGGGTTGGTATATCTGAAAGTGATAGGCAAAAACGGTAAAACCCTGGAAATGGATTTGCTTAACTTCTTCCTCATGTAAGTAGTATAAAGTGTTACATACCTTAAAGCTAAATAAACCCATACTCTCAATTTATAACAAAGCTCCGCACAACCGGCGGGGCTTTTTTTGTGCATAGCAAATGCTTGTAGCGATGCGCCACGGATTCAGAGTTGATTATTTTTACATTTGTAGATAAACCATAAGGATGGATCAGCACTCGCTTTTGAAAGAGCTACAATCAAGATATGGATTCCCGGCAGAGGAGTTTCCGAAGCTTCTGACTTTTTTCGGGGAAAAGAGCTTTAAGAAGAATGAGGTCATCTTTAAAGCTGGAGATATAGTAAGGCATACATACTTTGTGATGAAAGGCTGCATACGGCAATATTATATTAGCCCCGAAGGCATAGAGCGTACTATCTATTTTGCAGAGGAGGGCTCGTTCTGCGGTGAGTTGATGAGCTTCGTACATAGTACTCCCACTAATCTGAATCTTCAGGCATTGGAAGAAACTGATGTACTGTTTATAAATCTAAAGGATTGGGAAACTGCTATTACGACTATTCCTGCATTTACACTTTACCATATCAAAAACCACCAGCGCCTGATGGCGAAACTAAAAGAAGAAGTAGGTAAGGCACATAATGAAACACCGGATGAAAAATACAGGCGGCTTATAAGCGAGAAGCCTCATTTACTGCAGCGTCTGCCGCAGTACCATATAGCGGCTTATATAGGTGTGACACCTGAGACGCTGAGCAGGATAAGAAAAAGAAATACGCAGATCTGATTTCTTGATCAGGATCAATGAATGATGTTTCGAAACACCTTTACTTTGCCTCATTAAATTTTCCATCATAAAAACAATTAATCATGAAGAACAAGGACGTTATCAAATTCGCCGGAATGGAGGTGCACTTCTGTCTGGATGCAAATGACACAGGCAATCAAATCACCATGTTCAAATGCGTGATCAGTGCGGGCGCAAAAATTGCCGCAGCGCACTACCACGAAAAATTTGATGAGACTGTATATGGCCTGAAAGGTACTGCTACATACACCGTCGATGGCAAAACTATCGAACTCAATCCGGGCGATTCACTGTTTATTCCCCGTGGCACTGTACATGCCTTTGCCAATAAAACTAATGAAGCGATCGAGTTTATATGCTATATAAATCCGGGACTGATGGGGCCGGATTATTTTTATGATATTGCGGCCATACTAAATGCCGGAGGCCCACCGGATATGGCAAAACTGAAAGCGGCAATGCTCAGTCATGGCTTAGTACCCGTGGTCGGATAATGTAACATTAAGGGGTCTATTCTTCGTTGGATTGCCTTTCTTCTTTGGGCTTAGAAGCAAGATAAAAACCTGCTGTACCGGTAAATGGAAGAAGAGATATTTTGACGGCAGTAGAATGATCAGTTGGTTGATTTTTCGGATACCCCAGATTTAAAGAACATCCTCCGTTCGTAAAAAGTTTAAAGCATATATCAGAGATTTTGAAACCGGATTTTGATATAGTGAGTTCTAAATTAGTATTAAGGGTGACTTTATCAATTATTTTAGGTAAAGTATTCATATTTTTCAATGTTTGTTAATGCTAATTGATTGGTAATTTCAATGCCAAATATACTGAGTGTTTTCCACTCGCACTGATATCAGAAAAACACGCGATAATGGAGCCTGATAACCCGGACCCTTGCTCGTGTCATCAGGGGACTGTATCTTTGCATTGCTTTTCGATAAGAATGGCGAAAATAACAGCATGAGTGAGATATACAGCCATCCAAATTTGCCGGAGCATATATACTTAGAGATGGAGGGAAGCCTTTATCGAAAAATTTTTCGGGCAAATACTGAGATGAAACCGCTTGAATATAACAGCAAATATAAATGACAGACCATGACAAAGAGTAGCATGAATCCTAAGGTCGATTGGTTCTTCAGCAAAGCCGGGAAGTGGCAGGAAGAGGTCGAGAAGTTGAGAATGATCGTGCTGGACTGCGGGGGGCTGAACGAAGAGTTGAAGCGGGGCTGTCCATGCTACACGCTACAAAAAGCTAATGTCGTTTTGATCCATTCATTCAAAGAATACTGTGCGCTTCTGTTTTTCAAAGGAGCCCTGATCAATGATGACAGAGGTATCCTGATACGGCAGACAGAGAATGTGCAGTCCTCGCGCCAGATCCGTTTCACCTCTGCCCGGGAAATAGAGAAGATGGAGCGCACACTGAAAGCCTACATTTATGAAGCTATAGAAGTGGAAAAGGCAGGCCTGAAAGTGACTTTGAAAAAGACATCTGAATACGCCATTCCCGAAGAATTTCAAAGCAAATTAGATGAGTTTCCGGCATTGACAAAGGCCTTTAAAGCATTGACACCGGGCCGGCAGAGAGCATACCTTTTTTATTTTTCCGCACCTAAACAATCTAAAACCAGAGAGTCAAGGGTCGAAAAAAGTATGCAGCAAATTCTCGAAGGGAAGGGATTAAATGATTGATGAAATTTCATTCCTTAGTATTAAATTGCCCTATGGCAGAAACAAAAAATCAGATAGCAGCACGAGTATTAGCAGATACTTTTTTGCATTATCCTCTCATGATCCATGCATTTGAGGGGCGCACTGAGCCGGAGCGCACGCTGCTGCTGCACAAGCTATATAAGAGTTGCGTGTCGGCAGCTGATATGTATGGCGGGGTGCTGACCATGCCTAATGAACTCGGGGCTGCTATATGGCTGCCGGGCAAAAACTTTACACTCACACTGGCCAAAGAAATCCGTAGCGGTATGGCAGTTATTCCGTTTCAGCTCGGCCCTAAAGCTACGCTGCGCCTGATGAACCACGATGGCGAAAGCGAGGGCTGGGTAAAAAAGAATGCGGGCCCGGATATGGGTTATATCTGGTGTGTAGGCGTATCGATGCAAGCCCGGGGACTGGGTTACAGTAGATTACTTATAGATCAATGTATGAATGAGATGCGCCAACTGGGACTTAAAGAATGCTGGTTGAAAACCGAAGACCCGATCAACGTGACCATCTACCAAAAGCTCGGCTTTACATTGATGAATGAGATGGTGGTCAAAAGCAGCGCTATCCACTCATGGGCTATGAGAAAGATGATACCGCAAGTGTAACATACTTGATGTAAGAAGTGTTTGAAAGTCAATGATTAATCTTATAATTGCCTTCAAATACAAAAAATGAACAAATTAGCACTTATCTTATGGATGCTTGTAGCCGGCCACTATACATGGGCCCAGGAAATAGAAGTAAAGAAAAATATCGTTTCGATAGATGGCAAGGAATGCCTGAAGATCGATAAGAAAGACCTTAACAATGTCAGTATTTCTGATCTGACAGGAAACGACCTTGTGTATTTGAAATATGCAGATGATAGATTCGGCAGACGGTATAACACCATCATTTTTGTAGCTGCCAACAAATCACTTTACACACAGCAGTTTATTTACGTAAACGCTAAAATGCTTATCAAACGCCTGATGGATAACCACGTGTTGGAAAACTGCATTATCAATGATGCCAAAGTGGACAACTTCATAACAAAGTACAATGAGAATGTACAGCTAAAGTAAGCAGGGAATTACAGTTCGGATAGTGAGAATCAAATTTGAACCCGACTACTGCCTGAAATAATACTCCCTGTACAAAGAACCGTCTTTATACATTTTGACAGAATAGCGGCGACCTACGAGGGCCACAGGATATGGGTCATAGCGCACACTATGTTTGCCGTCTTTCATGAGTGTCTCTTTGACTATCGGTTTGATCTGCTCACCACCTATGTCATAATATCCGACGGCTACCTTAGCACTGTCTTTGACCTCGAATGGTATATTGCGATCCACTTTGCTGCCTATGAATTCAGCAATTGCCGCCTTTGCATTCTTTTTATACTCGTCTTTTATCTTTTTTAGATCTACGCCTTTGATATTGGCAACCAATTGTTGCAGTTCATTATCTATCGGGTTTTTATCGTCTCCGATAGAGGGGATAGGCATATCATCAGATATACTCCATACAGCATCCTGAGCGGCATAGCCCAGATAGTTTCTCGATGCAATAAACTGTGCTACCTGAAGCAATGCGGGCTTGGCCTTATCTGCCACATGATAGTGAAGGGATGAGTTAGGGCCGCTATTGTGCAGCTGTGTGCACATGGCATGCATGAAGCTGAGTTGTCTCTCATGCGGTCTTAGATTCAGGGCTATAGATTGGGTGACCAGCATAGCCTGATATCCCGGTTCTGCAGATTCGAGCATATATCCCGGCTCCAGATCTAGAGACAGTGGGCCATTGGTGAGATTGGATACGGACATTTGCATGTTTGGATGATCGGCTGATGTACGGATCGCTTCCGGCACGCTGTCGTAGTTTGCTCCGCTCACTTCTACTGCTATCTTTTTTGCGGTGATGGC
>CAIXBT010000111.1 GCA_903917755.1 uncultured Bacteroidota bacterium
GCTATGAGGGCAACCGCAAACTGACAGGCTGGACCAAGTTTCTCGGTACGGGCATCATCAGCATCATGTTTCAGACCAAGTACCCGGACAATTACTTCCTGACATCGCTCTATGTGTCCTGTGCGCTGTTTGATATATTCTATCTCTATCTGCTGCACTATGTAGAGCCACCGAAGGCTGTTGATTCCCTTTAATTTTAAGTGGCAGGTGGATTAAATCTGCCCAAAATAGCCGTGTTGAAATTTTCACTTATACATATAAACAATCCTAATTTACCACTATTGGGCTCTTTTTTCTCGAAAAGATAAAGAACTGAAAGACAGGTACAATCACATATATATATGTTATTTTAAAGAATAATATGCATAATGAATATACATTTTGCTTTAATGAATTACGCTATACAAATATAGCAAATTTCAGTGAATAATGCAAGGGGTGGGTAATACCATGCACACGGATATCAGGGATGAAACGGATTAAATATTGTTATTTAGCGCGAATGTTTTTCATCCGTGCTATATAGGGGGCAAGTGGAAAACACTCGCGCCAAATAGGGCCTGTGTCACATTTTTTTGAACATGCAACTATGATTTATTTATATGCGTCATTACTATTGTTGCTAAACTCGAAAACCTATACAAGATGAACTTTGAACAAAAACGGATCTCACGCATTATTATTTTTACTATCCTTATACTGTGGGGTATAGGTAATATGATACAAGCTCAAGCCACCCACTATTGCTATATTTCAACTCTGGGAGGGATAATCTACAAAGTCGATCTGAGTAATTGCACCAGTGACAGTATCGCCAACTTAAACCCCAATAACAACCCTTATCACACTATAGATGACATTGCCCTTTCTCCCAGCGGTAAATTATATTTTATCACCTTCGATACCACCACCCCAAACAATCATATCTTCTCTTTAGATCTCACTACGCATATAGTTACCCGGTTAGGAAGTCTGCCGCAATTTGGAAGTGGAGCTGATGCTCTGGTATGCGATAGTGTGGGCAATCTCCTCACTATTACCGGCGATACGTTACATGCCGGTGCCAGCCTATGCTATATAGATACATTAAATGCTTCGCTCAGGTATATTCAAACCGTCAACGAATTTCCTGCCGGCGACCTTACATATTATCAGGGCAATCTTTATTATAATGATCAAAGTGATAAATTACATCTGGTTACATTAAACCCTCCAAATGATACTCTGATAGGATCTGCCAACTGCACGGAACTTGGTGCGAACTATGGTTTGAGCACCAATGTGGTCGATACAAATCAATGTGAACCTTATATGTTTCTTTACTCAAATACCAATATTTGCCGTGTTTACCCGCAAACCGGGTCCACTACCCCTTGGTGTACAGATGTTATCCCTAACAATGGAACTATATTTATTTCCGGTGCGGCATCACTCTATTACAACCCACCATGCAAACCCACTAAACCTAACAGCATTATACCAATCGAAAGTGACCAAAAATTTGCAATGCCTGATGCCTTTACGCCAAATGGTGACGGGAAAAACGATTTGTTTTATCCTTTGGTAACTGGCGGAGTCACAGTTTTAGATTTCAAAATTTATAACCGATGGGGGCAATTGGTGCACGATTTACCTCGGCCTTGGGATGGCAATTATAATTCAACGCCACAACCTGAAGGCATGTATATGTATCATCTTACTATTTCAACCACTGATACAGATAATAATCCGGTAATTTTATCTAAAGAGGGTGGCTTAACCCTAATGAGGTAAATTGCTATTTGATTACTAACCCAGTTCTTCTGCCTTTCGGATTTGTAATCCGAAAGGTATCTTCGATAGGATTTACAATCCGCATTACAAATGCTGATCAAGGTGAAATTCGGGATTACAAATCCCGAACAGCTGCGTGACATCAGCCGTTGATATTATCAAATGTCAATTAATAATCGTATTATAGTCAATAAATATATAATGATGAAGCAACAATTACTTTACATACTGCTGGCACTTCTCCTTTCTGCAGATATGGCCTCCGCACAGTTTATAGTGGAAGAGACAGGCTTTTCTCCCACAGGGTTATCAAATCAAGGTAAAGTAGCCGGGTACCTGGCGCAATCCGGGCCCTGGAGTATATGGCTGCCGGACTCAGCGTCTACGGTCATCATCGGTGGTACCGCTCCCGGCAATGGTCCGGGCGGGCAGTCCCGTTTCTCTTATGACGGGAGATACCTGAGCGGTACGAGCCTGGATACAAATGGCAATACCGAGATGTCAAGGTATGACCGCACTACCGGCATATGGACACAGTTAGGCAGTCTGGGCTATCCCTCAGGTACCGATCTGAGCGGCGGATATTCCATATCAGGCGATGGCACTACCGTAGTGGGCCTCTCATGGGCAGATACTACCGGCGGACGGCTTTATGCGCATGCTGTGGCATGGACCCAGCAGCATGGTATCTATGATCTGGGTAGTATATATGACTCTATAGGAAGAAGCACACGCGCCAATGCAGTAAGTTATGACGGAAGCGTGGTAGTAGGCTGGCAGGACTTCAACGGCCCGTGGAAATCTGCCGTGTGGAGAAAGAACCCTGCCGGTGGCTATTTCCCGAATCAATTCCTGGTGAAAGATACTACGGTAAGCCCCTATGTGGACAGCAACCAGTTAGGCGAATGTACTGCGATATCGAAAGACGGCAAATGGATAGGCGGAAACGGAGACTATAACAACAATAACAATCCCTGGATATGGAGCCGAGACTCAGGCCTGATCAACCTGGGTACCCTGCCCAATTTAGGAACCGGCTATGTAGGTGGCATGAGTGAAAATGCATCTATCGTGGTAGGTTGGTTCGACCCGCAGCCCATAAATTTTGGCAACCCTACCGTTCCATATATCTGGACCCGCTCACTCGGCATGATGGAGCTGGACTCATTCGTCATCAATGTGCTTAGAGATTCTATCAGCCCCCATCAGATCAATGCGGCCACCTGTATATCGCCAGATGGTAAGTATATAGCAGGATATGGGGTCAATAACGCTACATTAGGTTCTTTTGCATTCAGGCTCAGCCTGCCCGGTAGTTTCACCGGCCTGCCCGAGATCACAGCTAATACAGACATAAAAGTATACCCTAACCCCGTGACCGCTCTAATGACCATTGAGACAGCGGGCAAAACGACTTTGACCATCAGCAGTATGGATGGAAGAGTACTAGATCAGACTGAAATGTCAGATAAACAGATAATGGATATATCAAAATACGCCTCAGGGGTTTATTTTCTGACTTTCCGTACTGGTGATCAAGTGCAAATCAAAAAAGTCATCAAAAACTAAAGAAACGTCACAAACAACTATGACTTCACTACCCAAACAAACTACCGAAGAGGTCTAGCTGCTGTATTTCTACTTCCTTTTTCTTTTTGACGGGTTTGGCGTGAGGGATATCGACAGAGGCTGCATCGTCCAGCTTTTTGGTGACGAGGTGTACGGTATATCCTGTCACTGTCACCTCTCCGAATTCGCTCATCTTCCGCGTGCTCTCCAGCGTGCACTCTATGCGCGTACCATTCTTGAACAGGGCACCCTGATTGATCACCTCATTCTTAAAATCATCATCTTTCATAGAGAAGTTGATGGTCTTGCCGCTGCCCAGATAGATACCTTTCCATTTATAGTTGCCGACCTTCAGCACCGGCGATATGATCTCGATCACTGCTGCCTCATCGGTCTCGGGCTTCAGCGTATCTGCCACCAGCATATAGGTACCGAACTTCTTTCGGCTGATGGTGTTCGGTTTGCCCGAGAGGCTGTCATCGTTCTTTAGCTGCTGCACACTCAGTTTGGTCACCTTCTCGCAGTTTGTGATCTGCCGGTAGAAGTTCGATTTCAACTTGATGATCTTAAGGTTATTTCCGAAAAGCATGGCTGCATTATCCATATCGATGGCATTCTCACCATCCTTTTCGTAATACTTGATCTCTTTGCGCAGCTTCTCCGTACTTTTTTTGGTTTCTTCTTTGTTTTCCTCGTTCACCACCTTCTCGATATCTACCTCCAGCGGCAGCACATAGTGAAACACAGCTGCAGCGAGGCTCCGCATAAACTCACTCTTGCTACGCAGCACAAAGCGCTCTGTGAGGCCACCTTCGCGGTAGGCTTCGCTCTCTATCTGCACACGCGAGCCGAGCACAGCAGATATCTCTTTGAGAATGCCCAATAGATTGATCTCGCATTTATTGCGTATCAGGGCATTCATGCTGTGCGATGTGTCTGCGAAAAAATAATGAAGCTCGATCTTGCTGACGGCTTCTTTGACGGATATGCTCATTTGAATATGGAGTTCTTTAAAAAACGGGGTACGAAAGTAACTATTTGAGCCGAATACTTTATAGTGCGGGAGCACCTCTGAGTTTAAGATATGTTTTGCTCTTGATCGTATTGTACAGGATCGAATTATAATACACCCTGACCGACCCGCCGAAATAAGTTTTGAATTCATCGATATGATTCCATTTCTCATTGTCAGAGAGTCCGTCAGACAGGCCTCCGAAATCATATGAATCAAAGCCCATTGATTTCAACTGAAGCATATCTTTATAATGACTGTAGCGATTGGCTTTTGATAGCATCTTCATGCGTTCTTTGCTGACATCAGGCTCAAAAGTCCCGATGGAATAAGCCAGTTCAGGGCGAATGCGTGACAGACGATATCCGTGCCCGATGAGCATGACTTTGTTTTTATCATAAACGTAGCTCATATTCAGTCTTTTCGCCTTGTTCAAAGCTCTCAGATAGTTCATATTCACTGCGGGGATACCCATTCTGGCAGCGAATTCGTTAGAATACACTTGCAGGCGTGTCAGGTCTGATTCGGTTGGTTCTGCCACAAACTCATGGATGCACAGGTCATTTTTCACGACATGATTGATGTAATTTCTAGTAGAATCATTATAACTGCTAAATATCTCCTCGGGTGACATCGAAATGTCATTGATAATGGTCCTTTTGCGATATGAATATGGCCCTACAGGCTCAGGTGTCCCGGTGATATACGAAAAATCTGCCTGTGGCTTGTCATCCTCACTATAGGTGTGGAGAAAATCTTCAAACGAAAATATCAGCGCACGTCTGAAACGAATAGCAGAAGAATAGCTAAGCCAACTGTCAACTGATCAGTGAACAGCAGATTTGAATTTCTTGACCTCAGCGATGAGGGCAGGCACTACCTGAAATGCATCGCCTACGATACCGTAGTCAGCGGCCTTAAAGAATGGCGCCTCCGGATCGGTATTGATCACGACTATGACCTTAGACTGATTGACACCTGCGAGATGCTGGATAGCACCAGAGATACCGATAGCGATATAAAGATTTGGTTTGATAGTGATACCCGTCTGGCCTACGTGCTCATGGTGAGGTCTCCAGTCTACGTCAGATACCGGACGTGAGCAGGCAGTAGCAGCACCGAGATCGCGAGCCAGTTCTTCGATCATACCCCAGTTCTCAGGGCCTTTGAGACCGCGACCTGCAGATACTACGATGTCGGCTTCAGTCAGTGGTACCTGGCCTACTACTTTATCTACAGATTTAGTAACCGTAGTAAAATCAGCATCAGTGACTGAAGATGCGAAAGCTTCTACAGTAGCAGTTCCGGCCACCTTGACCGGAGACAATGAGTTAGGACTGACAGCGATGATCTTCTTTTCGGTAGAAGTCAGATAGCTGGCTTTGGCCTTGCCGGAGAATACATTTCTCGTGACATGCAGATCATTGCCGGTGAAAGCAGGAAGCTCATTAGCTCCCGGCACATAACCCGCTTTAAGCCTTACTGACAGACGTGGTCCGAGCAGTTTGCCATTAGGACCGAAAGACAGCACTACCACAGCAGCACCTGATGCATTGGCAGCGTCAGCTATGGCCTTAGTGTGAGCTCTTGAATCGAATGTATCGAAACGTGCATCATTGGCATGGAGTACCTTTTTGATGCCGTAGTTGCCGAGGTTAGAGAGTTCGTCAGAAGACGATGTACCAAGTACCACAGCTACTGCGTCGGTGCCGAGAGACTCAGCGACCTTTGATGCATAGTATGCTGCTTCGTAAGATGCTTTTTTGATCTTGCCCTCTGAAACTTCTATGAGTGATAATACAGACATTTTATTTGTGATTTATGATTTATGAATTTTGATTTGTTCAATTTCGGATTTGGGGTTTTTGATTGCGGATCAACACCCGCACCGTCCTTCGTCCATTGTCTTAGATGACTTTAGCTTCTTCGTGGAGCAGACGGACCAGTTCACCGACATTGTCAGGGCTGATCATCTTCACCTGCTTTTCTTTCTCAGGCAGTGTATAGCTGGCTATGCTGGTCAGTTTGGCAGCACCGGATGGCGCTACGACAGCCAGAGGTTTGGTGCGAGCCGACATGATACCCTTCATATTAGGGATACGTGCTGCAGCCAGGTCCTTAGTAGCACAGATCACAACTGGAAGATGTACTTCAAGAGTCTCAGTTCCGCCTTCGATATCGCGGGTAGCGAGGGCTTTAGTGCCTTCTACTTCCAGCTTAGACACCAGCGCTACTGCGTTCCAGCCGAGAGCCTCAGCAATCATGCCACCTACTTCGTAGCTGTTGTAATCTATTGTTTCCTTACCAGTGATGATGATGTCATAGCCGCCGCTCTTTGCGTGCTCAGCGATCTCTACTGCCACCTGATATGCATCAGTTGGGTCGAGGTCCACTCTCACAGCAGAATCTGCGCCGATAGCGAGGGCTTTGCGAATGATCTGTTCATTTTCAGCCAGACCGACGTTGATCGCCACCACTTCACCTCCGATCTTTTCTTTCAGCTCGAGGGCGCGGGTCAGCGCATACCACTCATCGGTAGGGTTCATAATAAACTGTACATTGTCAGTTGAGAATTTTGTGTTATTGTCAGTGAAAGCGATCTTAGAGGTTGTATCAGGCACTTTACTGATCGGTACTAGGATTTTCATTTATATATATTTTTAAATTGCGGGTCAAACCTACCAAATAAGTATCAAATACCAAACGATTGGTTGGTAAAAATTTTGTCAAACAAAGGTAGATAAAAACAAGATGGAAAGATTGGCTCAATTGCTAACAATGATGCGGGATAAACCCAATGATCCCTTCCTGATATTTGCGCTGGCTTTAGAGTACAGATCAGCAGAGAAACAGGCTGAAAGCAGGGGGTATTTCGAACGATTGGTTAACGAATTTCCCGATTATGTGGCTACCTACTATCAATATGGCAAAATGGAAGAGGAAACGGGTAATGTCAGGAAAGCCTTGGAGCTCTATAACAAAGGAATAGAAAAGGCAAAAGCGTCAGGTGACCAGAAAACAGCAAGAGAACTACAACAGGCTATCGATTTGATGGATTAGCGCCTGCCCTGAC
>CAIXBT010000112.1 GCA_903917755.1 uncultured Bacteroidota bacterium
ATTTGATGACCAGTTGTCTCGCGGGTCGTTGGGCAGGCCTAGTTCTGTGGGATATTTTCCGGTGAATTTCGCAGTGCCGAATAGCTGGTCCCAAATGGAGAACATATTGCCGAAATTGCCATTGGGATCGCTGATGCCATCGGCCTGCGACTTGCCATGATGTGAGTAGTGAAATGCCGGCGTGATCAGTATGTGCTCCACCACAAAAGCCAGCGGACGCAGCACCTTGATGTCATAGAGCGGTCTGTCCCACTTGGTCGGACTGTGCGAACTGACTATCACGATCTGCTTGAGCACCAGGCCCACAGCCACGGCCAGCCCGCCACCGAAATAAGTGACGAGAGCCAGCCACCAGATATTGGGCATGAGGAGATAATAGAGTGCTGCATTGCGATAGGATACGAGCAGGCCCATCTCCTCTGCTGTATGCTGCGGACGGTGCAGTTTCCAGAAAAAAGTTTGCTGATGTGACAGACGGTGATACCAGTATTGCAGTAGGTCGTCTAGCATCAGAAATAGCAGCAGCACTATCCAGAAATTCGTTTGGCTCATCAGGCCCGCAGCAGATGGGAATAGTTTGAGACCGAGCAGTCCCACTGCGATCACGATACCGGGTTTGATAAAAAGGATCAGGACCAGTGCGGAAATATTTTCGAGCAGATAGTCATCGAGACGGCGTTTCCGGCTGTCCAGAAATCCTCCCGCGATCTCAGTCAGCCCAAAGAGGATCAGTAACAATATAACCATCCCTGTGGAATGCTGACCTATGAATTGCATCATGATTGAAATCGGATATTTACTTAGTAATATATGCTATTGAGACACTCGTTATAATGTATATCACATCCTTCGGGTCTATCTTCTCTATGGGCAGGTTTTGATTGCCATATTTAGGGTTGTCGTATCCCTGCAGGAGTATTCCCTGTACCTGCACTTTCTCATTCAGATATTTGCTGCCATCTTTTTCGGTACAGTTGACACGGTATGTGCGACCATTGTCTGCCGTCAGTACAAATTTCGCATCCACATTTTTTAGAACGCCTGATATATCCACAAACTCGATCCCGGTAGATCCCGTCTGAGCCATTACTATGCATGGCAGGATCGAGAGCGTGAGCATGAAAATTAGCAAAGATGTTTTTACTGTCATCGGGTCGCTATTATTTCAAATATACTAAAAACTGATCGTATACTTCATTATCAATGATGGAATACCATATCTAGATACCATATTTGATAGTATGTTGAATTATTTATATTTAAATATATGAAATTAAGTTATAAGATATGATAATTGTCATATTCGTTTGAGTAACACAAATGTAAATTTGTAACGTATATACACTGAATAAACTAGTGGGATAAATCTTCTTCATGAAGCATTTTCTAAAATCTGAACATCACAAAAAGTACTTCAAAGCACTGATCGAAGATAACGGTGATGCTATAGCGCTGATAGATCGTAATGGCAATATCATATATCAAAGCCCCGCCGCAGAAAAGATAGGCGGCTATACTATTCATGAAAATGATGGTAAAACCGCCAGTCAATTCATTCACCCCGATGATATGGCAGAGTTTGGCGAGATGATGCGGATGCTGGCCG
>CAIXBT010000113.1 GCA_903917755.1 uncultured Bacteroidota bacterium
TGAGAGGTACCTGACCATCAGTCAGGCTGCTAAGGTAGATCCAAGCTTTATGAATAATATCCGCACCATGCTACTCGATGGCAAGACTGACTCCGCACTTACATTATGCAAAAGCAATAATTCGCCTATAGCTCGCCTGCTCGAGAAAGGTATCAAGCGCCTCGGTAAGCCTATCAAAGAAATAGAGAGTGCGGTGGAGAATACAGGACGTCTCGAGATCTACAAGCTGGAGAAGAATATGGCTTATCTTGGTATCATATCCGGTATCGCACCGATGCTTGGTTTCGTGGGTACGATCTCAGGTGTGATAAAGATATTCTATAACATCTCTCTGGCAGATAATATTTCGATCGGGTTGATAGCCGGCGGTCTGTATGAGAAGATGATCACATCGGCTTCGGGACTTGTGGTAGGTATCATCGCTCATATAGGGTTTCACTATCTGAGTGCCATGATAGACCGTGTATCATATCAGATCGAGACTACAGCAGTCGACTTTGTAGACTTGATACAGGAACCTACAAGCAGTAAATAGAAGTTGGTCATTAGATGATAGTTTAAAATCTGTAAAATGAAATTCAGGAGACAAAGCAGAATGCGGATGAATAGCGAGATGAAAGCAGACTCGCTCAGCGACATTATGTTCTTTCTGATGTTGTTCTTCCTCATCATGTCTACCATGATAGCCCCACAGGTCATCAAGATCAAGCTGCCCAAAGCCGATGCCGGGAAATCTCTGTCAAAGAGAAACCTGATGCTGTCAGTGAATGCCGACCAGAAATATTTCATAGATAAAAATGAAGTGCCGCTCGAAAGTCTGGAATCGGAACTGAGTAAAATGATAAAGCCCGGACAGGAATTGACCGTGATAATAAGAGCAGATAAAGATACTCACTGGCAGGATGTGGTCAACCTGGTGGCTGTGAGCAATAAACTGAAACTGAATGTCTCGCTGGCTGTGGAGAAAGGCAGTTCCTAAATAGAATTTTTATGGAAATGATATTAGCAGTACATCTTTATAATACAAGCGCATAATAAGTCTCACTAAGCAAAAGGGAAATAGGCAAATAATATGCTGATACAGCACTTTCAAATAGAGAACAGCCAGAGGGAAAGTAAAAACCGGATGGGAGGATGGATAGTGACCATAGCAGTTCATGCATTGATCCTGTTGATCCTGTTGTTTATTTATATCACACCACCCAATCCGCCTTTTGCAGATAATGAGGGCGGAATGACGGTCAACTATGGTACCTCTGATGTCGGAACCGGCGATCAGCAGCAGTTTACCGCTGTGCCGGTCACTGTGCAGCAGGTAGCAAAAGCTGCCGAATCTCAGCCGACTCCATCTACCTCTCAGGAAGATCTGGAGACTCAAAACACGGAAGATGCTCCTGTAGTAGAGACAAAGAAGGACATCAAGAAGCCCAAAGAAAAACCCAATCCTGATGCTCTCGTTAAACCTCAGATCAAACCTGTAGCCAACAGCACCCCTCAGCCCGTCAAACCTCAGGTAGACAAGAATGCTCTCTTTTCTCCGGGAGCATTAGGCAAGCCCAATAAATCAAAAGGCGATGGAGAAGGGCATGGCCCCGGAGATCAGGGTGATCCCAATGGCGATCCTAATTCGAAGAATTATCATGGTGGAGGAACCGGGACGGGGACAGGTGTCGGCAATGGGCCGGGACATGGTCTCGATGGGGTAGGTGATAAAAATGTCAGTCTCCGGGGGCGGCATATTAAAGCCAAACCAAAATTCAGTTATGATTGTGATGCAAGGGGTAAGGTGGTCATGGCGATAAAAGTTAGTAAAACGGGAAGGGTGACAAGTGCGGATTTCAGTCAGTCAGGATCTACGACCGCTGATGAATGTCTGATAAACAGGGCCCGCCAACTCGCATTAGAGTATACTTTTGATGAGAATTCCACCGCCGCAGACCTGCAAGTCGGAAGCATCACCTTTAGTTTCAAAGAGCATTAATAATCTTCGGTACAATGACGTTCGTCACGTCCATGCATGCGGCTTGTCAATTGACAGCCACTGCTTTCTGACAATTCTATGACATTCCACGGCAGTTCATGGGCTACATTTGTAGCATCGATTATGAACTGTACACAGGTTAAATGGTTTTGTTTATTGGGGATTTTTCTGCTTATGGCAGTCCCGTTTTGTGCTATAGCACAAAAAAACGTCAGCATACTTGTGTCAGATAGCATTGCTGCAAAACCCATGTCTGATGCAGTGGTGCGGGTAATGCCACTGTCCAGGACATCTAAAGATAAAGGAAACGCGATGCTCACCGATAAGAATGGCGCTTGTTCCTTTGCCTTCAATGAACCGGTAGTGATCCATGTCAGTTATCTGGGTTATCTGTCGTTGATAGATACGATCTCGCAGCCTCAGTCTAAAACATATTCTCTAAAGAAAGCTACTGCAAATATCGATGATGTGGTCGTGACCGGTCAATATACCCCCGGTAGCGCCAAGGAATCGATCTATGAAGTGAAGGTCTATACACAAAAAGATATCAGAGAAAAGGGAGCTACCAATCTGAGAGAGACACTCGAAGGGTCTGTAGATGTAGACCTCTCTGAGGATCGGGTTTTCGGCAGTGGTATAAGCCTGCAGGGGATATCGGGAGAGGGTGTCAAGATACTGGTCGATGGGGTACCTCTGGTGGGGCGTAATAATGGAATTCTGGACATAAGCCAGATAGATATGTCAAACATCGAGAGAGTAGAAGTGATCAAGGGGCCCATGTCGGTCACCTATGGCACTGATGCTATGGGTGGGGTGATAAACCTGATCACTAAATCCAGCCAGAAAGAAAAATATGACATTAACCTGAAGGCGTATTACGGATCGGTGGGCAAGTACAATATCGGTCTCAATGGAGGTTTGAATATCGGCAAATCACAACTTTTTATCTCAGGAGGAAGGAATTTCTTTGCAGGCTATTCTGAGGTCGACACATCTAGGCATAAAGACTGGCTTCCTAAGGAACAGTATTATGCTAATGCAAAGTATGTTTATAATACCGGTAAGTTTAAGATCGGTGCATCACTTTCCTTTATGCGGGAACTGATGCTGGACAGGGGAAACCTACAGGCCAATACGGATTATGCCTTTGACGTTCATTATCTCTCATTCAGGCCTATGGCCACTTTGTTTGCTACTGCACCTATCAGAGATTATTCTAAAATAGAACTGCTGGTAGCTTATACAGGATATTATCAGTTTGTAAATATCTATCAGAAAAATCTTGTGACTCTGGCTGAGCATATACAGCAGGATCAGACACAGGATACATCCTCTTTTCATGATATCATTGCCAGGGCAGTCTATACACTCACATCCAGAGACAAGAAAATAAGTTTTCTCGGAGGAATAGATGTTGATCAGGAATTCAGTCATCAGACCCTGATACAAGGTACTGACCAAAGTATGGGCGACTATGCTGTATTCACCAGTGCCCTTTGGAAACCAATTGTTGGGTTGCAGATCCAGCCGGGAGCCAGATTCAGCTATAATACCAGGTATAGTTCTCCGCTTATTCCGTCTATCAATATCAAGTACGATTTTGCAAAATACTTTTTGCTGAGAGCCTCATATGGTATCGGATATCGAGCACCATCTTTGCAGGAGCTTTTCTTATCTTTTCATGACAGCAACCATAACCTCAATGGGAATCCAAATCTACAGCCTGAAAAGAGCAACTCTGTGAATCTTGAATTTGCAGTACAGTTTTGGAAGAATGATCATGTATTCAAACTGTCCAACACCGGATTTTTCAACCAGATCAACAATAAGATCGATTATATACTGACAGATGCATCATCATCTCCTGTCACTTATCAGTATTTTAATATCAATAGCTATATGACAGCTGGGGGTGAACATCTGGCAGAGTATAGGTGGAAGAGACTAGCTCTCAGCGCGGGAGTCAATTATATCTGGTATCAGGTGACCCTGGGGCAGAATAGTCCACAGAGATTGATCAGCCCTGATGCAACATTCAAGGCAGGGTACAAAATACCGGTGGCAGAGATCGGGATCTCCGTTTACTATAAGTATACCGGCAAGAAATTCCTGTATTCTCTTGTCAATGGTAATGCAGATGAGCAGGGTTACATTTATTCATATAACACGCTGAATGTTTCGCTTACCAGGAATTTCTGGAAAGACAGGATACAGTTGACATGTGGTGCTAAGAACCTGCTTAATGTTACCAATGTGGGAACAAATGGTGTGGTACCATTCGGACATGATGCAGGGACAGGTGAAATGATAAACATGGGAAGGAATTATTTTGTTTCATTAAACTTGCATTACGCAAAATGAAAAATAAAGGAATATATAATGGCAAAAGTGCCTTGCTAAATCAACTGATGCGGTTCAGTGGATTTGCATTATTCTTTTTATGCATGATGCTTTCGTCCTGTTTCAAAGAGAAGCCGATCAAGCAGCCCTATATCATCACTAATGCAGTATACGTGGCTGATATGGGCATGAACTATACCAAGCAGATATATTTCAATATGGAGACAGGTCGATTCGTCGATTCAAATTCTAAGTATGATTATGATATGGCATTTGACTGCGGGTTCACATACAATGCCTGGGTGAACGGTGCCAATCTGAGTCTGGTGAGCCGTACCGGCAAAACCAGTCTGCAGGATGTCACTATGGCTGATACCATACATGGCTGGCACGTGGAGTTGGGTTCAGGTATACCTGACAGCAATGCGATAGGGCAGTGGCAGACCAACCTCGTTTCAAATCAGCAAGTTTACATCATCAACCGCGGGATAGATTCGGTAGGGCACAGCCTTGGATTTATCAAAATGCAGATGGGAGATTTCTCTACAGGAAGCAATAGCTATGTAGTGACCTTCTGCAATATGGACAATAGCAATCTGCATACTGTATCGGTACCAAAGCAGCCCAGCAAAAACTTAGTCTTCCTCTCGTTTAATAATAATGGCGTGGTGCATGATTTCGAGCCGGTCAATACCAATTGGGATTTCATCTTTACACAGTATAGTGTTTGGTTCGGACCTCCGAATAACATTCCATATAAAGTAACAGGACTGCTGACTAATCCCAATATGACTTATGCTTATTTTATGGATTCCACTTCTAATTTTGACAGTATCACGCTCAAAAGTGTGCAGCAAGCCAAATTCACTACCACGAGGGACAATGTGGGATATACATGGAAACGTTTTAATGGAGTAGCATATACCGAACTCACTTCTTACAACTACATTATCAAATCAGGTAATGACCAATATTACAAAATGAGATTTCTGGATTTCTATAATGCCAGTGGCATAAAGGGCTATCCGAAATTTCAATATTATTTGCTTCAATAGCGATTTGGCCGCTGAGAGGTGAGTTTTCCGTAAGGCCCGGTGATGAAAAACCCGAAAGGCCTTTCATTCACCGAAACCGATCTCTTTATAATGATTTGATCCTTGTTTCCTAAACACAGCCGGTATTGACCCGACCATGTTACATTTTTCGAATGTGATACAAAGGTCACGAATCTATGTTATCAATATATTAGCCTAAGTTTATTTTTTTAATGTGCAGTAAAGAGCTTTGTCAATTAAGCATGACTTTGCTTGAGTTTGGCCATCAGATCATCTGAAATCTGGTCTGAGTAGATCCCGAAAGCATTGACCAAAACCCCTTTGGCATTCTTTATTTCAGAAGAAATGGCATAGATGACCATCTCATCGCCGGGGTCAGTATCCCCTTCGAAACGATATATCTCATCTATATTAAATTCGTCCGGGTTGAGATTAATGTCATGCCCTGCACCTGCCAGATATCCTTCGGAAAGATTGAAATTCAGGGTGTATCCGCGTTTTGCCAGTTCACTCATTGCCTGTGTCACTGTTTCGTAGTAGTGCATAATACCTGATTTATAGTAAAATTAAGCAATTATATTATAACTATATCTTATTGGATTGCTAATTATAGATTTGTAAAATAATTGTCATTTTATTTGAAGACTTGTCGTTTTTTTTGGTTAATTTGTATCTTCATTTTCGAAAAACAAATCACAAAGCAATGAAAAAACTTTTCTCAATCATTCTAATAGCTGTCCTGTCTCTTGGAGTATCCAGAGCGCAAACGGTTATTTTCACTGAGGATTTCCATAATGGAATTAATCCGGCTTGGGGCAATACAGGTACAGCAAATGGTGTAGCTAACTCATGGGCCAAATGGAGATATACTCATAACGGATCTCATGGTGCCTATGGCTCACCGACAGACTTTATCAACTCTGCTACCAAAGCAAACGGATTTATCATATTTGACTCCGACTCTTTGGACAATGGTGGTGTAGCTGGTGCATTCGGTCTCGGACCTGCTCCTGCCCCACAGACTGTAGCCTTGACTACTACAGCGATAGATGTGACAGGCAATCCATATTGTAAATTGTCGTTTACTCAGTACTTTAGAAATTTCCAATCAACGACTGTGGTTGGTATCAGTACAGATAGTGTTAACTGGAAACTGGATACAATCAATGCCAGTGTAGCTGTAAATGCAAATACTACTAATAACAACAAAGTAACTGTGGATCTCTCTCCGGTGATCAATGCAGGTGGTGTACACAATAAGGTTTATATCAGCTTCATCATGGATGCTAACTACTATTTCTGGATGATAGATGATATCAATATCACTACACTGCCAAACAATGACCTTGCTATAGTTAGTTCATCAGGACAAAGCGGAAATTCAGGATTAGGTCTTTTCTATGCTTCTATACCAGCATCTGAGGCTGACTCATTCCTGGCAGTTACTAAGTATGGTAATATCGGGCAAGTGACTCAAACCAATACAGTAGCTAACATGAAGCTTTTGAAAAACGGTGTTCAGTCAGGTAGCACTTATACTACCACTCCAGCCGTAGCTCAACTTCCTTATGGTATCGATACAACTGATTTCACTCAGTTTTATACCAACGGTATAGGAAAATATATCGTGGCTATCAATGTAAATTCTGACTCGGTAGATTATGATCCATCTAACAATGCAGATTCAGTGAAATTTGCAGTGACAGATAGCGTATTCTCTATCAACAATAGTACTATCCAAAATGCAAATGCTTATTTCTTGCTGAGAAATAATGCAGGTGTATCATACAGATTAGGAACTTTGTTCCAACTCGACAATGCTGATACAGTGACTTCTGTCACTACAGCTTTGGCTGGTGGAGCACAAGGAACACATGCAGGTGCAGTGATCCAGGCTTCTATCTATCCTGTCACAGTTACTACCTCAGCATTGCAATACAGTTCTCCATCAATTGTTACATATCCTAAGACATTAACAGCCGGTGAGATATCTGCCGCTACAGCTAACGCTCCAGTGACTCCTGTGAATCTTCAGATCAACAATGCTTCTGGTAATGCAGTATTGCCTGCAGGTGTATATTGGGTAGCGATCGGCGCACTCAGCACTCCGGATTCAAACGTATTGATAGCTAGTACTAACTATCAGACCAATGGTTTCCCAGTAGTAGAACAAAACAGCACACTGTACTATTTGAGTTCTACTGATGCTGCATATTGCAACCTGAACTTTGGTCACCCAAGCAGCCTTCTTTATGCTTCATGGACCAGAAACCCGGCTACAAGCCCACTGAGAACATTCCACGGCGTTACCTTCACTGGTATCACGAACGGTAGCATCAACTCTACTTATGCCTGGACTATCAATGGTCTGAATTCAGGTATCTCTCAGGCATATACCGGCAAAGTGATTAGAGATACATTTACAGTAGCTGATTCATTCTATGTTTGCCTTACAGTGACTGACGGTGGAAGCACTGCTCAATATTGCAACTGGGTTAATGTAGTATTGAACACAGGTGTAAACGATATCAGCACTTTCAATAAAGTAGCTTTAGTACCAAATCCTACTACAGGAAATGTAACTATCAGCGCTGATGATGTAAATGGTGCTGTATCAATACAAGTAGTGAATCTGCTCGGCGAAGTGGTTAGAACATTCAATGAAGATTCAAATGGAACTTTCAGCAAATCATACAATCTGTCAGATCTGTCTAACGGTATTTATATCGTAAAAATTGAAAATGCAGGTAATATGGTCACTAAGAGACTGTCTATCAGCAAACAGTAATTAAGTTTTAAAAAATATCAGGTAAAGCCTCCTTATTCAGGGGGCTTTACTATTTTTATAGGACATTGAAGAAGGAACCGGATGTTGTAGTTTATCCACATCAATCACACATTGCTTTTATACAAAAGTGGAGAATTATGAACATGCTCCTTCTTTACATTAGGCTATATTTGTAAAAATTAGGAAGATGAAAGTGACATATTACGGGCATGCATGTTTTAGTGCTGAAGTAAATGGCAAGACCCTACTTTTCGATCCGTTCATTTCATTTAATGAATTAGCTAAAGATGTCGATATCAGTGAGATACATGCAGATTATATTTTGATCTCACATGGGCATGAGGACCATCTCGCAGATGCTCCAGCCATAGCTAAACGGACCGGTGCGAAAGTTATTTCAACTCCGGAGATCACCGGATGGTTTGCCAGAAATGGAGTGGATAATTCGCATATGATGAATACAGGCGGGAGGTTTCATTTTGACTTCGGGTCGGTTAAATGTGTCAGCGCCGTTCATTCCAGCGGACTTCCTGACGGCGGTTACGGCGCTAATCCTATCGGTTTTGTAATAGAACATGATAAAGGAGCCTTTTACTATTCCGGAGATACGGCTCTGACCATGGATATGAAGCTTATTCCTGTGATCTGTAAGAAGTTAGATCTGGCAATATTGCCAATAGGAGATAATTTCACGATGGGAGCAGCTGATGCCGTATTAGCAAGTGATTTTATAGAGTGCAATAATGTGCTGGGAGTGCATTATGACACTTTCGGTTGGATAAAAATAGACCACGAGGCTGCCGTCAAGCAGTTTTCGGATAGTGGTAAAAGATTGACCCTTCTTAATATTGGAGAAACAAAAGAATTATAATATTCATGTCATTATGAAAAAAGAAAAAAAGGCACCATTGCAAAAGGTGATCACCCTCGCTAATCAAAAGGGCGGTGTAGGTAAGACCACCAGTGCCATTAACATAGCAGCCTGTCTGGCCGTGCTGGAATATAAAACGCTTCTGATAGATGCTGATCCGCAGGCTAATGCAACATCCGGCGTGGGTTTTGATCCGAGAAATGTCAAGACCAGCTTGTATGAATGTCTGATCAATGAAGTGAAACCTCAGGATATCATTTTGCAGACGGAGACCCCGAATTTATATCTACTCCCATCTCACCTGGATCTGGTAGGTGCAGAGATCGAGCTTATCAATCATCCGAATCGCGAGAAGATATTCAAACAAGTGCTTGAGGATGTGAAAAAGGAATACGATTTCGTAATTATTGACTGTTCACCTTCCCTTGGTCTTATCACGGTCAATGCGCTCACAGCATCTGATTCTGTGATCATACCTGTGCAATGTGAGTACTTTGCTCTGGAGGGTCTTGGCAAGCTTCTGAACACGATCAAGATCGTACAGACCAGATTGAATCCTGATCTGGAGATAGAGGGTATTCTTCTCACTATGTATGACCCACGCCTGAGACTATCCAATCAGGTAGTGGATGAGATCAAGAAACATTTTGAAAATATAGTTTACGAAACAATTATACACCGCAATACTCGTTTAGGTGAAGCACCTAGTTTCGGCAAACCTGCTATCATGTATGATGCTGAAAGCAAGGGGTCGATCAATTATATGAACCTGGTTCGTGAAATTTTGCAAAGAAACAATGCCACTAATATTCCTGATGCTGAGAAAGCCTTAAATTTGACAGATAATGATTGATAATAAAAAGAAAGGTGGGTTGGGACGCGGATTGAGTGCCCTGCTCACTGATGACAAAGCATCCGCAGACAAAGAGATCGGGAAAAGTTCTATAGCTAATCAGGCCGGGGTGGTATTGTATGTACCTCTGGCAAATATCGAGGTCAATCCTTTTCAACCGAGGTCCACTTTTGAAGAAGAAAGCCTTCAGGAACTTGCTGAATCTATCAAGATACATGGAGTGATACAGCCTATCACAGTTCGTAAGATAGAAGGCAATAAATATCAATTGATAGCAGGAGAGCGTAGGCTACGTGCCTCCAAGATAGCCGGGAAAGCAGAGATACCTGCCTATGTACGCGCAGCTTCGGATCAAGAGTCAATTGAAATTGCACTGATCGAGAATATACAGCGGGAAGACCTCAATCCACTCGAAATAGCCATCAACTATAAAAGGCTGATGGATGAATGTGATCTGACACAGGATAAACTGGCTGAAAGGCTGAGCAAGAATCGTAGTACGGTCACCAACTTCATACGACTACTCAAACTGCCGCCGGATATTCAAGCCGCTCTCAGAGACAATAGAATCAGTATGGGGCATGCTAAAGCACTACTCGCGATTGACCATTTGCCTACCCTTCTTAGCGCATTTAAAGAGACTGTAGCTAAGGGACTGAGTGTGCGTCAGACTGAAGAGCTGGTAAGAAGTGTCAATGATTCCACTGTCAAACCGCCCAGCGCAGAAAAGGTGGCAAATATCAGAGCCTCAGAGAATGATATTTTCCTCAGGAAGATACAGGATAAGATAAGCTCAACACTCGGTACACGTGTCTCCATTATCCGGACCAAAGAAGGTAAGGGGGAGATAGCGATCAAGTTTTATAATGATACCGACCTGGAGCGTTTAGTAGAGTTACTGACAGATTAATGTATGTCTTCAAAATAATAGCCATTTCGGTTCTTCTGCTTTTGGCGGCTCTCTCTGTTAATGCACAGGAAGAAGATGAATCAGAATATATAGTTCCCCCGAAAATAGACAGTCCTGCTGTGCAGGAGGTACAAGTGTTTGATGTCAAAGGCACTAAGATAGCAGACTCTGCTGTAGCATTTGGGGCTGATACGATTCTCAAGAGCGATACAACTACTGTCAAAGGCAAAAAGCATACAGCTGTCAAAGCAGTATTGCTTTCGGCAGCCCTGCCAGGCTTGGGTCAGGCCTACAATAAAAAGTATTGGAAGATCCCTATAATTTATGCTGGTTTTGGTGGGCTGGGATATGCACTATATTATACCAGTAGCAATTTTAATCAAGCTAGGGCTGCCTATCGAAATGTAGTGAGAGGGCAGTATGGTTCTTTTCTGGGCTATACCAGTGTAGATGACATAAAATACTTTCGCGACACATATAAGAACTACCTCAATATTAGCGCTCTTGTCACTGTTCTATGGTATGGACTCAATCTGATAGATGCTGCGGTAGACGGGCATTTATACAGTTACAATATGGATGATAAACTAAGTTTGAACTTTGATCCCTCATTTCATATTCAGAATGATCAGGGTTTGAATCAATCCTGCTATGGATTGACCTTTACGATCAAGGCATTGGCGGGCAAGCAAAAGCCGATCAAATACAGTTTTTAAACTTTTTATAAAAGAAAGCGGAGAGAAGTCAATGACCGCTCTCCGCTGTGCCCGAAGGGAGACTCGAACTCCCATGCCCTTGCGGGCGCTACCACCTCAAGGTAGTACGTCTACCAATTTCGCCATCCGGGCAGACCATGAAACCTAGGGTCTTCATTCCTTGAGAGGGCGCAAATATAAAATTTTCGGATTGGATAAAAAAATTCGTTTTCTTAAAACTGCACTTTGTAGCTCAAAACAGGGATAATACCCAGATTTTTCTGGAAAACAATAGTATGTGTGTCCTTGTCATACTGGCCATATGCCACATTCAGGCGGTTGATCACATTCTGAATGTCTAAAGATAATATCCAGGAGTATTTTTTCTTGTTTCGACGGTAGTTTACACCAAAGTCAATGCGAAAGTAGTCCGGCAACCTGATTGAATTGGTTTGCCCGTTGATATAAATAGTGTTTCCGGCGGCTTCAGACCTCGCCAGATCGATCGGAGTATCGCGTGTACCACCCCGCCAGAGCAGCTTAGCATTCAGACCTATGCGATTGATCTTTCTTTTGCCGACCACGAATTCCTTGCCACCCAAAAGGTTCATCACATAGTTTGAGTTATAAGCTGTATTTCTCCATACACCATCAGTAGCTTTGTACTTAGAGTCAAAGAGAGAAAGTGTGTACATGAAATAATAATTGTTGGAGAAAAACTTTTCCAAAGTCAGTTCTATACCAAAGTTGTATCCTACTCCTGTGCTCTGAAGAGGGATATTCACAAACCCATCATTAAGATTGAGTACTGAGAAATATCCATTGGCTCCTGTGCCCACAGGTACTGAGAATAAATACTGATAATAAGCTTCCAGTTTTACTCTGAAGTCGCGATAGAATGAATAATTATATCCCGCTACGACATGAAATGAACGAGTGAAATCCAGATGCCGGTTTTGCTCAAGATCAGGCGTAGAGCCGGGTGTGAGCTGTGTGGTATAGGTTGATATTGCATCCATTTTGCTGTGCAAGCCTGCTCCTGCGGTCAGGCTCATCTTAGTCGATAGTCTATACTCCCCGCTCAGTCGTGGTTCGACATAGAATTTTTGATTGATGCCGCCGTAGGTGAAATGCAAACCGGATATCACGTTAAACTTATCATTAAACCTGTGTTTCCATTGATAGTAGCCCTGGATAAGGAATGTATTCCCTTTAGTGTTGATCTGGTTGGAATATACACCTGTACTATCATTGATGCCATCCTGAAAAAGATCGTAGGATATATTCTGGTATTCAATACCTGCGCGGATCGTATTCTGAATGTCAACCTTGCGGTTAATATAAGATGCAAGCCGAACATAAACATAGTTGAAGGTATTATTGGCCAGAGGTGCCCTGACGAATTGATTATTTACCGTATCCTCACCGCTCACATTATTGGTTCCGTTGACAGATATTACCGTTTTCAAAAGGGTTTTATGATCATTAAAAAGATAGTAGTGTGTCAGACCGATCACTCCGACCTTTTGTGCCAGCTTGTCTTCGGTACGGTCAGCATAGCTTTTCCATTTGAGTGTATCGCCGGTCGCGGTATTTCCCAGACTGCTTATACCTCCTATTCCGAAGAGGGTGAAAGTACCAATATGATTAGTGGGGAATGAGAAATTGAAGGAAAGGTCCTGATATTTCGGTACCTGATTGCCGGCTACATTAATGCCGATCAGGGAAAATATTTCCAAAGTGGAATAACGGTAATTGATAAGATACGAGCCTTTGTACTTTTTGCTGAAAGGTCCTTCCAGAGCGGCTTCCAGACCTAACACACCTACCTGAACCGTGTATTCCCTCTTGTCAGGATTGCCCGTGCGAAGATTCAGGTCCAGTACACCTGATATGGCATTGCCAAATTCTGCCGGAAATGCACCGGTATAGAAATCGGTAGTGGAAAGCATATTAGCACTGAGGATGCTCACTCCGCCGCCTGTAGAGCCTTCAGAACCCGCAAAATGGTTGGGATTAGGGATCTCGACACCCTCCATTCTCCATAGTAAACCTCTTGGTGAGTTTCCGCGGACCACTATAGCATTATTATCATCGCCGGCAGATACTACACCGGCGAATGACTGCACCATCCGGGCAGGATCGTCTTCCGTAGCTGCAAAACGCTTGGTATCCTCGACCGTGAATGACCTTGCACTGACCGTGGCAAAGGTATTATTAGGCCGGCTCTTGTCTTTGCCGGCGTTTACGACCACTTCCTTCATGCTGGCCACCTTCTCCTGCATCTCAATATTCACATAGGTTTCCTTACCTGTACTGGTGAGTATCTGGCCGATATAGACATCTTCATAGCCGATATAGGTTACCTTGAGATTGACACGCCCTGATGGTACATTTTTTAAAATGAAAGCTCCTTTCTCATTGGTTTGCATACCGGGTACAGACGGGGTGTTCACTAAAATGACATTGGCGCCGAAGATCGGCTGACGGGAATCTTTATCGATCACAGTGCCTTTCAAAACGCTGGTATAATTTTGCCCGTACATTAGAAGGGGCATAATTATTGCTAATATGTTGAATAAAAGTTTTTTCATTAATAATATAACGCCCTAATTTAGTAGATTTATGAAAGGACTACCAAGAATGCTAAAGAATATCTTTTTAGGATTAATGGCCTTGATGCTAATGACAACTTTTTTCGGTTGTCAAAAGTCATGCAGCGTCAACTGCCTGCATAACGGGACTTGCAACGGAAGTACCTGTTCATGTCCCGATCCCTACTCGGGTTACAACTGCGATACTATGTGTACACTAGGTCTGGAGGGCTATATGTGCCAGACCCCATCGAGAAATAAATTTCTGGGTACATGGGCTATCACATCTACAGATCAAACAGGTAATAGTAAATCCTATCTCATTACTTTTACGACTAATCCCTACAACCTGTTCACGAATATGAATTATTTCAATCAAAATTCGAGTTATCCCATCATCTGTACTTTGACCGGCAAGAACAGCTTCTCTATAGATCAAACCCAGCAGGATACGCTGGCTATGAATGCGGGTGTATCCGGCTCCGGTCAGTTGAGCAATGGAAAGCTGGTGATCAATGTATATGAGAATAATAATGTTTCATTCTTTGCTACGGCTACCAAACAATAATTCTCTATAAAATATTCATTGCTTGAGTACCTTTGCCGACCAATGAAGCAATCAACCCCATCTGTCATATATCAGGATGAAGATATTCTCATAGCTGACAAGCCGAATGGCCTGACGGTGATACCTGAGCGATTTAATACCACTAAGCCCTGTCTGCAATCCATACTCCAGGAAAAATATGGCAAACTATGGGTCGTGCACCGTATAGATCGCGAAACTACAGGTCTGGTCTGCTTCGCAAGAAATGAAGACGCACATCGCAATCTGTCTAAGCAGTTTGAAACACGCGAGGTCAGGAAGTTCTATAAGGTGATCGTATCTGGTCGTCTCGAAGGCACTGAAGGCGAGATAGACAGTCCTATCATGGAGCGCCCGAATAAACTTGGTACGATGATGGTCCACCCAAAAGGCAAAGAGGCGCTGACACTATTCAAGGTAGAAGAACAGTTCAGATCATGTGCACTGCTGAATGTGGAGATCAAAACCGGTCGTACACATCAGATCAGGGTCCATTTCGCGGCAGCCGGTCATCCTCTGCTGGTGGATAGTATCTATGGCAAGAATCCGGTTTTCTATCTCTCTTCTATCAAAAAGAAATATAAACAATCTGATGACGAAGAGAAGCCCATCATCTCACGCCTCACGCTTCATGCATTTCAGCTTGAGTTGAATCATCCCGTCACGGGAGAAAGAATGACATTCACATCTCCTCTGCCTCATGATATGGAGGCACTGCTCAAAGTACTCAGGAAGTATGACGTGTAGCGCTTTTGCTGTAGGCTGCAGATCGGATAAATTTTGAAAACCTGTAGACCTCAAAGTCTAATCGGAAAGTAGAAGCAAAGTAGCTATCTATATTCACCAGTTCATTAGCCTCTATGCCACAGGTGATGTGAAAGAACAGATACATCGTTCGCAGCAGTATGCTTTGCCAGTATGGGCTCTTATTCCTTTCATTTACGAAATCAGCGAAGAGCCATATGCCTTCTGTCTTCAGCATGCCATTCAATTTCTCAAAAACAACTTCGATCTTTTCCTTTCTGAAATTATCAAATAGAAAGGGAGTGAATACTATGTCGTATTGTTTTGCTGTACTATGATCTTCTATAGGCCGATGAATGAAATTCACCACATTCAGTTTACAGTTTCTTTGCGTAGATAGTAGGATCATCTTCTCAGAAGATTCTACATAATCTATCTTCAGGCCCTGCGGATATTGCGCTGCTATGGCTTCAAGTATCCATCCTGTACCGCCACCGACTATTAATATGCTGCTACCGGGTGGAATATATTTGATCAGACAAGTCTGCACCTCTATCAAATGTCTGCCGAAGATCATCCTGCTGAGGAGATCATAGATACGAGCTATGCTGTCATAGTTCGTCATGGTCAGCTGGCTGTGTATCCTATGTCTTCATGCCAGGGGCCATTGATGGCTGCATCAGTGGCCAGCACATCACAGCGTTCATTGAAGGGGTGATCGTTATGTCCCTTGAGCCACACGAATCTCACATTGTGTTTCCTGTATATCTTGAGGAAGCGCTGCCAGAGGTCGACATTCTTCTTATCCTTATAGTTTTTTTTCTCCCAGCCGAATACCCATTTCTTTTCTACCGACTCTACCACATATTTCGAATCACTATAGATGGTCACATCCAGTTTGTCTCGTGTCAGTGTCTCCAGGCCCACTATAGTAGCGAGCAGCTCCATGCGGTTATTGGTAGTGAGGCGATAGCCCTGAGACAGTTCGCGCTCATGCTGACCATATTTGAGTATCACACCATAGCCACCCTGACCGGGGTTGCCGCGAGATGATCCATCTGTATAAATTTCTACTCTCATCCTTGCAAATATATGAATTGACCAGAGACCACTGTTTGTATTTGATTAGCATTTTGCTCCATTAAGATTATTTTAGCTCCGTGTTCAACTTAGATACTCCTAAACGAAAAGCATATCTCTACATGCATCTCTCCATCATACTCTGGGGTATGACGGGTGTATTGGGCAGAGGTATACAACTGCAGGAGGGCCTGCTGGTCTGGTACAGGATGCTGATCACAGTGGTGTCAATGTTTCTCTTTATTGTCTTCACTCGTCAGTCATTGAAAGTAGGTGCGACAGACCTGCTCAAACTCATCGGTATCGGTACACTCCTCATGATACACTGGCTCTTTTTCTATGGTTCTATCAAGTATTCTAATGTCTCCATCACACTGACCATGCTTGCCTCTCAGGGCTTATTCACGGCATTGATGGAGCCACTAGTCACTAAGAAGAAATTCCGATGGGATGAACTCCTCTTCAGTATCACGGCTATGGTCGGCATCTGGATGATATTTCAGGTAGAGGAAATGTACACGAAGGGTATCATCCTCGGTCTCCTGGCTTCTTTCGTTGGCGCCTTTTTCAACATCCTAAACAAAGACGTGGTCGGCAAGCACAGCCCTGTGGTGGTCTCGTTCTATGAGATAGCCGCAGGACTAGTCATGCTCACCCTGTTCATGCCTTTCTACATCGCATACTTTCATCCGGTCCATCTCATTCCCAGCCATATGGATTGGGTATTGCTGCTGGTCTTAGCCATCTTCTGTACGCACATCACACTCGTTCTGTCTCTGGCTGCGCTCAGGGAGTTGAGTGCCTTTACGCTCAATCTCTCCATCAACCTTGAACCTGTCTATGGTATTGCACTTGCCTTCATGATCTATCAGGAGAATAAGCAACTGCATAAGGGCTTCTTCATAGGTGCAGCCATCATTATGCTATCAGTGCTTCTGGAGACTTACTTCCAATCCAGGAAGACAGGAGAAGAATAGTTTTTCGAGATAGATACTCCCCTAAAAACGAAAAAGTCCTTATCGTTAGATAAGGACTTAGAATATAATATAAACTAAAAGCTTAGATTAATATCTGTTGCCGCCGCCACCGCCGCCGCCGTATGGTTTTTTGTAGCCACCGCCGCCGCCGCTTCCGCCGCCACGGTTATTGCTATAGCCGCTGTCAGTCTTAGGACGAGCCTCGTTTACAGATAAAGTCTTACCCATAAAGTCGTAACCGTTCAGTGACTCGATAGCTTGTTTAGCAGCTGTCGTGTCATTCATCTCTACAAATCCGAAACCACGGCTTTGTTGAGTGAATTTGTCAGTAATAATTTTGGCAGAAGATACTTCGCCATACTCTGCAAACAATGTCCTCAACTGATCGTCAGTTGCTTTGAAAGGGATGTTTGCTACGTAAATGTTCATTTGAAAAAAATTAAGTTGTTAAAAAATTCCCGGAAAAAACCCGCATCAAAGTAGAGGTAGACTTTTTCTAAGGATACGAAGATAGCAATAAAAATGATATAAAAGTTTTTTTATCCACTTAGGTGAACATTAATTTGTTAAATCTTAGCCTTAAATCCCTTGAAGGGGACTTAAACACAAGCACCAGAGCTGTTTAGGCCTCCTTTCAGGGTGGTTGGGAGACTTAAACCACTTTCGGGCAAGGGGTTTAAATCTTTTTCAGGCTGAGGTCCAGGCTCATGCTCGAATGGGTCAGTGCTCCTACTGATATATAGTCAGGACCCGCCTCGGCATAGGCCCTGATCGTATCCAGCGTGATACCGCCCGACACCTCCGTTTCGTACCGGCCGCCCACCAGTGCCAGACCCTGCCGCACCTTCTCTACGGTGAAGTTATCAAACATGATACGGTCCACATGACCTGTTTCCAGTACTTCTTTGATATCCTCCAGTGTCCGTGTTTCGACCTCTACCTTCAGCCTCAGTCCCTTTTCTTCCTGATATTGCTTCACCGCCAGTATCGCGGGCCTGATTCCACCGCGAAAGTCGATATGGTTATCCTTCAGCATGATCATATCATAGAGGCCGAAGCGGTGGTTATGCCCGCCGCCCGTTCTCACGGCCCATTTCTCAAAGGCCCTCAGCCCCGGAGTGGTCTTGCGGGTGTCGAGCACCCGTGTGCGCGTGCCAGCTATGGCATCTGCATATCGGCGTGTATTGGTCGCTATGCCGCTCATGCGCTGCATGAAGTTCAGGATCAGTCGCTCGGCCTGTAGTACGGTGCGCTCATCGCCATGCAGGTGAAAGGCCACATCGCCCCGATGTATCGCGGCCCCGTCCTGCATGAATATCTCCATGCGCAGCTCGGGGTCTATCTGCCGGCACACGATCTCTGCCACTGCCACACCCGATAGGATGCCCTCATCCTTCACCAGTAGCTTGGCGCTGCCGTTTTTGCGCAGCGGGAAGCAAGCCAGCGCACTATGGTCGCCCGTCGGGATGCGCCCTGTGGGGTCGGTGATGTCTTCTCTGATCGCAGCTTCGACAAACTGCTCTATCTCCTGTGTGAAGTCTTCTATATCCATGATGTAA
>CAIXBT010000114.1 GCA_903917755.1 uncultured Bacteroidota bacterium
ATACAGGCGCGCCTGTATTAAAATTGCGTTTATGAACCTGATTACCTCTATGGGTATATATATATCCGGCAAAAGACTTTATAGCGCGAATTCCTGTATTATTGACCCTGAAATCTTCACATTTATATCCGAAGTTATAACCATTGCTCACGTGAAATGGCAAGCTAGATCCCGGAGGCAAACAAGATGTCAATCCCTGATGGATATAACCGATCGAATCGTGTGTCAGAAAATAATAATTACCATTGCCGCAGGCAGTGATGGCTCGGACTTCTTCTGTCGGTATCAATGCACCACCCGTAACCTGCGCACTGTTCAGTACATTGCCGGAGGTCATATCGATATTGTAAATATAGGGCGTGATGGATAGCAATGTGCCACCTGTCCCACCTACTACCAGCTGAGTTTGATCACAATTGAATGAAATGGTCCAAAACTCGGTGTTTGCGAAAATGCCTGTCACAGTTGAGTTATTCCAAACCACGCCGCCTGCTGTATTGACCTTTTCTATCTGTGCCACAGACCCCGCAGTCACATATGAATTACCGGCATTGTCTACCGCAAAAGTACCCAGCCAGCAGTTTGACGTATCATATGGAGTATTGTATGTCCACTGCAGAGTTCCCGCAGAGTTATATTTCAATAGCTGCATTGGCATTACCCCTCCTATTATATACACATTGCCTGCGGCATCTTTCTGGCACTCCCATACACATTGCCATTGCGTATTGAATGCAGGAGTTTTAGTCCAGGGGTCGATCACCATTGTCTTTGAATGATCATAATTTCCCACAGAAAATGAAATGATATTATTCTTCAAAACATAAGAAGACGACACCGGCATCTTGTTATCGGCATAAAATGTAGCAGGTGCATGATCAACGAAATCTCCAAAACGGGATCTTGTTTTAATATCTCCGTTCGCAAGCAGATGTGCATTTTTTGAATATTGCAATCTCACTTTGGATACATCCCCTCCCGGCCTCACTATCACAGAATATTTGATACCGCTGGTCGGGTGCATTTCATAGACCACATCGATATTGGGATACAGATCTTTGTATGTCAGTTTTTCAAAGCCGGATATCTGATTTTCATTTACATCCACACCCTTGCCATCCTTAAAACTATAACTGAAGTAAGAACTGCTTCTCCCCTCTGCTATGATCTCCACATTGGGGTTAGCTCCTACCCATTGAGCTCTGAGTTCATCTTTGGTAATGTCCATGCGCCTTTCTTCGCGTTCCATTTTAGCATGCTCTTCAGCACTCATGCCTTTTTTCATCTGCTCTTTTTTCTCGCGCTCCTCGCGGGCATTTTCGGCAGGCTTTTTCACTTCAGACAATTCAAAGACAACACCGGACTTAGTGAAATAATACCGTTGACTGTTTCCATCAAAAGCATAACTCACCTTCGGATCAAATCCTGAAGTTTCATGTATTTTAAACTGACCCTTGTTTTCAATAAATACTTTTTGCGGCTCAAACTTACTGGACCACCCGGTGGCCAAAGAAAACTGAACAACAAGGATGATAAAAAAACAAAACGTGTAGATCTTTTTCATATCAGGGGGTTAGGATTTATTTTGCATGGCAAATTAACACAATACGACAAACATAATTAACCTAAATTTAATATAATATTTGGTTTTTCAAAAAGGAAACTAATAGTATCTGTGAACGTATTGATTTTCAATTCAAAAACACGGCAATTAAAGAAAAAGCAATTAGACCGAAAAGGTAACAAAGAAGGTGGTACCCCGGCCCAGTTCTGATTGGACAGAGATATTGAATCCGTGTGCACGAATGATCTTTTGGGCCAGAGGCAGGCCTATTCCATAGCCTTTGACAAACTCCATAGAGGGTGAGCGGTAGAATAGGTCAAATATATGCTCGATATCTCGTGGCGGAATGCCTGGGCCATTGTCATGTACTGACAAAACTATATATCCATCTCGGATCATCAAAGCCATAAACGCAGTATGATCGGGAGAATATTTGCATGCATTTTCGACAATGTTTTTTATGGCTGTGACTATAAGTGGTTTATTGGCATTGCAGATCAGGGCTGTATCGTTATTAGGCGGGTTAGTGAAGTTTATATTGATCTGATATTCAGGCGAATTGGCCAAGATCGAATCTCTCACCTCAAAAAGCATTTCATCGATCCGAAATGGTTCATAGACGAGGTTGCCCTGAGATATTTTCGAAAACTTCATCATGTCCTGTATCAATACAGTGAGTTCATTCACATCTTCAAGAATAGAAGTGAGAATCATGCTATAGTCTTCCTTTTGACGCTCCTGCATCAGACATACTTCTATCTGAGATTTTATCTTAGTGAGAGGATTATTGAGTTCATGAGAGATATTAGCCATGAAGTATTTCTGCAGTTTGAAGGATTCCTCCAGTTTATCAAACAATTCATTAAAAGTATTGACCAGTGCTCCGATCTCATCATTCTCATTCTGGGCAGTGAGCCGCTCCGAATGTTCTATGGGCGAGAGATTGATCACTTTTTTGATAATGATATTAATAGGTGCCAGAGCCCTGCTTACAAAATACCATCCAGCCATTCCCACCATGAACATAGCTGTAAAAAACAGATAGGTAAGCGTCATTCTGAGGTCTGCGAGAGTAGCCTCCCGATTTTTATTTTCTCCACCTGCTATCACAATGTTTTTATGCCCCATGATATTATATGTGAAAGCGAGTATCTTGACATTTCCTATAGTATATCTGAGTTCATTTTCACTTCTGATCTTTTCAAAAAAATTGGTTGACATAGGATAGTAAACGGTGTCATTATTGGTATATATCTCTCTATCTACGGAATCATAAACAGAGATATTCTCATCTTTATAGACGTCTCGCCCCTCTTTATCTATTTTGGCCAGCAGGAGTGAATCGACCTCCTTGATATACAGACGCCGCTGAGCCGTAGTGATGGCTTTAGCCTTTAGCCTCTTATAAAAATTGACCTCTGTGGAGTGATAGATCGAGTAGTACAGAATAAGGAAACTGACTCCGACGATGAACATAACCAGAAGCATGAAATATACCCAAAGCCTTGTCTTGATCTTCATTTATTCTTCTTTGAGAATATATCCCATACCGTGAAGGTTATGAATCAGCTTTTTGCCAAATGGTTTGTCGATCTTATTGCGGAGGTAGTTTATATATACCTCTACTATGTTAGTTCCCGTGTTGAAATCAATGTTCCATATCTCCTTGGCCAGTTCTGAGCGCGAGATGATGGTATTAGGCTTACGTATGAAATATTCCAGCAGTTTAAATTCCTTTGAGGTAAGTTCAATAGGTACTCCTGCACGCAGCACTTCTTTGTTGTTTAGATTCATAGTGATCTCAGAAAAATTCAGAAGCGTTAATTCAGGATGAGAGGCATCTTTCCTTTTAGTAAGGATCCGGACACGTGCCAGCAGCTCACGAAAATCAAATGGTTTGGTCATGTAGTCATCTGCACCGGCTTCGAGACCACTCACCACATCATCTTTTGTATCCAGAGCTGATAGCAACAGAATCGGGACATTAGATTGTCGCGCAGATATCTGCCGACATAGTTCCACTCCATTAAGCTTCGGGAGAATTATGTCTGATACGATCAGGTTATAGTTGTTCTTTTGAGCCAAAGTTAATCCAGCCAGACCGTCATATGCCACATCGACTACATAGCCACTCTCTTCCAAACCTTTTTTGAGACTATCTGCTGTTTTGCGTTCATCCTCTATGATCAGTAAATTCATAAAATCTAATTTAAACAAAGTTAGTCAGCTTTGCTTAGGTTTTAATTAGAAATCTACGGAATGTGAGAAAATCATACTTCCCCAAATCACATTTCTGCAATTCCCACATAGAAACTTCTTAAGAAAGCATGAATCAGTGACAGATCATTTGACAATGACCAATCGTATATTTTTAATGCCGCCATCAGCAATGACCGACAGCGTATATAAACCCGGAGCCATATTCAGCACATCCATGTTAGTTTGAGTGGTATTGACTTCTGCTTTCTCATAAATGAGCCTGCCCGCATTGTCTGCGACCCTTATGCTCTTAATGATACTAGCAGCAGAAACGGATACAATGGATGATGCAGGGTTGGGATAGACCTTTATATTGCTTTCTGCAGCTATATCTGTGATTCCATTATAAACGCATATTGAATTCGTGACTGTGGTATTAGTATTTGTTGACATTCCAACAGTAGCTGTAGTGATCACAAACGTATCTGAAGCAAACTCGGTACCAGTGAGCGTAGCTACCGAAGCTACACGCAAGGAGTCTGATATTGTAGCGGTATGAGAGTTGCACGCTGTGCCATCAGGATTAGCCTGTATGAGATAGAAGTCATCTGCCACACCGGTATAGGAGTTTGTATATCCTGCCAGGAGCAGATCGCCTGATGCCAATACATCTGCATCCATCAGATTGTCATCCTGCGGACCATCGTAGTATCTGGTCCATTGGCTTACCCCATTGCTGTCTATCATGGTCGCAAACGATGACCCGTTTGTACCGAATGCCATAGTATGACCTATAAGAAGAAATGAATTAGGATTAATGCTTTTGAAAGAGGTGATATACTCATCAGATGAAGTGCCATAGGTCTTGAACCAGCCCAGAGAGGGTAACCCGCCATTCACATTTATCTTTGCCACGAACAGATCTCCCAGTCCTCCGTATGACCTGGTATTACCAGCCAACAGCCCACCATTATTCCCAAGTATCGAATTTCTAATATCATCATCGGATGAGCCGCCGAACACATAAGAAAGTTGCAGACTGCCTGACCAATCCATAAAAAAGAATACTGCATCATTCATACCAATTAAATTCAACCCTGTATAACCACTCAAGAGAAACCCATTACTACCTCCGGATGAAAGAGCATATCCCTGTTCATTGCCAAACTGAGAGCCCAATGATCTTGCCCACTGAGTATTGCCATTGATGTCGGTTTTGACTACAAACATTGAACTGCGGCCACTGATCTTAGGAGCGGGAGGTCCGTATGTCACACCAGCTATCACATATCCGCTGTCAGGAGACTCCATTATCGCAAAGGCATATTCTGTACTATCTGTCCCGTATGTTTTAGCCCACAGCAAGGTGCCCGCTGAGTCAACCTTTGCAATGAATGCATCATGCTGACCTGATGCAGAAAAACTATTAGTTCTGCCTGCGATCACATAGGTGCCATCTGATGCTTTCAGAAAAGTAGTGCCGTATTCAGTACGACTGCCACCGAATTGCTTTTCCCATAATACTGCACCTGATGCATCAGTTTTAGTAAAGAGTGCATCATAGCCACCGGCTCCTGTGCTATTGGTACTGCCTACATAAAAATGATTTCCCCTACCATCAGGGATCACCTGATTGACATAATCATCATTACCAAAATCAAATGATCTTTGATAAGTCATTTGTCCGCTCACAGATAAACTCAAGAAGAGTAAAATAGAAATGAATACCCCTGGATAAATTTTTTTCATGCTTTGTGTTTTTACAAGATTACAAGATTATTTGCTACACTTTTCCTTACAAAAATCAGTTGATGAGGTATAATACATCGATGGAATTTGAGCATCAAAAAAGGACTGACATTTGTCATTGCGATGAATGACATCATTCTAATTTTTCGCTGATAGATAAACTACAACAACATCAAAACAACAATTCATTGATATCATTGATAGTAAGACATATTTAAAAAAAACACTGTTGTGAAATAACACGTCATTTTCCATATAAAATGTGTTATTAAATATCTCTCCCAGTTGTGACATCGGACAAAACAGTTGCCTTGCAAATCAATGATTATTAGAATATTAAGGTTAATAAAATTTAATTAACTGATAACAATCATCAGAATAAGCAAGGGCTTCATCGTATCTTGCAACGTATAATAAAAGACTGTCTTTTCAGTCAATTCAGGTATGAATATTTTCTATCTACAAGTGGCATTTACTTCTGGCTGCAGCCATATATAACTTTAACTTTTATGAGGTCCTGTATACTACTTTCAATGTGTTTAGTATGCACTTTTATTAGTGCACAGCAATGGTATGTTTCTTCGGTGCCGCGAGGCAGAGATGTGAATGCAATATACATCCAAAATCCAAATGATTTTTTTGTTGCCGGAGGTCACATTTCGAATGATTCCATACAGGATATTTATAGCGGAAACAGTGTCGACTGGAATTTTCTGCTTGATATTCCTGCTACTCGTTCTATGCTGCTGGATATTTACTTTACAGATAGTCTGCATGGTTATGCATGTGGCCTAAATGGCGGAATGCTGAGATCCACTGACGCGGGACAAACATGGAATCTCATGCCTACTCCTATCTTGGGTCGCAATTATAGAAAACTTGTATTTTCTAGCGCTGCTGTAGGTTTTGCCGTAGGCTCAAACTACAATGACAGTACAGAAACGATCATCACTACAATTGATTCCGGTAAGACATGGACACTAGTGACCGATCAGGCGGGACCTGGACTCAGTGCCGTTACATTTATTAATGCTGATACGGGCTTCGCTGTAGGTGACAGCGGTGTCATACTTACCACTACTAATGGGGGCAGTATATGGACCCCTACTGTATCACCACTTATCACACCGCTCACTGCGATAAAATTCATTAATGCAGATACCGGATATATAGTTGGCGGTGATGATACCTCAAGAGCAATATTCGGCACAACAAATGGTGGTGCTACATGGAATATCATTAAACATGAACATGGATTCCAGCTTACTGACATTACATTCTATCACAACAAGGGATACATAGTCGGCAACTACTCTACCCTGCTGGTATCTACAAACAGTGGACAAACATGGACCTATGATTCAGTGAGTGCATTTAGTACGATCAGTGCTCTGACATCGGTGCGCTTTTATAATGACAGCTTCGGGATAATAGGTGCAAAGGGAGGAAATATATTCATCTATAAAGTGTCTCGCCCTGCATCAGTATATACCATGAGTGCATCAAATATTGATTCTACAGACGTAACGATATATGCTAACGTCAACACACATGGCGAACCTGCACAATACAGTTTTATGATCACTACAGATTCACTTTGGTCCTCTCCGGGTCAGACATTTCCTGTTAGTTTCAAAAGCGATTCACCATTGATAGTAAACACAGCTCTTCCAAACCTTACGCCGAATATTTTTTACTATTACTATGCTGAGTGCCAGACATTGTCAGGGATGTATCACGGAGACACTATGAAGTTCTATACAGGCACTCCATATACTACATTCCTTACGCAGCCTCCGACTAACATCACTTCTACCTCTGCTACTCTAAATGGTACGGTGGCAAAATTTGTGGTACCTGTGGCGCTGGATTTTGAATATGGAATAACTCCGGCTATGGGAAGTCATATTCAGGCCAGTCCAGCGAGCATCAATGATACACTGCCGCATAACATAACAGCAAGCCTCACAGGTCTGCTGCCTGGTGTCGTATATTACTACAGGCTCAGAGGACAAACATCTTTCGGCTATGAGTATGGCAACATCTCCACTCTCTATACCGGCTCGGCATATAGCAATTTCGCCACTTTGCCGGCATCAGGTCTCAGCGATAGCACGGCTATATTAACTGGCAGCATAGAAGGTTTTACAACTCCTGTCACACTTAGTTTTCAGTATGGAAACACACCTTCATTTAGCACCACTCTCACTAATACTAATCCAAATAATGTAACAGATACTGCTCTATATACGATCACCGGATATCTGGGACCTAATAATCTTCAGGCTAATACACTATACTTCTATCGACTAGTGGCGCAGACAGGGCTAGGTACATTTTATGCCAACACGATGACCTTCTTCACCGGATCAGGGCTCGTGAATGCTTTCTCTACCCTTAGTGCCTCAGGTGTGACATCTAGTACAGCTAGACTAAATGGTCGTGTATCACATTTCCCAACAGCAGTAAGTGTAGAATTTGAATACGGGACTACACAAGCATTCGGCAATACGGTAGCATGCATTCCCGCATCTGTCAATGATACAGCCACACATCTTATATCCGGTTCACTAACCGGTCTTAATGTAAATACAGTTTATTACTATCGTCTGAAGGGGACATATTCCGGTGGTACGATCTATGGCTCTACGGAATATTTATATACCGGCAATTCAGATATTCCCAACTGGGATTTCCAAAAATGGTATAGAGATACTGTCTCGCTGCCATACAACTGGAGGCTACTCACCGATCGTTTCGCGCAGGTACCCGGACACAGCGGCAACTATGCCATCAAGATCTTTGGCCCTTCTGCTGTGATAATGGGTGCTATCGGCGATGGCCCAAGCGGCCGCGGACCTAGTTTCTTTGGCGGAGCACCTTTGAATGCACGCCCTGATTCTTTGGTCGCTTATCTCAACTATAACTTTCCTCCGGGCGATACGGGCGCTATCCTTTTATATCTATACACAGATACGAATGTTCTGGCAAACGAATTTTACGCCCTGTCGGGTAGCAGCGGAGGCGCATGGGCACGAGTAGCTGTGCCGATATCATACAATATTCCTACTATGCTGGCAGATAGTATTGTGATGGGCTTTGCTTCTCTCAATCCAAATGCACAGACAGTAAACCTTCAATCAGGAAGCTTTATTGCCATTGATGATGTCACTTTCTCACCGCCACCACCTGTACCACTGCCGAATGCAGGTTTTGAAAACTGGTTCACTTATTCTTCAGATAAGTTTGCCGATTGGTATGGCCTCAATTACGTGGGCTTTGATTATGCCACCATGACCAATACCCCTATGGTCAGTCTAGCTTATTTCAACCCGCCTTTTGACTATGCCGCTCAGGTAAGCAATATTCTGATAGAAGGTAAAGCAATGGCCAGTTCTATGGGTTCAAATCCATCTGCTCTTTTTGGAAGTAATAATCAGAGTTTTCCAGTTTTCGTTAGGCATCAAACATTCAACGGCTTTTATAAATACTATCCAGCTAATAAAGATTCTGTAAGAATAACAGTCAACATGTTCAAAAACGGACAGCCTATAGGTTATGGACAATTTCTGCAAGGCGATACTGTAGATGTCTTCTCCCCTTTTGAGGCAGTGATCAGCTATAACAATAATCAGACACCGGATAGTGCTGCCATTCAGGTACAGCCAAGTAATGGACCGGCAAAAGGCCTATCATATGTGATCGTAGATAAATTCAGTTTCGATGGCTATATCACAGGAATACTGGAAGCTGCTGCTCGCAAAGAAGGAGCTAAGGTATGGGCATATCCAAATCCCGCTTCAACTCGCCTGACCATTGAAACCAGCCTTCCGGAAGCAAATACTGAGGTCACACTCACAGACATCAATGGCAGAGTGATCAAAGAGTCGCGCAATCTATTTTTTGAAACTAAAACCGATATGGATGTATCAGATATTAATAGCGGACTCTACTTTCTAAACTTGAGATCGGACAGCTATAATGAAGTGATAAAAATTAAGATCGG
>CAIXBT010000115.1 GCA_903917755.1 uncultured Bacteroidota bacterium
GTTGGCTTGCCCCTGTGCTGGCCCAGTAGAAACTACATCACGCATATATCCGTTTTTTGAAATAGATGTGTACCAACCACAATCCCATTGACAAAACATATATGGCCAATTTAATTGATACTTTTTTTGAATTAATAAGGAAACACCATAGAAAAAGATTCGCGAAATTGCAAAAATGACAAAAATATTTATCTGATTAAAAAATTTGGCGCTTCTTATTTTTGATTGCACTACAAATTCCGTTCCACTAATCAATTTTTCGGTGAGAAATTTTTATTTTGGGTTTTGCCATATTTTTATGTGTATTACGCATTAGATAGTCATCTTTTAAATAATTTCAAATACTCAAGAACAGTTCTCTCAAAGTTGAAGTGTTCCAGCGCCCGCTTGTGAGCGTTGAAAGACATTTTATGGTGCAAATTCTTATCTTCCAAGATTTTCGTAGCTGCTTCTACAATGCCAATTATGTCTCCAGAAGGAATCAGAAAACCTGTTTTGTCATCTTCCACGATTTCGTTCAGGGCACCAAGTGCTGAGGCAACAACAGGGACTCCCCACATTTGAGCTTCTGCAACACTCAGTCCGAATGGCTCTGGGATGGTAACCGGTGCAAATAAAAGACCAGAACCATTTAACAGATCTGCAATTTGTCCGTACTCAATCCACCCCTCAAACGTAACTGAGTTGTTAATATTCAAATCATCAACGTATCGTTTAAGGAATGCTAAGTTTGGGCCATCGCCCACAACATGAAGGGTGGCTTCAGGGAATCTTTGGACCAAAACTCTCCATGCTGCTAAAACTAGAGCTATGCCTTTGTGAGGTTCAAGATTTGCGACTATCAAACATTTTTTTTGATCACGGTCAGCCATTGAACGAGGCTGCGATGATGCTATTGGAACACCAAGGATAATAGTTTTCAGCTTAGAAGGCTCTATCAAACCTAACTTCTCAATTTCTTCAAACATAAATTCACTTGGTGTTACAAACAAGTCAGTATTTTCAATTATGTGCTTTGAGTAAGGAGATTCTTTTATCGCTTGAATGCCTCCTGCATCATGCAACGAGCAAATTAATGTTGGCTTTCGTTGAAGTTGGTTCAATATGTCCAACAAAAAAACGATTGAGGCATGATTTGTATTATGATAATGAATAACATCTGGTTCAAACTCTTGTACCGCATGCAAAAATGCTAAACGAGTTTTCATAAAATTCGTGGTCATCTCAAAATCTTTTTTATCTGGAAATTCAAATAATGTAATCGAAAAATTGTCAGAAATATATTGAGTCTTCGTGGATTTTTCATGCTGACTACCTATGAGTAGTATCTGATGTCCCGCGAGAGCGAAGGAATTTGATAATCTTCGAGCAATAACAGCCCGCCCGCCCATTATAGGCTCATAAGGAAAAACCCACTCTAGAATTTTCACAGTGGGTACAAAGTACAAGTAAAATTGCTAAAATCGTTGCATGGCGGTCACAAAAAGCAAAATTAATGTTGGCTTAGACGTAGCCGCCTTCGCAAACCAGGAGGTAATTTCTGGCATACCGCGTGTAATTATAGAAGTTAGTCGATTTTTACTGCAAAATTTAGATTCGAATAAATTCAATTTTTCAGCTTTCGATCAGAAAAAAATTCCTGATAATAGAATTGAAAGTCTAACTAGTAAAAACTTAATTCCAATTTTGAAATTACCTTTTGCACCATTCGAAGAACAAGATTTAGCTATTTTTTTAGATTTTCATCATTTTGCACCATTGAATACATATCTATCTCGTCAAAAGGTAGGAAGATTAAAAACCATTTTCCTTATTCACGATATAATTCCAATTAAGAATTCGGAATGGTTTAGTGAAACCTCAAAATTGATTCACCGACGATATATACAATCTTGCCTATTGGTAGCGGATCATATTGTTGTAGCAAGTAAAAAAGTCAAAGATGATTTAATGAGTTTAGGGTGGGCTTATAATGGAGAAATTCATCTAATTCCCATGGGTTCCTACAAGGTGTTCCCAGATTTTGAATTATATAAAAAAGATAAAGTTTCATTAATTTGCGTTGCAACTTTAGAGCCACGAAAGGGACACGATGATTTGCTGGATGCTTTCGATATTCTTGTCGCACAAGGTATTGATGTTGAGTTAAATATTGTAGGCAGATATGGATGGAATTCGGAAGAACTCCTTAAAAGAATAAGGCAGCATCCAGAGTTAGGAAAACAACTATTTTGGCATTCTCATTTGACTGATGAGGAAATGGACGAGATCTATATCAAAACTCGTTTCGCCATATTGCCTTCGAATGATGAAGGCTTCGGCTTACCGTTAGAAGAAGCACTAAGTCACAAGCGAGTAGTAATTGCTCGTGAAAAACCGGTATTTCTAGAACGCAAGAGTCCAAATGTAAAATTTTTCCATGGGAATGGTGAAGATTTGGCTCGCGTTATTCTTGATAATAAAGATACTAGTTGGGATGAAACTGCAAATATTTCTGTACGGAGCATGGAAGATTTCTCTAGAGAATTGATGCAGTTAATTCAAAAAGTAGCCTCAACAAGCAACCAATAATTCAATAGAGAGTGCTAGCATTTATGGAGATAAAGCTCTATCAAAATACTTATTAGAAGCGGAAAAGAGAAACCTAATGTCCACTTATTTGAGTTCCGAAGTTCTTTTAAATATTGAAAATATCTCTCAGGAACGTTTGGACGGAGAAGTCATTGTTATTTCTTTCAATTCTGGAAAGTATTTCAGTACTTCTGGTGCAGGGGCAGACATATTTTACCTAATTCAAAATCAAGTCCCACAAGAATTATGGTTTAAACTACTAAGTGACGCATACGGTTCTTTCAGTGAAACTGAATCTGGAATTGAAACTTTTTTAGAGGATTTAAAATCCGAAGGTATTATTGTGGAGACTCAAATAAATCTAAGTTCTAAATGCACATTTCCCGATGACTGCAGTCGCAATGGTTGGGTGTCACCAAGGATGATAGCTTTTAATGATCTGCAAGACCTACTTTTGATAGATCCGATTCACGATTCTAGTATCGAGGGTTGGCCTCAAACAAAAAATGAATAGACAAGAAATTCTTGAATTTGCTGAAAAATTTATGGTGCAATCTAGCGAATTCACTGACAAATTCTCAAGCCCTTTAGATATAGCAATTGGCCCAAAAAAAATGAGAATATTTTCAGACCACAGTTCTAAAGTTAGCTCCTTGATAAATGAAGCTTTTCTGAAGGGAGAAGCGCAAGAATTAGTTGCGCAATTGGAAATCTGGAACTCATCAACTGGAGTAAATTTACCTGATCTTTTTTGGTCGCGCGAGTTCAAGAATGAAGTTTTTGAAGTTCACGAATTAGATAAAACTAATTGGAGAGTTGCAATCGACCGAAGTCAAGGATTTATTTATGTTTTCAATATGTCTACAGGTCGAGGGTCAATCTGGATCCGTGAGATTTTCCAAGTAAACCTGGCTTCTTTCATCACTCCATTTAGATTATTCATCAGCTGGGTTGCTAACTCATTTGGCGGCGAAATAGTTCATGCTTCTGCAATAGAGATTAACGGTAAAGGGATTTTAATAAATGGACCATCTGGCAGTGGAAAATCTACTCTCGCCATCTTTGCAGCACTCCAAGGAAATCGAATTTTGGCTGATGATGTCGTTCTGGTGTATGAAGACCGACTTTATGCAATTTACAGCCGTTGCAAATTAGTTAAAAATGAAATTTCTCCTAACGTAGAATCTCTCGGGGCATACGCAGTTCAAGATTTTGATTCGTTAAAACAAGTAATTCCTATATATTCTTTTCGGGAGAATTTTGTTACGGAGTCAAGTTTTGACGGAATAGTATTTCCACTTATTGCTCAAATGGATGTCTCTAAGAAAATAGGCAGCAATGTCGCACTTCGACTTTTTGCTCCGAACTCACTTATTGAAATATTCGGGGGAACGAGAAAAAATTTTTTCAATTTGGCTAAAATGGTTAATTCTCACCCCTGCTACCGCCAAGGCTTATCAGGGAATCTAAATTCGGATTTAGAAATACTTTACCAAATAGTCGAAGATATATCTGTCAGATGATTGGTGATTATTGCGTTCTTGTTGCGATCAAAAACGGCGAAGAATTCATAAGAGAAACTATTGAAAGCATAAAGGAACAAGAATGTGCTCCTACCGAAGTTATTTTCATTGATGACGGTTCGCAAGACAGAGGTATTGATATAATTTCGAAGGAATTTTCCTCTGCAACTATATTGCAAAATAGCGGAATTGGTCAGGCGGCTGCCCTTAACACTGGGATGAGATATTCTCGTACTAAATTTGTTACGTTTCTTGACGCTGATGATTTATGGCCAGCGAATAAGAATTTAGATCAAATACAGTTTCTAGTCGATAACGAAGATATTGATGCGGTTTGCGGCGGTGTCACGAATTTCTTTGGTAATTTCGTCCTTCCTTTGGAGGGTGAGAAAGCCCGCTATTTTGCAGAATCACGAGCCTTTGGTGCTTCTATGTTTAGAAGAAGTACTTTTGAAAAATATGGATACTTTGAACCAGGTCATATTCATTTTCCTTTCTCGTGGTGGTCTCGTGCCATAAAAGTTAATATTACGTTTGTATATTCTTATGAAAACGCTCTTTACAGGCGTGTTCATAAGAAAAATGAAGAAAATTCAAGTTTGAATAGGTCCGAACTTTTAGAGCATGTACGAAATCATTTTAGACGAGTGTTAAATGAATAAAGTGTTTGAAGAAGAGTTAGCGTTGAAGGCCGCCTTAGGAAATCCACAAGAAGCCTTGTTGTCCTGGAATAAAATCATGTCAGAGAAACGGTTTGATGAGATTCAGAATTCTACAATTCGAGTACTTCCTGCAATTTATGAAAATGTAAAAAACCAAAAAGGTGTTGCAGAGGCAAATAGGTTGCGTGGAACTTACAAGATGGCCTGGATAAATAACACCAAGTTTATCTCTACGTTAATTCCTATACTCCAGGAATTGCAAACTATGTCCATTGATTACCGCGTTTTGAAGGGCATGGCGTTAAATCTATTATTTGGATCACTTGGCGTCCGCACTATGGGAGATATGGATCTAATTTTTTTGCACAAAAATACTAACGAGGTCATTGACATTTTAAAACGGTATGGTTTCAAACAAGTTTTTTCTTCTGCCTGTCCGCATCGGAGCAGTTCTCATCTCATTGTTGATTCCAATTGGGAAAATGCAGACGGAATTCAGATAGACCTTCATATCGTTGAAAAATCTATTGCTCATGGCCCTACATCATTTTTTAAAATTATGATGCAAGAAAACCCCTTGGAGATAAGCATCTCCGGGACTGTCGCAAAGTTGCCGAACGCAGAATTGCTTCTGATCCATGCTGTATATCATGGAGATATGCGAGTGGCACGTAGCGATCAAATTCAATCACTCATTGACTGCTCTCGGTTAATTGAATTAATTGATTTCGAGAAACTGAATGGCTATTGTAAATTAGAAAATTGTGGAGGTCTCGTACGAGATTACTTAAACTATGTATTCTCCATATCAGGAAAAGAATATAATGTAAATCAGATAACAATTCCTCAGCGAAATCACGTGAAAGCACGAGCGTTTTCCGAGAAGATAATTTTCCACATCGCTCGTTTACCTCGAGTATTTTTCGCCAGACACCTGCCGTTTTCGGAGTTATTTACCCTAATGCGAAGTAAACAGCAAGGGGGAATTTTATATAAAGCTTGGACAGCGCTTTTTCAATTAAGATTTCTTGAAGAAATAATATGTAGATATTTTCATGGTTTTCTGGATGACCCAAAGATTATCCCTCTGTCACTAATTATTCAGGAAAGGTTTTTTGATTTAACAAACACAATGTACTTGCAGACTTTAAGCCGCCCAGAAATCTCGCAGGAGTGGAGGGGAAAAGTTGAGGTCCCTTCAAAAATCTCGCGAATTTTAGTTATTCTGATGTCGAGAGAATTGGCACACAAAACATTCTTAGTCTTTATTAATGGAAGACTTTTGGAAGTCGCCTCGTTCAGTAAAGATGGAGCTTTTGAATTTGAAGTTAGTCAATCAGGATCAATTGAAATTTCTTTAAGAAGTCCGGTACGGGCTTGTATAAATTGTCGGCCACACATGGATAGTCTTAAAATGATTATACGAAAAATATGAAGAAACAGAGTGTTGTCGCCTCAGACATTTCTTATGCTGCAGGAACTTCCTATGTGAATGGACTACATAGAGTACTAGTCGAATTGAACCAGAATTTGTACAAAATTCTTCCCAAAATCTCCTATGATTTTTCAACTTTGAATCTGAGAGATGCAGACAAGTTTCAGAAAAATGATTATCTAAGGAATAATTTAGTCATCGGGTCAGGAAATAAAAGTTTTAATGAAATCGATATTCTTTTACTCTGCGACGGAAATCTTGGTTATGCATTCGAGGAATTGATGAAAGCTAGAAAAAAAATGGAGGTTTTTGGATTTATTCATGATCTTTTACCAATTTTTCACCCTCAGTATTTTTCACATAGCGAAGATTTTGTTAGAAGTTTTAAAACTTATATTATGAAAATGATTAACATTTCAACTCACTTAGTCTTTTTTTCAGAACGTGTACTTGAAGATTTTCTCAGTCTTGGATGGAGTTATAACGGACAACTTCATGTAATTCCGCTTGGCGCCTTTAATTCTGTTCGACATGAGAAGGAATCCACGAAAGAAGAAATCAGTATTTTAGTAGTTAACACGATTGAACCTCGTAAGGGTTATGTTGATATTATGGACGCCTTTGATGAGTTGCTCGATGGTGGGTATCAGGTGAGATTAACCATCGTCGGAAGATACGGGTGGTCATCAGAAGAGGTGCGTCAGAGAATTCTGCAGCATCGTTTCTATAATAAGCAACTTTTTTGGTACCCGGGTATAAGTGATGAACAAGTTTCAAAGCTATATGCGAAGTCATCCATCTCGATCGTAGCTTCGTTTGAAGAAGGTTTTGGTTTGACGCTTGAAGAGGCTTTATTTCAATGTAATAAGGTAATTGCTCGCGATATTCCTATTTTTCGTGAGAGACAAAATGATAACCTGTATTTTTTCCAAGGAAATGGTTCAGACTTAGCCAAGTCAATTCTAGATACTCATTATCTTGCATGGAAGGAAAGTGGATTCGCGCAGGTAAGAACAATGAGCGAGATGGCACAGGATGTTTTCCACCTAATCGATTCCTCGTGTAGCTCGGTAAACTGAAATCCATAAATGCGAACTCTATTTTTTTGCCTAAGGTTGCCTAATCCTATCTTGGGAGGAATTGATTTGCGGCTAAGGAGTCAGATTTTTGCTCAACTCAAAAAAGGCCCAACAGCCGTCATGGCAGTTGCAGGACTTGGAGCATGCCCCAATAAAAAAATTGAGCTTTGGAGATCAGGCAGTGACCCGGAACCAACCAATGTTCGAACTTCTGCCGAGTTGTTGGAGTTATTTGCCCGGGGCAAATCACATTTTACTGCGCGTTTTTCAACACAAATTGCCGCGGAATTGGCTGATGTGATTAGAGAATTCAACCCTGATGTTGTTGTGATTAGCTCTTTAGAATGCATGCCATATTTCGAGGCCGTGAGAGCCTCGCACTCAGGTCGAATAGTTTTAGATCTGGATGTCAGTCAATCAAGCATGACTGCTTCTGTATCAACAACACACACAACAACGGCTCAAGCCCACGTATTTCGGGTGTTAATGAAGAAAGCACTTGAGTTTGAATTTGAAACCACAAAAAAGGTTAAAGAAATTTGGTTGTCTAGTGATATCGAGCGCATAAAATTTAATAATGTTTATCCGCACTTTCTTTTAGATGGCGGGAAGATATCTGTAATACCTAACGCTATTGAAACAAATCTCTACAAGAGTAATCAAGAATCTCGTGAGCCTCGCCGAATAATTTTCCCAGCACGTTTTGATTATTTACCCAATTGCCAGGCCGCTTTTTATCTCATTAATGAACTCATGCCGCGACTCCCTGAGTTTTGTCTTCAAATTGTTGGGAGTAATATTCCGGAAGAAATTCGACAGACAGAAAATTCGCAAGTAGTTATCACCGGGCAAGTTACAGACATGATCCCACATTTGCATAGGGCATCACTTTTAGTGATGCCATTACGTTCTGGAGGCGGAACACGGCTTAAAGCCATTGAGGCTCTGGCAGCAGGGTTACCAATAGTTAGTACGAAATTTGGCGTTGAAGGGCTTGGACTTGTTCCTTCAGAACATTATCTCGAAGCCGAAAGCAGTGATCAATTTGTAACGCAGTGCCAACTTGCAGAAAGTGATGAGGAAATACGAAGAACCCTTATCAGAAACGGACGCGATGCAGTCGAGAAAACGCTCTCCCTTTCTGCACTTGCAAGAGATCTTGAGATTGCTCTTTCGCCCGTTTAGGAATTAAGAGGGCAGATGGGAAATAACCGTTTAGCCAATGAGACTAACTGAGGGATGTAGTCGTAAGATTTTATAAGTTTGGTAGGAACATACCTGGGAGCAATAAAAAGTTACGCGTTAGAACCATGATTTGAGTGTGAATTGGGCGGATTGGCATGGAATCGACGACCCAGTCTGCCAATTCATAGAAAGCATTTGTTCAACTTGCTCCATGTGTCCATTGCGAGCGTCGAATACATTGCAGGACTTATATTTCTGGCATGTAGTCGGCGCGTTCTCTACGTGCCTTCATTCTTTGCCATACCTTTGTCTTATGCGTAAATACGTTGTATTGATAACCGCCACTACTTTATTGATGGGATCAATGGCCCCAGGTGCACGCGCATCCACACCCGCTGCTCCGAAAATTGGCAGCACGTGCAAAAGTTTGGGAAGCACTGTTGATACTGCCAAAGCAAGATACGAGTGTAAGCAAAAGGGAAAGAAGAAAGTATGGCGTCTACTTACCAAAGACTCTCGGGGGAAATCCGCTTAATCTGGCAGCAACGGCAAGCAAGGAACGACTTCGAGTTCATCAAAATTTAAAGCCCCAATTCCAATAACATTGCCGATTCCGCAATCTACTGATCCGAACGCAATTACTTTTTCTAATATTGTAAACCGAGTTGCAGATATTCCTACCGCTGCTTACACAAATAATGAAGCAGTTATAAGCGCCAACGCTTTGCCTCGAGTTCCATATGACATCTTTATTTCACCAGGTATAGCAGGCTCGATTTCAAAGAACCATGTATCCGCGCTTATAGATCGTTCACTTAAATTATTCGCAGGCTTCCAAGCTCCAACTTACTTCGCTGTATATATCTATGATTACAAAGGCATTTCTTGGGCCGAAAATCGATATGAAGAGAATGCGAAAACTCGAAAATATTCAGCAATCAAAAATTACAACGACCGCTTCGCCCATGATGTTGATGGAACTTGCAATGCTCAAAATTGTGGTGGAACTTCCGCTGGAATGTTTCCTAGGTGGTCATGATTTGATGGTTCAAGTTGATTCTCAATAATAATATTGGCGCCTGTCATCGCTTCTTTGGCGAGAATATCTATTCGAAATCTACCAATACTTGCTTCTGTATCAATTGGCTCAATTTCAATTCCA
>CAIXBT010000116.1 GCA_903917755.1 uncultured Bacteroidota bacterium
AGCTACATCATTCTGGTTTGTATTCATCCTGTATAGTATTTGGGTCCCTTATATGTTTTGGTCAGAAAGAGTTAAACGCACATTCATAAATGTACACCCAAGGCGTAAGAACCAACAATTGAAAGATATATTCAGATGACATGTCCGCAGTTCCTTTTTCTGCTTTTAAATCAAAATATAGTAAAAATTCGGCATATTTTTTTCTTATCTTCGCGACCTTTAAAACACAGAGACAAGGTACTGATATGAAAAAGGTTAGCATAAATTCTTCTACTATTCCCGGTTCGGGCATGGGGCTTTTTGCAGATGAGTTTATAAAAAGAGGTGAACTGATAGTGCTGGTGACCGGCGAAAAATATTCTGTAGACAGCGATGTGGAGCTGGAGAATAACCTCTATCTGCTCGATAGCGGCGACGGATCGAACGACTATATAGATGTGAAAGGGCCTGCTATGTATGCCAATGATGCCCGCGGGCTGGTGCGCCTGGAGGGATATGTCAATAACTCTCTGTTTCGCCTGCTAGATGATGGTAGCATGTGGCTCGAAGCTACCAGAAGCATCAAAGCCGGTCAGGAGATATTCGCTTCTTACGGCAGGGCCTACTGGTCGGCCATAAAAAATCTGCAAAAAGAGCAGATGGCTGAGGAAGTCACTCTCTAAAATGAACTTTTTTCGGGGTTCCTTTGTTTATTTATTAGAATTTAATTAGATTCGCTAAGGTTGATTTACAGATTTAATATCTGTATGTGTTATCTATTTATTATTTTATCGATAAAGCCCCGGAAATACATGGAAACAACTAATGCTGCTAATGAGTTCGTAGGAAGTCCTGCCTTTATGATGTTATTGCTGGTCGGAGGTGTCATTATAGCTTTTCTGCTGCGTATGACCTTCAAGTCTTCCAATTCAGAATACAGGCACCGACCTGATGAGTAAACATTAAAACCAATTATTACTTGTTTTTTGAAACCTGTACGATATATATGCGTATTGTATAGCATAATCGTAACCCTCAAAAACCAAGACTATGTATTCAGAAGACATCTACACATCACACATGACCGATCATTCCGCACTGCTTATCTATTCTATACTTTTTGGTATTATGGTGGGAGGTGTATTGCTCAAAATGGTATTCAATACCCAGAGCAACGAATATGTACATATGGACTGATCGGCTGTCCTATTTCCCACTGCTAATTATAATCTAATTTCTGGCCGGATATGAGCTATATCCATCGTTGTGGCCTCTGATTTAACATTGAGTTCATACCTCGTTTCTGATACAATATATTTATTGTGCGAAAATTATTTTTTTTGCGTCAGGTTGTAATATTTTACAATATATTCGATGGCAATGAAGTTTTTTTCTGAAGAAATAGCCAATACGATAAGAAGTTTATCTCCCGATGCGGAACTCAATGGGGAGCTGTCTCCCGAGGTCCTTGATCTCATATATCAGTATCAACTTTTCAAGCTTTTCGTACCTGAGGCACTCAATGGTGCTATGATCGGTCTGCCCAAAGCCGTCAAAATATTCGAAGAAGCCGCATACATAGATGGCAGCTTCGGCTGGGCGGTCACTATCGGTTCGGGTGGAGGATATTTCGCTCCGATATTTGCCGCAGATGTCTCAGAACTTTTGTTTACACCTTCAGATGCAGTGGTGGCCGGTAGCGGCAGGGCATCGGGTGTGGCCCGATATGCCAATGGCGGATATATGGTATCGGGTAGCTGGAGGTATTGCAGCGGGGCCAATTATGCTACTATTTTCACGGCCAACTGTGTGCTGCCCGATAATAGTATCAGGTCCTTCATCTTCACTCCCGATCAGGTGCGTGTGACCAGCGACTGGGATGCATATGGCCTCAAAGCCACAGCCAGCCATACGATCACGGTGACTGATGTATTCGTGCCGATCTCGATGACCTTTGATATAGAGGATGGACTGAGGCAGTATCGTCATCCTGTTTTTGAATATCCTTTTATGCAGTTTGCCGAGGTCTCTTTTGCGGCGGTCAACATAGGTATCAGCAAACATTTTCTCGAAGAGGCACTGGATGCCACACAGGTGCATGATACGCCCGAGACTGCGGAGCGCTATGCCTTCGTGATGGAGTTGATACAACTGCAGCGACAGATACTTCGCAGTGCCGCTGAGGGTTTCTATGAAGTGCTGGAGCGCTCATGGGAGGTGATCATGCATGAGGGCAAACTGCCCGACGATGTGATAGAGACTGTGAGCCGTTCGGCAAAAAGCGTGACCTCTGTGGCACTCAGCGCATCGCAGCGTGTGTATCCATATCTGGGCCTCTATGCCGCTATGGAAAATACGACCATCAACCGGTGCTGGCGTGACCTGCATACGGCATCGCAGCACATCGTACTGAAATCTTTCGAATAGTCATTGAACTTTCATTTCGTGGCTGGGATGTATTTCCGAAAAAGCTTATTTTGCGTAAATGAATAATACCATCTCTGTCCGCAAACGTATTTTTATCATTCCTCTGCTGGTGGCCATCACATCCATGATCCTCTTTGGTATGGGCGTGATCAATGGCTGGTTTGGCAAGGCGGGTGCCGTGGCTGCTGAGTTCTGTGAGGCATCGCGGCCCGGCCTGATCAAGCAACCGTTCAACACCTGGTCCAATATCGGATTCATCATAGCAGGCCTGAGTATCGCATGGCTGCTGATGACCCGCCGCTTCGGCCACAATAATAACAGCATCACACAAAATTCCTTTTACGGAATATTCTATGCCTCGCTGGTGGTGCTGCTCGGCCCCGGTTCTATGGCCATGCACGCCACTACGGGCGATCTGGGCGGCTTCTTTGATATGCTGTCCATGTATCTCGTGGCCTCGTTTACGGTGGCATATGCATCGGAGCGTTTCTTCAAACTGAGTCCTGTGTACTTCGTGGCGATCTTTGCTGCGGTGCTTAGTATCTGCATCTGGGCAGACGGCGCACCATATCATATCATCTTTGATTTTTTCGGCGATACGATATTCATGGTTTTCATCACCATCACGATCATCATCGAGGGCATGAATAGCTATCTGAGAAAAATGCAGCATGACAAGCGCTGGGTATGGGCGGCGCTGGGCGCACTGCTGCTGGCCTTCGGCATATGGAATATCAGCCAGACGGGCACCTCGCTCTGCGATCCTTATTCACCGCTGCAGGGCCATGCCATCTGGCATATACTCGATGCGGTTTCTACCTTTTGTCTCTTTATATATTATGCATCCGAGCATACCGATATAACTCAGCCCGGTATAGCCTGAGTGACGCGCTGTATCTCGGTTTGGTTTTGCCGCAGGTGCTTATAGATATTTTCAGCTCAGTATAGCCTGAGTGACGCGCTGTATCTCGGTAGTCGTTTTGTAGATCGCCTCAAAGGGTTCTTTCAGCTCTGTATTTTCTACGGTCACATCAGTATCGGTAGCTGCGGATTTTTTGTTTGCATCTATCTGCTTCACCAGATCGTCGAGTATGATCATGGAGCGCTCGGCCCATAGCTGGTCGCCGGGTTGGGCACCGGCAGAGAGCGATTCTTTAGCCGATGCTATGCGAGAGGAGAGGATATGATTGAGTATCGAAAATTTCTGTATCTCCCTGGTGTGTCGCTGTGTGCGTGTGGGCTCAGAGCGCATACGCTGCAGGGCCGCGGAGAGATTTGAAGTGCTGACATAGACATCCTTGCGGATCAGTTTGTATTCGGTGCCGGAGATGTCGATGCCTTTGATACTGTCACGCACAGCGCGCAGATAGCGATAGTTGGACTGAAGCATAGCAGAGAGATATTTTCTGATCTGGTCCGACTCCCAGTCTGGCAGTATCAGAAAGCCCGCCAGCAGGGCTATGGCGCTGCCTATCACCGTGTCGAGCACGCGCTCTTCGGCCACCTCTACCAGGCCCACATGCATGAAGTGAAATAAGATGAGGATATAGGGTGTCATAAAGATGACGGCCACCAGATATTTGTGCCGCTGAAAACTATATGTGATCAGCATCGCGATAAACATACACACAAACAATACCGCTGTGCTGTGTATCAGTATGAGTATCAGCACGCCCAGCAGGCCGCCGATCAGGGTGCCTGTCAGCCTGTGTATGTTGCGCTCGCGAGTGAGGCTGAATGCGGGTTTCAGTACGAAAATGATCGTGATGAGTATCCAGTAGCTATGATGTCCCTGCGTGATGAGTTTGGATAAAATAAAACCTGCCAGACATGCCACCGCCATCCGCACACTATGTCTGAACGTAAGCGAATGCAAACTCAGATTGAAGCGAAACAGGCTCAGGTCCATATTCTGATGCGAAACAAAACGCCCGTGCTCCAATGTCCTGTTGGGGCTGTCGAGCACGGGATATGCCTCCGTGAAATAATGCTGCAGATCGGTCACCACTCTGTACATGTTTTGGATATTGATCAGCAGGCTGTCAAGCACGGGATGTGTTTCATCCTTTGTGATCTCATTGATCTCGTCGGTCAGCAGGCGCATAGATGCAGCGATGTCGGTCTTTTCTTTCAGCGGTATGTTGGACTGGATGGCTGCACCCGTGCGGTCCAGTATATCCGCGAGCTGGCTGATGGTGCGGTCTATATCGTGCAGCACCTCGCTCTGCGCATAGCGCTCTCTGATGGCTGAGTATTCGATATGCGAGGCAGAGATCTTCTCATAGAGGTCTATCACTTCGTCGAGCGTCAGCACCATAGCGCGTGCCTGCGGCGTAGATTGGCTCAGTATGAGTTTATTTTTAAACAACAGATCACGTACTTCATTTTGTTTTTCATTCAGTATCACCTGCTGCTCTATCAGCCGCTGAAATACCTCGTCGAGCGGCATGGCGTTATTGTACAGAGAACCCCTGAGAGCCAGATAGGCAGCCGTTTCGCGGATACACTCGCCGAGTGCGCGCTTGGCAGACCAGAGCGGGAACAGCTGCAGGATGAAGATGCTCAGGAGGCTGTACCACAGTGCGCCCGCAGTCAGAAAGAGGCTGTTCTCCAGTATCTGTACAGGGCTGAGCTCCTTGTCTATCTGCAGCACCATCAGTAGCAGCACCGCAGTGCCCAGCATACCCGCACGGGCACCATACATCGTAAACATGGCAAAGAAAAAAGCAAAGACGGTCAGCGCCGCGCCCATGACATATACATTCATGCGCAGGAAGCCCGTGAGCACGGAGATGACCAGGATGAATGCACTGCATAGCAACATGGCATTGCGCTTGTGATGGGCAGGGCCGGGTGTATCTGTGATACTGACACAGAGTGCACCGATAGACATGGTGAGGCCGATATCAAAATAGCCGAAATAGGATGCGATCAGCGCGGGGATGATGATGAGCACGGCCATGCGCAGCCCATCTGCGAAATGCTGTCCGTATAGAAATCTCCGGATGTATCCTAGTTGTTTATTCATGTGTGGCCTGCCGCAAATTTATACCAAGCAAATAATAATCCTAGGTTATGCCCGGTCTTTCTGTTTTTTTCTGAAAATGGGTAGAGGATGATTTGTTTATCTTTACTTTAGGTTTAAGCGATGACGCTTGAACCGGCGGTCAACCCTTCTGGTTTCTTTTTGCTTGACTTATATTCTACAATCATTTCACCCCGTCGGGGTTTAATGCATATTCATTCTTTGATTTTATTAATTATGAAATTGCGGCACGCAAAAAAATCCCGAAGGGATGGTATTATTATAGAAAAAGCAGAGAATTTTAATTTAACCCCGACGGGGTGGCATTGGTCTTATTAAGTGTGGGTTTGGTTCAAGGGTTGACGCTTGAACCGGCTGGGTGAACGCAATACAAAAGATCCCTACAGGATGACAAAAAGGGCAGGTGTAATGAAGAAATCTTTGACTTTACGTTATGCTATGATTCCACCCCCTACCCCCGCCAGCGGGGGACAAACAGCCTTTGCGAGCCATGTATTCTCTGCGCTCTTGCGCCTCTGTGGGAATACACCCCCCAGCCCCCTTTGGTAAAGGGGCATTAGCAGCCATTGCCTTATCAATCAGATTCCTCTGAGTTATCTTTATCCTTCTTGGCTTTTTTGCTTCTGACGGGCTTGTCATCCTTGCCGAACTTGTAGACAAAGCTCAGTTTGGCATAGCGGGTCTGGCGTCTCTTGCTGAGGCTCTGGATATATTCGCCGGGGACATCATAGTTGTATCCGTGTACATTTGAATTGAGCACATCGCTGATGCCGAAGTTGATCGTGACAGGCCCGAGTTCCTTGCTGGCAGCTATGTCAAAGAAATACACAGGGAGGCTATTGCCCTGCGGCACGGGCTTTGGTGCCTCATAGGAGCCGTTGATCTGCGCCGCGAAGCCCATCGGAAATTTATAACTGACTATCGCCTTGGCAGTCCAGCTTATACCGGAGTTGGTCAGCAGCACGGTTTGATTTCCTTCGGGCAGATAGGCCTGTATCTTGGTGTAGAATACATTCACATCGAGGCTCATGCTGAGGTTCTTGACGGGTAGCACCTTGATGGTATTTTCCCATCCATAATTGAATTTTCCTTTGCCATTAGTGTATGTAGCCATCAGTATCTGTGCGGAGTCTGAGGTGATGCCCGTGATCGGATGCTCGGTATATCTCGCATAGCCGGAGCTGAGCCAGTCGATAGCAGAGTAGGTGAGGCTGTAGTTCAGTTCGCCCTGATTGATAAACTCGGGCTGCAGCGCTGCATTGCCTTTGGTATAATCTCTCTGGTCTATCACCTCGAGATTCGGGTTGATCTGGCCGCCGCTGGGGCGGTTGGTCTTGCGGGTCATATTGAGCTGAAAGAGGTGATGGTCGTCGACACGCTGAGACAGATAGAAGCTGGGAAAGAAGGACTCATAAAACTTAGATGCCGAAGAAGGATATTGATAAGAGAATGACTGCCCGGTATTGATGAGCCTGCCCGTGAAATAATCCTGCTCATAGCGCAGACCTATCTGATAGGCGAATTTTCTGACCTGCTGCGATACGGAGAAGTATGCTGCATCGATGGTTTCGTTGGTCAGAAAGTCTGATGAAAGATTGGCATCAGACACGTATGTATTGGAACTATCGAGATAGCTGGATGTATGGGCGAATGAATTGATGCGCTTGTAATATCCGCGCAGGCCGTATTCGAGCTTGATACTATCGCGCAGCGGATGTGTGAAGTCCCACTGTGCGCTGACCATATGGCTTTCTACACCACTTGGTATATTCTGCTTGAACACACCCGCCGATCCCGGTAGAATATTGCCGCCGGGAGCGTAGCTATTGGTCGAATCAAAGAATGCCGTGACGGAGGTCTGACGGTCATATTGGATCGTGATGTTGTACTCCTTTCCTGCTTTGGGATAGGTGTGTTTGAAATCCAGCGTAGTGGTATAGTTGCGGCGGGTCACGCCCTCGTAATTATAGTTTCTGCCGTAAGAAGTCTCCGTCTTGCTGCTGTCCAGGCTCATGATATCTGCCGTGATGGTATTCGCAAACCAGCCCAGCACCACGTTTTCAGCTATGGATAGGGTGTTGCGGTTAGAGATATAATAATCAAAGCCTGCGTGTATGGTCTCAAAACGGCGGATGTTTGATTTCTGTGTGGCCTGATTGAAATAACTGGCCGTCGTATTGTTTGCATTGAGATTGATACGATTGTCATAGCCTAATGTGGGATTGGTGGCACCGCTGGCATTGAATGAGAGTGAAGCACCTATCTTCTTCTTATGAAAATTGATCATCGCCGTGCCGTTATACTGCGCATTGGTACCTGCGAGCGCGGTGATCATGCCGTTGTAGCCCGGTTTGGTACTGCGTTTGAGCACCACGTTTATGATACCGCCCGATGCCGCCGCTTCATATTTCGCAGAGGGATTTGTGATCACTTCCACGCGGTCTATCTGGTCAGAAGGTATCTGGTCGAGTGTCAGTGTGGTGGGCTTGCCATCCACATAGATGAGCGGTGTGTTGTTGCGCAGGGTGATGCCGCCGTCTGCATCGACTGCCACGCCGGGTATATTCTGCATCACATCCATCGCATTGCCGCCGCGAGAGGAGATGTCTTTATCTACATTGAAAAC
>CAIXBT010000117.1 GCA_903917755.1 uncultured Bacteroidota bacterium
AAAAAATATTGGCTCTTAAATAAATGGCTGCTAAAGATAAACAGGTACAGGCCCCGCAGGCTGATCAGCAGACCGAGAAACAGAAGAAGCTCAAGCGCATCGAAATCAAGACCCGCAAGCTTTCTAATCAGGTCTTCTCGGGCAGCTATCACTCTGCCTTCAAGGGACGCGGTATGTCCTTTAGTGAGGTGCGCGAATATCAGTATGGTGATGATATCAGGTCTATAGACTGGAATGTGACCGCTCGTGCAGGCAAACCTTTTATAAAAGTATTCGAAGAAGAACGGGAGTTGACCCTAATGCTTATCATTGATGTGAGCCGTTCTACTCTTTTTGGCACGCAGACAGAATTTAAAAAAGAAATCATAGAGATCATAAGCGGCATATTGGCGTTTTCTGCCATTACCAATAATGATAAGGTCGGCGTGATATTTTTCAGCGACAAAGTGGAGCGTTTCATCCCAGCTAAAAAAGGCAAAACCCACATCATGCGGATCATTTCCGAGATTGATGGTTTCGAGTCGCAGCAGCACGGGACCAGCATATCCGGAGCATTGAAATACTTTAATAATGTCAACAAGAAAAAAAGTATTGCGTTCCTGATCTCTGACTTCATGTCTCAGGAAGACTATCAGAAGGAGCTCAATGTCTCTGCCAGAAAACATGACTTCATAGGTATACAGATATATGACAAGCGGGAAAGGCTGATGGAAGATGTAGGAACAGTTTTGATAAAGGATGCGGAATCTGGTCTGGAATTTTTTGCTGATACATCAGACCCTAAGCTCCGTTTTCAGATCCAAAAGTCGTTTGACGAGCAACAGCGAAAAACCAAGGAACTTTTTGGTAAATCCGGGTCGCAGTATGTCAGTATCGACACTACCGCCAACTATGTGACCGAACTGATGAAAATGTTTAAAGAAAGAGAGATAAGAAGATAATGCAAGGGGCTAAAAACATAAGAAAAGTGTGGCACATAGTATTGATCTCAATACTCATGTCTCAATACTCATGTCTATTCGCTCAGGTTTCAGCAACATTCAAGAGTGACTCATCTAAGGTCGAGATCGGAGACCATCTCAATATGAAGTTGGTCGTGAATGCAAAGCCCGGGATCCTTGTTGATTTCCCTACTTTCCCCGGCGATAGTATTGGCAAGATAGACATAGTCAAAAAAGACAAGATCGATACGGCAAATCTCGCCGGCAATACGTTATATTCTCAGAATATCACGATCTCGGCCTATGAAGAGGGCAGATATTTTTTCAACCCCATGAAAATTTATTTCCTCAACAAGGCAACCGGAGTCGTTGATTCCGTTTATACTAACGACTGGGAGCTGACAGTTACCACATTGCCAGTCGATACCAGCAAACCCATCAAAGCCATCAAGGCGCCACTGAAGGTAGACTATAAGCTGAATGAATTTACATGGTGGATAATAGGCCTGATCGTACTGATAGTGGCGCTGGCGATAGGATATTTATTGTACAGGAAATATAAAAACAAACCTGCTCCGGTAGTGGCCCGACCGAGACCGAAAGAACCGGCTCATATTTGGGCAAATAAAGAGTTGAAAAAACTCCAACAGGAAAAACTCTGGCAGAGCGATCAGGTCAAACAATATCATTCACGTCTCACAGACATTTTGCGTAGCTATCTCGAATTCCGTTTCAATTACTATGCGCTGGAGGCCACTACTGAAGAGATCATGAAAGAGGTTTATACATACGATGTGGGGATGGACGCCGGAGCCAGACTGCGTGAGATATTGACACTGGCTGATTTTGTGAAATTTGCCAAGATGAATCCTGCCCCCGATCAGAACACCAGGAGCATTCAGGATGCATATGCTTTTATAGAAATGACCAAACCAAAAGTGGAAGAAACGAACCCCGCTACTAAAAAATGATGTTGAATCTGTCACATATCACTTTTGCCAATAAATGGGTGCTCTGGCTGATACCGCTGGTAGTGGTACTGTCTGTGTTGTGGTGGTACTTCCATCAGCGCAAACAATATCCCACACTTACTTTTTCTGACACCACTTCGTTTAAGGGTTTCCAAAATCCGATCAAAGGGGTATTGAAAAAATATTCGCCGCTGCTGCGTCTGCTTTCATTAGTGTTTTTACTTATCGCTCTGGCTAGACCCCAAACTTCCTATGATGAGAGCAAGGTCACAAGCGAAGGTATAGATATTGTATTGGCTATGGACCTCTCTGCATCCATGATGGCGCAGGACTTCAAACCAAACAGGATAGAAGCAGCTAAACAAACAGCATTGGAGTTTATAGATGGCCGTCCTAATGATAGGATTGGCTTGGTCATATTCGCTGGTGAGAGTTTCACTCAGTGCCCGGTCACGATCGATCATGCTATTGTGAAGAACCAACTTCATGCCATCAGGAATGGTCTGCTGGAAGATGGTACCGCCATCGGCATGGGGCTCGCTACATCGCTGCAGCGACTTAAAGAAAGTGAATCCAAGACCAAGGTGATCATACTGATGACAGATGGTGTCAATAACAGAGGGATAATAGACCCTGCCACTGCTGCCGATATAGCGATGCAAATGGGGGTCCGTGTCTATACCATCGGTATCGGAACCAAAGGCATGGCCTATACACCCGTACAGATGGACCAGCAGGGCAATCTGATCTTTGACTATGCGGAGGTAGATATAGATGAGGCTCTGCTGCAGAGCGTGTCTAAGAAGACCGGCGGACAATACTTCCGTGCTACGGACAACAAGAAACTCAAACAAATTTTTGATCAGATCGACAAACTGGAAAAAACAAAGATCAACATATCCGCTTTTTCGCACAAGACTGAGAAGTTTTACCTCTTTGCCCTGATTGCCGCAATATTGCTGATGATAGAGTGGGTCCTGAGGTACACCGTTTTAAGATCTATACCATAAATAGCATGTTCAGATTCGCACATAAAGAATATTTATTCCTGCTGCTGCTGCTTATACCGGTACTGCTGCTCTTCATAGTATTTCAACTATGGAGAAAGAAAAGTATTGCCAAATTCGGTACGGCTTCACTCGTGTATCAACTGATACCTGATTTTTCTAATGGTAAACATATACTCAAATTCGTCTTATTGTCATTAGCATATGCCTTTTTGGTATTCGGTCTTGCTAATCCTCAGATCGGTACCAAGCAGGAAAAAGTAAAACGTCAGGGCATCGATGTAGTGATCGCTCTCGATGTGTCCAAGAGTATGCTGGCAGAAGATGTGCAACCCAATCGATTGGCTCGGGCAAAAAATTTCATTTCAAACTTTGTAGATCAGTTGCGAAATGATCGTTTGGCTATTGTGGTTTTCGCCGGTCGGGCCTATCTGCAGATGCCGCTATCGGTAGACTATAGTGCCGCAAAATTGTATCTCAAAACTATAGGTACGGAGAGTGTACCTACGCAGGGCACATCTATCAGCGAGGCTGTTGACCTCGCCAATGAATCTTTTGCAAAAGGTGATAATAAATCCAAGGCACTGATCATTATCTCTGATGGTGAAGATCACGAGGCCGGCGTAGATGACGCGTTGGAGGCAGCGGCAAAGACTGGCGTCAAGGTCTTTACTCTGGCTGTGGGCACGGATAAGGGGTCGCCGATACCACAACCCAATGGTGACTATAAACGTGATGCGGAGGGTAATATAGTGCTCTCTAAGGTCAACATTGAGGCCATGCGCACCTATGCTTCTAAAGGTAACGGAAAGTCATTCATACTTGGTTCGGGCAAAGAAGAGATCGATGCTATATTCAAGGAGTTGGGCAGGATCACTACCAAGGATTTCGAAGATGTGGTCTTCACCGATTATGATGACAAATTTCAGTATTGTCTGGCCATTGCGTCGCTATTACTCATCCTGGAGTTCATGCTGAGTGAGAGACGCAGCAGGATTTTTGAAAAACTAAAAATATGACCAGGATCTCAAATATCATACACCGGAGAGACGGGGATATGCAGGAGTTGTCCTTTCTGTTGAAGGTTGTTCTTGTCTTGTGTCTCATGTCTCACATATCAGGTCTTAATGCTCAGGAAGAACGCAGCCTGACCCGCGAGGGCAATAAATACTTTGACAAGGAAAAATATTCTGATGCGGAGGCTTCGTATAAAAAAGCATTGGAGAAGAAAAATAATTTTCCTGAGGCTGTATTCAATCTGGGTGATGCCATGTATAAGCAAGGTCGCTATGACGATGCTGCCAAACAGTTCCAACTGTCTTCCAAACTTCTGACAGATTCTATACTCAGGGCTCGTTCTTATCACAATCTGGGCAATTGCTCAATGGAAAAGAAAGAATATGAAGAAGCGATCAAAGCATATAAACAAGCCCTCAGGATCAACCCCGCAGACAAAGACACCAAGTACAATCTGGCCTATGCCAATGCAAAGCTGAAAGATAAACAGCAGAATAAGCAGGACAAAAAAGACCAGAAGCAGAACAAGGATAACAAAGACGACAAGAAGGATCAGGACAAAAAGGATAAAAAAGATCAGGACAAGAAAGATCAAAAAGATAAGAGTGACAAAGGTGATAAGCAAGACCAGAAACCAAAGAAAGGTACCGGAGAAATATCAAAGGAACAGGCAGACAAACTGCTGGAAGCATTGAAAGCAGAAGAGCAGAAGACACAGGAAAAAATGCAAAAGAAAATGATGAAACCGCAGGATGCAAAACTTGAAAAAGACTGGTAGACTGTTCAATATTAAGTGGATTCAAAATGGTATATGCAGATGTTTCTTTCTAAAAAAAACTTAACGGTAGCCATGCTTAGTTGAGATTTACGTATCCTTAATCGAATTTTGTAATCGTGAGCAGAGGGAATAAAATATTAAAAAACATATCTGGCAGAGCTGTCATAGTCTGCTGCTTGCTGCTTGCTGCCTGTGGCATTACTCAGGCCCAAATAAAATTTTCCGCCTCGGCACCAAAATCGATCGGTGTCAATCAGCAGTTTCAATTGACCTATACGGTCGAAAATGCTGCTGCTGACAAGCTTGTTCCTCGAGGGTTGGACGATTTTCAGGTTTTGGGTGGCCCAAGCACATCTCAAAATTTTCAATGGGTAAACGGCCAGGTATCACAATCTGTCACCTATTCATATATTCTCAAACCTAAAAAAGAGGGGGCTTTCAAAATAGGAAAAGCCGTTGCAACCATTCAGGGAACCAATGTCGAATCCAATGAACTAGCCATTACTGTGACGGGTCCGGTCCAGCAGCAGCAACCGCGCAGAGATCCATTTGACCCTTTTGCTCAGTTTGATCCGTTCGGTCAGGAGCAGGAGCAGCCACAGGGATCTAATACAGACAATCAAAAAATACTAAAGGAAAATGTCTTTGCGAGATTCATCACTGACAAGAGTTCAGTATATGTCGGAGAGCGGGTTACTGCCACCATCAAATTGTATTACCGTTTTAGAGTAGCTAATTGTGCCATGCCTAAAGCTCCGACTTTTGACGGATTCTGGAGTCAGGAAGTGCAAACGCCTGCAGACCCAAAACCAAAGGTAGAGACTGTGAACGGCCAGCAATACAATGTAATTGAGATCAAATCATTTAACCTCTATCCGCAAAAATCAGGTACTCTCAAAATTTCTCCCGCAGAGTTTGATATGGTTGTGCAGGCACCTGTAGGCAATAGTTTTTTTGGTCCCCGATACCAGAATTTTGAGATGAAAACTGCCAGCAACGGAATAAGCCTGAATGTAAAAGAACTTCCTGCAGCGGGCAAGCCAAATGATTTCTCGGGTGCAGTCGGGCAATTTTCTTATAGCGCCAAACTATCTTCCGGTGAAGGTAAAACTGACAATGCAGTTACCTATTCAATGAAAATATCCGGCTCCGGAAACCTTAAGACAATCGAATTGTCTAAACCTGAACTGCCTGACGGTTTTGAGGTATTCGATCCAAAGGTCAAAGATGATGTCACAAATTCTGCGGCAGGCATGAGCGGCAGCAAGCAATATGACTATCTCATCATACCCCGTCAACCCGGCGATTATAAGATACCCGGAACTTCTTTCTCCTATTTTGATCCTACGGCAGGCCGCTATTTTACTTTGTCTTCGCCGGAACTGGCTTTGAAGATCACAGGTGAGCCATCTCAAAATCCCAACAGCAATATTTCCGCTTCCGCCAGCAAAGAAGATGTTTCGGCGCTTCATTCAGATATCAGATATATTAAAACTACAGCTGAGATCGAAAAGAGAAGCACACCTTTCTTCGGATCGGCCGGCTATATTGGTCTGATGGCATCTCCATTTTTGTTATTTGCAGGTCTGATCTTTGTGAAACGTAAGAATGAAGATCTGGCGGCAGATATAGTCGGCACTAAACGCAGGCGCGCCACAAAACTGGCCAAGAAACGTCTTTCTGCTGCGGAGAAGCATCTGTCGCAGAATAACAAGCAGACTTTTTATGATGAGGTTTCACGTGCTATCTGGGGCTATCTGGGAGATAAATTGAATATCGACCATTCCCAATTATCAAAAGACAATGTGGAAGAGAAACTGCTGGCCAAAAATGTAAGAACAGATTCTATCGGGAAATTGAAAGACCTCATCGGCACTTGCGAACAGGCATTGTATGCTCCGGTCGGTGCAGGAGATGAGATGAAGCAGAACTATAATGTCGCAATAGCTTTGATCACAGATCTGGAAGACGAGATAAAATGAAAAGAAAGCTGAACATAGCAAGCAAACTAACGAGTGTAAGTACTGCGTCGGTCAGGATGTCAGTCATTATGATCTTTTGCCTGTTGTCTGCATTTTATGTTAGTGCGGAACCGGCTTCGAAGCTTTTTAATATTGCTACGGATGCTTATAAAGCCAAAAACTATCCGCAGTCCATCGATGCCTATCAGAAGCTTCTTTCGGATGGATATCGAAATGCTTCAGTGTATTATAACCTCGGCAACTCATACTATAAAACCGACCAGATCAGTCTTGCCATTCTCAATTATGAAAGAGCACTGAGACTGGCACCATCAGATGATGATATCCGCTTCAATCTTAAACTGGCTAATCTCAAAACGGTAGATCGCATCATTCCTGTACCCCAACTTTATATCGTTTCTAAATGGAGGAGCTTTGCCGGTTCGCAGTCATCGCGTAGCTGGGCTATCTTTTCTGTAGTGTGTCTTTGGCTGGCGCTGATCGCTTTTGCCATTTATCTTTTCATTGGTAGTATGCGAAAGTCAGGTTTCTTTTCGGGGGCATTACTTATTCTGTTCTCACTCTTCTTTTTCTATCTTTCCTATTCTCAGAGTCAGGCTGAATTTGGCGCCGGTCAGGCCATCCTAACTGCTACTAATACTTATATCAAAAGCGCACCCGATGCTTCTGGCACTGACCTTTTTATCATTCATGAAGGGGTGAAGCTTAATATACTCGACAGGGTCGGCGAATGGTCTAAGATTCGCCTAGGGGATGGCAAGGTAGGCTGGGTACAGCAGAATACATTTACTGTGATATAAGTCTAATAAGAAAGTATCATGCTCCTGACAGATATCGACACGATTATTTTTGACATCGGCAATGTGCTGATAGATATAGATTACGAAGTGATGGTCGGCGAGTTTGCCAAGATAGCCTCCGTGGATTTTCATCAGATAGTCACTTATAGCCATCAGAACATGGTTTTTGATACTTTCGAAAAGGGACTAATGTCTACGAAACAGTTTAGAGATACGCTACGCCAATACTTAAGACAGGGCGTGACTGATGAGGAGATAGATACTGCCTGGAACTCTATTCTCATCCATTATCCGGCTGCTAAATTTGATCTACTGAAAGACCTACGCAAGCGGTATAAGATACTTGCCCTCAGCAATATCAATGAACTGCATGTAGCTGCCATAGATATGTATGTGCAGGATCGTTTTGGTGCTAAAGATATGAGCAGTTATTTCGACCGGGCATATTACTCGCATGAGATAGGTCAGCGTAAACCCGAAATGGAGATATATAAAACTGTGTTGAGGGATGAGTCTCTTATTCCCTCACGAACCCTCTTTATCGATGATAAACTGGAAAACGCAAATGCTGCCGCTGCACTGGGCATACGTGTACATCATCTGGCAGACAGAGATTCTTTGCTTACTTTATTTACAGATTGAGTTCTCTCTAATAAGTCTGCTTCAGCAGCACATAGTCTGTCACTATGTTGCCCTGCTCTCCGGTGCTGTTAGCACTCATCAGCAGGTATCCTTTATCTTTTAGTTTATTGAGTGTGAGGATCACTCTTTTCAGATTTTCGGGTTCTGCTTTTTCGTTGTATGGCTCGAGTTCCACTATTTCCTGTTCGCCTGTTTCAAAGGTGATGATGATCTTGGCACCTATGAATCCGCTTCCTGATGCAGCAAATTTATTGACATCAAAAACCCGCATCAGGCAGTAGCCGCCATTGCCTTTTTGAGCCATAGCAAAAGATGTGGACAGACAGAGTATAATGGAGATCGCTAAGACACGAAACATAGTCATGTTTTTAAAGGAAAAACAATAAATCAACGGTTAAATATACCCGATTACTATCAAATAGTCATATCTACCTGATATCAATCAGCCATATCGCTATGATGTTTGTTACGGAATAGTAACGGTAAGCACTGTAGACGGTGTGGTTCCTATAGCAGTGTAAACCGTCCTGCCGGTGGTCGGGTCCACATATGTAGGCTCTCCTGTGGATATCGGATAAACTACAAAGTATGCGGTAGTACCACTAGCCAGACCATTATCATGCAGCTCTTGTGCTGTGATAAAAAAATTCCATGTGCTAAGGCCTGCCTTGATCGTGCCGGTATTAGCATAGATATAACTACCGGGAGTACTTGATACCAGTGAATTGCTGCCTCCAAATACAATAAAAGTACGGGCGACCTGATCAGCAGTATCTGTTCCTCTGACCAGCAGACCCGGATCTGTAGTGATAGAGGTATCAAGAGATATCACATTGAACAAAGAGAATGACGGATATTTGCTGATAGTTGCGTTTCGTAGAATAGTTCCACCACCCAGAAAGCTGAAATTGATTGCAGTGACAGTAGCATATCCTGGTTTTGAATATGTGAGGGTGTATATTCCTGTCTTGAGGTTTGAGAAAGTATACTTGCCCGTAGCATCGGTCAGTGTGCTATCGCTTGTGCTGTCAGATATCTTTACGGTCACACCCGACAGATCGCCCAGTACTTTGAATCCGTATTCATCGTAAGTAGTGACAAATCCGCTCAATGTCCCTGTCAGTACCGGGCCCGCAGGACCTACCGGGCCTTGTGAGCCTGTTTTGGTGCATGAACTGATACCAAAAACCAGGATCAGTGATAGTGTTACTGCGAGTATGGATGTTTTTCTCATATTTTTTTATTAAATGTGTATTGATGCAAATAAAAGGGAATCTTTAATAAACCAGTCATTATTTGAGCTGTTTAACAGCCTGAGAGATTGTTAATTAACAAATAATATTATGTAAGGGACAACCTTTTTTGCGTAGGGTCGTATAATTAATCAAACTCAACCCATATGTACACTACAATTATCAAACAAGCTGTAATAGTCATGCTACTTACCGCGGCCAATGCCGTGATAGCGATCTCCATGTTTAACATCATGCGTTTGTCAGGAGTACTTTGACCAAAGTACCGCACTGATATGCCCCTGATCCATATTGTGCTTGAAATCATGCACAATTACCTTAAATTCGTGTCCCCGTATAAAGGACATGGCTAACAAAGAAGAAACATACTCCATTAAGTTGCCCCAGTTTGAGGGCCCGTTCGACCTGTTGCTGTTCTTTATAGAGCGCGATGAGTTGGACATTTACGATATACCTATATTCAAACTCACCACAGACTTTCTGACCTATCTGCACCAGATGGAGCATCTGAATATTGAACTCGCGAGTGAGTTCATACTCGTAGCGGCTACCCTCATGCGTATCAAGGCCAAACTGCTGCTGCCGCGCAAAGAGATAAATCCCGAGACGGGCCAGGAGGTAGACCCCAGAGATGAACTGGTCTATCGCCTCATTGAATATAAAAAATACAAAGAAGCCACCGAACTGCTGCGCAGAATGGAAGATGACCGCCAGAGCATAGCTCGTCGCGGCAATATATCCGGCGAAATGACCGAGATCGCAGCTCTGTTTGAGACCGAATATGAAATGCAGTCACTCACCATGTTTCGTCTGCTCAAAGCTTTCCAGTCTGTAGTGGAACGCGTGGATCGCCAGCGCAATAAGCCCGTACACACGGTCATGACCCCTGCCTACACCATAGAAGGTGAGAAAATGGTGCTCCGGGAAATGGTCAGGATGGATGGACAGGTAGCTTTCGAAAAGGTATTTGACAAGGTAGAAAACCGCATACATGCTATCTTTACATTCCTCTCTATGCTGGAGCTGATACAGGAGCAGATACTGACCATAGTGGTAGGAGACGGCTATAATAACTTCTGGATCAGGACCAAAACAGAAGAGGAAAAGATCGGTACGGAAGCCGAACAGGAATAAACTTCCTCATTTTCGATCCCGGTAATTTTCAATGATCAAAGCGTTGAAAGTTTGTGATTAAAAATCCCTCATACTATCCTTCAATAGCTTTACTTTTGCCGCCAAAATAAAGCTAATATGATCAAGCCTATCCGCTCAGCGCTCATCTCCGTTTACTATAAAGACAAACTCGACCTTATTGTAAAAGAGCTTCAGAAGAATAATGTAACTATCTATTCTACCGGTGGTACGCTTCAGTTTATCGAGTCGCTCGGAGTGCCGGTAGTGGCTGTAGATGCACTTACAGGTTTCCCGGAGATACTGGGTGGAAGGGTCAAAACATTGCATCCGAAGGTTTTCGGAGGTATATTGGCTCGCAGAGACAATCCCTCCGATCTGGCACAATTATCACAACATGATATTCCTGAGATTGACCTGGTGATCGTGGACCTGTATCCATTCGAAGAGACAGTGAAGTCGACACAGAATGAACAGGAAATAATAGAGAAAATAGACATCGGCGGCATATCGCTGATCCGCGCTGCTGCAAAGAATTTCAAAGACACGCTCATAGTTTCTTCACGCGACCAGTACGAAGAGCTTCTAAGCCTGATACAGGCCAAAAACGGAGGTTCTGAGGTGGCGGACCGCAAGCTTTTTGCTACCAAAGCCTTTATGGTCTCATCTCATTACGACACTTTGATCTTTAACTATTTCAACCGTGAAGCACAGCTGCCGGTATTCAAGCAGAGCATTCTCGGTTCTAAAACCCTCCGTTATGGCGAAAACCCTCACCAAAAAGGTGTTTTCTATGGCGATCTGACTGAAGTTTTTGAGATATTGAATGGCAAGGAACTTTCATATAACAACCTGGTGGATGTAGAGGCGGCTATCAATCTGGCAGCCGAGTTTACCGAGCCAACCTTTGCCATCATCAAGCATACCAATAGCTGCGGACTTGCATCGAGAGCTACTATCTCCGAGGCATATGCAGCAGCGCTGGCAGGCGACCCCACCTCGGCATTCGGCGGGGTACTGGCCGCGAATAGAAAGATAGATGTCGCCACTGCCACACAGGTGAGCGAACTGTTCTTTGAAGTACTATCGGCTCCCGACTACGAGCCTGAGGCTTTGGAAATACTGAAACAAAAGAAGAACAGGATATTGCTGAAACTCAAATCCGACAGCTGGCAACTGGCAACTGGCAATAGTGGTAAGATGTTCAAGTCATTACTCAATGGAGTGCTCGAGCAGGATATAGATAATGTGAGCGAAAGACAGGATATCTTCAAACCTGCCACAGACCGCAAACCAACCCCACAGGAACTATCTGACCTGGAGTTTGCGATCATAGCCGTGAAGCACCTCAAGAGCAATGGCATTACCATAGTCAAAAACAAACAGCTTATCGGTATGGGTTGTGGCCAGACCTCGCGTGTGGATTCGCTGGAGTCGGCGCTCAAGAAGGCCAAGGCATTCGGTTTTGATACCAATGGTGCTGTCATGGCATCTGAGGCATTTTTTCCATTCCCTGACTGTGTCAATATAGCTCATCAGGCGGGCATCACTGCCATATCACAGCCCGGAGGCAGTATCAATGACAAGCTATCCATCGCAGCTGCAAACGAAAACGGCCAGGCCATGGTCATGACAGGGGTCAGGCACTTCAAGCATTGATCGGCTCAAAATGAACTTAAATACCGGGAGCATGTATTCGGAAATTCATTTGGAGTTTTGACAGATAAGGTTTATTTTTAATTTAGGCAATTTCGAACACTAAATTTTACCTTATGAAAAAGCATGTCCTTTCTTTCCTGTTTTTATTTTTTGTTGCATCTGCATGGTCTCAGACTGATACCTTGTGCAAAAGCTATTATGATTATACAGCCACCAATATCCTTTTACCGGATCACGATACCATATGGGTCGGTACAGGAGGTGGACTGATCAAGCAAACCATATCCGGTACCATACTTAACATATACAGTTCTGCTAACAGTGGCGTGGCTAATAACTTTGTCTGCGCATTGGCCATTGATAGTAGTGGAAACATACTGGTCGGTACAGCATTTCAGGGGGTGCAGAGATTTGACAGGCATAATGCCTGGACTGTTCTATATCCTGCTATCATAGCCACATCCCTTTGCTATCAGGTTACTGGTATAGTGGCAACCGGAAACGGTATCTGGGCACTCGGAGGAGCTGCGCCACTATCATACTATGATGGTAGTATCTGGACTCAATATAACTCCTCAAATTCTATCATTCCAACTAATGGCGGACTGACTAGCATACAGAAGGATGGCGATACCATATGGGTCAGTGGATCATCTGCTGCAAATACGCCCTATTTTATCAAAATCTTCGGCGGTGTCTGGACCATGTACGATTATTCCACCGGGCTTCCATCCTGTGTCACGAGTGCCTCATTTACTATTTCGGCTGACCATAAAATATGGATGGCCGGACAAAACGGCGTCATTCTATGCAATGGGGCCACTTATGATACTACGACATATAACCATGGATTCACCTACTACGTCTCTCTGGTATACGATCAGGGAGGGGACTCGCTATGGGTGTGGGGAGATAATGCATTATGGCTATTGACAAGCACTTCTAAAACGCTGGTAAATTATACGTCACTAGGTCAATATGGGTCTGCGAATATGGGTCTGGCTGAGGATCAGCATTCAGATATCTGGCTAAATACAGTTTTCGGCATCTATAAATGGGACCGCAGCAGTTGGACTCTATATGATTACTCCACACTGAGTGTAGTCAATACAATTACAAACGCCTTTAGCGAGGATGCCCATGGCAGCATATATATGGCGACCTATACCGGGCTGTCCAAACTGGCAAACGGCAATTGGTCCTGCCCTATCAAAGGTCAACTGATCAGCGGATTAAGCCGGTCCCCTCATGGTTCTATATGGGTAGGTTCGAGTGATTCAGGTATTTATAGGATAGATACTAGCGGAAATATGCAGTTACAATACGCCTTTACTACAGGTTCCGGTATTGTGGCAGCTGATGACACAACTATATGGACGACAAATCAGGATATATATAGATTAACACCTAATACCATCACTTTTCTCGACCACTTTACCAACGCCAATATTTGGAACTGCAACTTTAGCTACAGTGATATGGATGCACATGGCAATGTTTGGTTTGCCGGTGATTCGGGCCTTGTGATATGTCATGGCACGACTGTTAATACATACTCCTATCCGGACATAGGCGGAAACGGTAACACATTTCCTAACTACCTCACGCATGATGGCGCAGGTGGGGAGTATTTTTTGTCTACTACAGGTATTTATTACTATAATGGCAGCATATGGTCTCATTTCTATCCAAATAATGACAGTACTATCAATCCTTCTGCTGCGCTTGTAGACCATAATGGGAATCTATGGGTCGGCGCTAATTTTGAGCTTTATGAGAGAGCCGGCAGTACATGGAGTTGGTTCAATACAGGTAAACCATTTGGGGGTGGTTTCTATCAGATATTTGAAGACAGCTATGACAATATCTGGCTAGGATATGGTTTTGCTACGAGTGAGATATGCGCCAGTGATATTTCAAATAGCATAAAACCTATAAATGACTATAATGCCATTAATATATATCCAAACCCTGCCAATACTAATATACACGTCAAAGCAGAAAGTGAAAGTGATTACCCCCTCACTGTGAGCCTTATAAATATACAGGGCCGGGTGATGGGTTCGTATATTCTTTCAAGCGATGGGGCAGCTATAAGTATAATCCAATTACCTGATGGGTTGTATATTGCAGACATACAGACCACCAATCATATGAGCCTGTATTCAAAAGTGGTTATTAGTCGATAGTCTTTTTATCCCGAGGTCATAAACAGCACTACCATACAGGTGGTGACTAGTGCCGGCAAAGTAAAAGTCGGTAAATAGAGAAAAAAAGAGATCCAGAATATAACAGGAGAAATTCGCCCTGACCTGCGTATCAAAAACCAGCTCAAACCGATGCCTATCGCCACAAACAGCACCATTCCTATTGTTTCTATTTCTATCGGGTCCATGCCATCTTTGCCAAAACAAAAATACCCTGTATAAACCCCCAGAAAAATCAATAAAATAGGAATGGAGGCCTTCAGAATGTATATTGCAAACTTCATCGATTAAAGATAGAAAAGATAGTTTCGGCGCAAGCCTCTTTTTGCGTGGCCATCTTCTCAAATTTATTTTTCCTGAATTAATAAAAATAAAAAATACTTATCTGCCTGTATTATCGTTTTTACTGTGAATTTATCTACATTTGACCGTTCATTTTAAACGAATTATTCCTCGACACTATATATGGGTTTATTTAATTTTTTCATGGAGGAAATCGCCATTGACCTTGGCACAGCGAATACGCTGATCATCCACAATGACAAGGTCGTGGTAGATCAACCATCCATAGTGGCGATAGACCGCCGCACCGACAAGGTGATAGCAGTGGGCCAGCGCGCCATGCAGATGCATGAGAAGACACATGCCAATATCAAAACCATACGTCCGCTGAAGGATGGTGTGATAGCTGACTTCTACGCGGCAGAGAATATGATCCGCGAGATGATCAAGATGATCTTTGATAAAAAGAAATTCCTTTTTCCTCCGCGATTCAGAATGGTGATCTGTATTCCTTCGGGTATCACAGAAGTGGAAAAACGCGCTGTAAAAGACAGTGCAGAGCAGGCAGGCGGACAGGAAGTGAAAATGATCTACGAACCAATGGCTGCGGCTATTGGTATCGGAATAGACGTAGAGGAGCCAAACGGAAATATGATCATCGATATAGGCGGAGGTACGACAGAGATAGCTGTGATAGCGCTATCAGGTATCGTGTGCGACCAGTCTATCCGCGTGGCGGGAGATGAGTTCACTCTCGACATCGTAGACTATATGCGCCGCCAGCATAATATGCTGATAGGAGAGCGTACCGCAGAGAATATCAAGATCAATGTAGGTTCGGCGCTGACTGATATCGACAATCCGCCTGATGACTATCCTGTGAACGGACGTGACCTGATGACAGGCATCCCTAAGCAGATCATCGTATCCTACTCAGAGATAGCGCATGCACTGGACAAATCTATCGCCAAGATAGAAGAGGCGATCCTCAAGGCGCTGGAGACCACACCTCCGGAGCTGGCAGCTGATATCTTTAAGACAGGCCTCTATCTGACCGGTGGCGGAGCATTGCTGCGCGGACTGGACAAACGAGTAAGCCAAAAGACCAAACTGCCCGTACACGTAGCAGAAGATCCACTGCGCGCCGTAGTCAGGGGTACGGGTATAGCACTCAAGAAGATCGATACTTTCACCTTCCTGATGGACTAATTCAAACAGGATCAGGTATCGTATCAGAGTTATCAATACTTATACGATAAACTATTCTTGTTTATTCCGCAGATTTTAGAAATTCGCATGTAGAAATCCAGCATGTACAACCTTCTTCGTTTTATAGTCAGGTATTATTTATTCTTTTTCTTTCTATTGCTAGAAGGCTTTTGTTTCTATCTTATTTATCAAAACAACAGATACCATCAGGCGGCTTTCGTCAATATGGCAAACAGTGCCAATGGTAAAGTTTATCAAACCATCTCAGGTATTACTGATTATCTGTATCTGCGGCAGACCGCTGACTCGCTGGTAGCAGAGAATGCCACACTTCGCGCACGCCTGAAGGAGTCCGTGAATGACACTACTATAGCTATAGGCAAACAAACGGACACCATCAGCAAAAAACTGGAGCAGGTCTACACATATATCCCCGCTAAGGTAGTCCACAACTCTGTGAACCTCTCAGCTAATTATATCTTTATCAATCGCGGAAAGAATCAGGGCATCACTACACAGATGGGTGTGATAAGCCCCGGCGGTGTGGTAGGCCAGGTGGTGAATGTGACCGATGACTATTCTGCTGTCATGTCCCTGCTGAATAAAAACTTCAAGGTCAGCGCCAAGCTTCGCAACAGCAATTACTTCGGCACGCTCTCATGGGAAGGCAAGAATACCAGCCTTGCCAAACTCAAGGAAATACCCAAGCATGTCAAAATAAATGTGGGCGATACGGTGGTCACGAGCGGCTATTCGGAATTATTTCCGGAGAATGTGATGGTAGGAAAAGTCAAGCATGTGAATGCAGAACCTGAAGAGAATTTTCTGGATATCGATGTGACACTCTCTACCAATATGAATAACATCTCCTACGTATATGTGGTCAATAACATAAAGCGCAAGGAGTTTATGGTATTGGACTCGGTAGTTAAAAAAAATAATTAAAAGTGCTTCGTACCTGTCGAAAAAATCGAATAACCTATGGCAAATGATAGCCAGGGCTTATTGGCATATAACCACTGATCATTGACTACTACGTAGCGGGACGGAAAATCAAATCCCGAGAATACCCCAAATTGCGCCGACCCAAATTCCAACATGACACCTACAGTAGGCGTGAATGACAAAATATCAGCGGGCTGCGTGATATGACCATTGGTGTTAGTGCTATCCAAGGTATTTGAAGTGATGCCAATGCCTAACAAAGCATTGATAGATATGCCTTTTTGGGGGTTCAGTAATACACGTACACCCAGGGTAGTACCTAAGGTAACATCCTTGCTAAAATCAAAAGGTTTGAACCAAAACTTCACAGGGATCACTACTGTACCCATAGAGAAAGCCACTGTTTTCTTAAAGATCTGGTGAGTCTTAAAATCAAACTGCGCCTTAGTTATTACAAAGTACTTATAGACCATATAGTCTTCACTTTCATAGTTGAGGTTTTTGCGCATGAGCTTACTGGAGAACACATCAAAGCGGATGATACACTTATCAAAAGTCATGTCTATGAGTATAAACTTGGAGCCTGCTGGCGCTATGAAGAAGTTCGTGTCCTTAATGGCTCCTGTGATCTCGCATCGCTTGACAGGGCACTCTACAGCGAACTCAAAATAGTTGGCGTTGCCGTTCAGGCTGGCCATACCGGGCACGGGCATCTGGCTGTAGGCACTATGCCCATAGAACAGGGCAAATACCAGTATGAATAAAATATAATGAGGTAATATTTTCATGGATAATAATTTGATTCAGGTCTAACGAACTGATTGGCGATGGCAATACAAATCCCCCTGACCCCCTTTGAAAAGTGGGAATCGCGGTACTTAAAAGACTATCAGGTATTGCGTATTATCGGTAGAGATCTCGTAGCGGCCGGAGTGTATGGTATAGCTATCCAGATGGAGCTGTGCACATATCTCTTGCGGCAGGGTATAGTCACCATCCATCACAAATACACCCGTAGAGAAGAACTTAAAATACGCCCGGTCTGTCAGGTCCTTTCGCTGAATAGCAAACTGGATATGTTTGTTCTTGGTCACGGTTACATCTACCACCGCTTCATTATATTCCTTGACAGGGCCGGTAGATATCGCACAGATATTAAAGCCTGTACACTCAGCACCCTTGCCAAAGCGAATGGTAAATGTATCTGCATATGCCTCTACATAGAGGCATAGATGTAGAAGGATGAAAATTGATTTTTTCATTTTGAATTGTATTTATGCGAAACCTGATTATTTAATATGGAGAAGGTCCTTGACTCTGCTTTCGATCAACGGGACTTCATCCTCTCCAAAAGTGATCAAACTGATTTTTTTATTTACATCAAAAACCACAAAAAATGGAAATCGGTCAACACCGTAGTGATTGGGTAAAATCCCAAATTTTCCTCCCTGGTCCGAAACATTTATCCAAGGATATTTTAGTTTTTCAGATGCTTTTTTCCACTCTTCCTCATCGTCAATAGAAAATGAAATAATTTCGAATTGCTTCGATTTATATTGTTCATACATGGCTCGGAGCGGCTCGCCTACCTTCTTGCATGGGCCACAGCTTGAATACCAAAAATACAATAGAATTACTTTGTCATTAATACCCTTGCTTAAAAACTTTTCTCCACCGGAAGTTTGAGCTTCAAACTCCAAAAATGAGTCACCGGTATTAGCAATGTTTTTATACTTAAAATTAGATATGTAGTTTTCGACTTCAGTATAGCTCGGATATTTGGAATTACTTTTCTTAACCAAATCTCTATATTTAATAGCTTGTTGTATATCTAGCTTACTTAATACTGTTCTCAAGTAGTTTAATGCTAAAAATGAATCAGGATGCGACTCAATATACATTTCCTCACATAGGGTAAAGACTTTCATCAATGAATCTTCTTTGCCAGGTTCAGGATTGGAAGTTAAATCTGAATATACTTTATCACACGGTAGATCATCTTTCTCTATAGGTAGTGTGTCAAGAATCTCAAGACTTGAATGGCAATTATTAAGAATTATGGGTTTTCTTTTATATCGAGGATCGATCCAAAATCTATATTCATGTGAAATATCAGTACTGGTATGCATCGACAGATATTCGGGTTCTTCAATTGAAAAGGAAAAGACACTGCATGAATCATTTATTTTAACTCCTACAGAATCCTTGTATCCGGAAAATGACACTTTACTATATCCACATTTTTGACATATTGTTAAGCTTATTTGGGAGTAAGTTATTATATAAAAGAAAACCAATAAGACAGTCAAAATCAATTTCATAAAGCATAAATTAAGTACAAAAAGCGGGGCTGTCACAAAATACTTTATTCGTGCCAGATTAGAAAGAATAAAATCTTAAATAACTCTAGTCTGATATTTTAAAACAACCCCGTTATTGGATAGCCTATTGGCATTTAGGATTAGTTCCTATGGGCACTATTATATCATCACATCCTTTACCTGTTTCTTTACAGCAGCCACTATAAGAGCTTTTATAGCGATCATTGAAATGCTGCATACATGCTGGTGGATCACTTGGGTTATTTGTAGCTACAACAGTATAGGTCAATGGTGCATCAGGATCAACACCTTGTACAACATTACAATTGCAGATAGCGCTAATTACTGATAAATAATTGCCTTTATATAAGTTTGTTATATTGACATCAGCATCTGGCGTAAAGCCGCCCAAAACTCCATTAAGAAAAAAGTATACTTCAATAGTGACTGTTTTGTACCAGCATCCAGATTATATAATGCTGGTTTAGCAGGATTATTTAAATATGATTGAAGGGTTGCAGTACTGTTTGCACCAGAATAATATAGATGCACAGTACATGTTTGTGCGAATAAAGCCGCAGATAGAGTTACGAAAGTTATTAATACCATAAATTTTTTCATATTATATCCCCTTTTTTTACTAAAAATGAGAGGCAAAAACTTCGTTTAAAATTCTGTTTGCCTACTCTGATCAAGGGTTTTCGGCTAGTCCCTACCTATCTCTTTTATAGTGGTATCAGGTTTGCACTGCTTCGCGAAAGCCATACAAAGGTGTACTCATTGGACCACCCAATCAAGTGTAGAACTACACTAAACCGACAGGAGAACTACACTGAATTTTAGTGTAGTTCTACACTTTTTTATATTTAATATTTTGTTAAATAGGGGGGGCTAGGCCACAATAAAGTTTAGAAAATCACATTATTATGCGACCTTAGTCTTAGATCAAAATGAAAAACTCTATATGCGTACCAGTATAGTAATAGCAGATGACGACCACTTCTTCAGTGTCGGCATGGCCATCGGCTCGGCAAATATGAAGACATAGAAATAACGGGGGCGGCGAAGAGTGGCGATGAGCTTATTAGCATTCTGCGACACACGCCGCCAGATCTGATACTGCTGGACCTGAAAATGCCTCAAAAGTCCGGCTGGGAGATCCTGGATATAATAAAGGTCGAATCCATGCCGGTAAAAGTCATCGTAATATCGGGCAATGATGAGGATACAGTGCTGCTCAAGGCTGTGAGGTGCGGCGCTAAAGGCTACTTCATTAAAGGCTGTACTGTAGAGCCTGCGGAAATACACAAGGCCATATCTACGGTCATGTCGGGCAGGTTTTTCTTTAATGATATCACAAATATGGCCCTCCTCGATAATCGGACTGACAGAAACCAATTATATCCCTCACCGTTGACCATTCAATTCTCAGCCATTGAGCTGGACATTATCCGCTATATCTCCCAAGAGATGACTACCACCCAAATAGCAGAAATAACCGCTATAAGCCCCGCAGTATAGAAAACCTGCGACAGGGACTGATACATAGGGTAGGTGCACGGTCTGCTGTAGGTCTGGTGATCTATGCTCTCCGACACGGATTAATAGGGGCCTCTTTATATGCTGCTTAGATAAATACATATCTGATATGCTCCATTAGGATTAAAAATAGTTTTTGGTATTTTTGATAAAAGAGCAAAATCCATCGCATGAAGGACTATATCAAGATCACGACTAAAAAAGATTTCGGCAGCATCTCTGTCACCCTTAATATCAAGGATGAAAAAGTAGCGGCTATCGGTCAGAAAATGAAAGCGATCAATGAGCAGGCAGACATGACCGGATATAACTGGGAGGCAGTATTGAATTATTATCTGGACGAGCACTTTCCGGATGTGGCAGGCGGCATGGGCAGCGATGCCAATGCAGGAAAATATGTAGCCTATTATAAGCTGAACCCTCAGAATGAGAAGAAAGCAGAACAACTGGCCACGATTATCGAAGATCTGATAGAAGATGAATCTAAACTCTATGATATAGTAACTAATAATGCTGAAGAAATTGACTGGGAATAATACTCCACGAGACTTCATCAGTATTCTCAAATAATCAAATGCTTGGTCTTCTTCCTATAAATATTCTTCGATTCGTGGCCCTCATGGCCGCACAGGTTCTCATTTTCAGCAATATCAATTTCCCCTATATCAATCCCTATGTCTATTTGCTGTTTATCTTGCTGCTGCCCTTTGAGACACCTAGGTGGCTGCTTATGATACTTGGTTTCCTGACAGGATTGACACTGGATCTCTTTGTAGGATCGCTGGGTATGCATGCTGCTGCCTGCACGCTGATTGCATATTTCAGGCCTGTACTGATCAGCATCATCACACCAAAGGGGGCAGAGTTTGAGGTAGAGCCCAATATCACCGTACAGGGGGCCAGCTGGTTTTTGATCTATTGCGGCATTGCTACATTGATCCATCATACCGCTTATTTTCTGATAGAGAGCTGGACCTTTTACAATCTTTTCATTGCCTTGTTAAGGATAATCATGAGTACCGCTTTCTCTGTACTATTTATGATGATATTCTTATTCTTACTTACATCTTCGAAGAAACGAAGGTTGGCTTAGTAGACTTGAGTATGAGACTTGAGAAGTGATAAAGTACTCTTTAGCGGCGAACTGCTGAATTTTTGCACCATTATTTCCGGATTGCAATTTATTTTTAAAAAAAGTTGGTTATTTTATTTGTTTAATCGTATATTTGCGATAAACAATTAAGGAAATGGCTGTAAACAAAAAAGGTGAGTTTGATCCGAAAGAGATAGAACTCGCAGAACTGGCTAAAGCTATCAGTCATCCTGCACGGATAGCTATTCTAAAGACCATCTCGGAGAGAAATGCCTGTATCTGCGGTGAGATCGTAGATGTGATGCCTTTAGCGCAGTCTACTGTATCACAGCATCTACGCGAACTGGTAAATGCAGGCCTGATCAAAGGAACCATAGACGGGCCGAAGTCATGCTATTGTATCAACTGGGAGACATTCAAAAAATTTGAAATGATCTTCGGACAATTCTTCAATAAGGCAAAGGATTTTGAAGACAAAAGAAACTGCTGCTGATTTTATAACCTCAACATATATCATCATGGAAAATGCAAATGAATTAAAAGAGATAGTAAGACAAAAATACTCTGAGATCGCACTGCAGGACAAAACTACCAACCAGTCCTCATGCTGCGGAGCCGGCGGGTGCTCGACAGAAGTCTATAACATCATGACCGATGACTACGGCAATGTAAAAGGCTACAATCCTGATGCGGACCTAGGCCTGGGCTGCGGACTGCCGACACAGTTCGCCAAAATAAAAAAGGGCGACATAGTGCTCGACCTCGGCAGCGGCGCAGGAAATGACTGCTTCATAGC
>CAIXBT010000118.1 GCA_903917755.1 uncultured Bacteroidota bacterium
AAATAAAAAATTAATTTATTTTGTTGCCGTGGGTAGCGCTTTGTTGGGAGATTTGACGGTAAAGCTTTCAGAATATAGAAATATCAAGGTTATGGGAGAGCAGGATTTTGCGGCTAGTCAGTTAAAGAATCAAATAGGAATTAATGATGTTTTGATTATCGATGAGGGTCAAGATTTTAATAACATTTTTTGGAACAATGTTGAAAGACTTAAATTGACAAGAAGTTTTGCACTTCACGTATTTATGGATTCAAATCAATCTGTCTATCGATCCCCAGAAGATATTGCCAGCAGACTCCAAGCCAAACGTTTTACTTTAAGATTAAATCTTAGGAACACGCAAAATATTTCTAAATTAACCTCTAATTTGTATAGCGGACCAGTGATGTACACGGTAGGACCACTGGGTTCGAAGCCAGAGATCCATCCCGCACTAAATATTGATGATGCAATTGAAACTATTTTGAAGCTAGTAACGCGTTTGATTAGACAAGAGGGCGTAAAAATGTCTTCAATCGCAATTCTTTCTAAAAACGTTGCAATACTCGAGAGACTTAAACCCGCATTATTTGCAAGCAGAATTTTGTTCTCTCCCGCAGATAAATTCTCTTTTGAATCAATTACCCTCGACACGGTTTTACGCTTTAAGGGAATGGAATCAGCATTTGTAATTCTTTTTGCGGATCGAGACTTGGCAGATCATGAGGAAATGTCGTATGTCGCAACTTCGCGAGCGCGGAGTCATCTGTACATCGTTGGGAGTGTTTCAGGAACCGTTCTCGGTTCCGCTTTGGAGATGAATTCCTAACAAAGCTTCACTTTCGTAGTGGAATTTAGTAGGGTCAATATATGAGTTTTTCAACAATGGCATCGTTGAAAAATGCTTTTAGCAAAAGTAATTGTAAAGAAGTGATTGTGAAACTACTTGCTACCAATCAGGATAACGAAAAGAATCAAGTTTATTTCGGTTATAGCAAAGAGCTCTTGTCATTGTTTCCAAGTAAAGTAAGTTTTAGATCCCCAAGTGAGAGTAGATCCAAGTCAAGTTCTGCTGCTGGAAAACCAATCCTTGAGCATGCCTTCAAACTGTATTGGTTATCTGAGCACTCTGAACCAGCGCTTGCACCCAATGCAAAAATAATTGATTATTTTCAATATCCAGAAATGCGATTTTCTGGATTTCTAAGTGGTTGTTCAAATCCTCCGGATGCCTTGCGGCGTGACTCACAGGATTCTTATGGTCGACGAGTTCTAGTGATGGGAATATCCGAGGATTCCGTATTCGGCACGGTATTAACAGACACGGACTGTAACTTTATTGACGAATTGATTTCACTTCCTCACTGGCTCAATAGCAAGATGTTCCTACAATTGAAATTAGAATCAAATTTAATTCAAGAAATAAGTCCAGATTTGTTGTTAAAGGAATTGAGAGAGATTGGCTCGATCGAGAAATACGAAAGTCGAGTGTTGCGTACGGTGGGAGATAGTTCAGAGCCATTTAAGGGAACACAAGGTGCAGGTTGGACATTAGAAGCATTGCTAGGAATTCCAAGAAACTCAAGCGGATTACCTGACAAGTATGGCTTTGAACTTAAGGCATTTTTGAGTACCACAATAACGTTGATGACTCCTGAACCAGATTTCGGTTATCGATACGATGAAGGATTATCTGCCTTTTTG
>CAIXBT010000119.1 GCA_903917755.1 uncultured Bacteroidota bacterium
CCGGTATGGATGAGTGATATCTATACCCTCGATGATGCCTGTGAAATGATGAATGCCATCGGCGAGATATGCAATAAACATGATGCGGTAAATGCTTTAGTGACTGAGATCAAAGCCGGCTTTCACAAATTATCAATTGACAATTATCAATCATCAATTCGATCCTGTGCTTATTTTATCTGGAGGAAACCATACATGGTGGTTGCATCCGGCACCTTTGTCGATCATTTGCTCGGCTTATTGGGCATCAGGAATGTCTTTGGCGATCTGAATCGATACCCTGCGGTCAGCAAAGAGCAGATAGATGCTCAGAAACCTGACATTATATTTCTCTCATCAGAGCCTTATTCTTTCACTGACCGTCATAAAGCGGAGTTTAGAGCCATATGTCCGGATGCCCGGATCCTGATCGTAAACGGTGAACTTTTCTCCTGGTATGGCAGTCGCCTGAAGTATACGGCACCCTATTTTGAGAGCCTGAGAAGGCAGTTCAAAGAGTTGGATGAGGATGGTCTATAGCTGTTAGTTTGCCCGTTTCCTCCGTTCGGCAAACAATTATATTATTTTTAAGTTATTAGGCACACATATTCAAAGCTTGGATTATTTTTGCGCCTTTCTGAAAAGGCCCATGCAGCGAATTTTTCTACACAACTTATTTATACTGATCATACTCTTCGTATCGTCCTGTAATGTGGCATCTGCTCAGTCTGTCCCGAAACATACCATATCTGGCTATATCAAAGACACCACTGATGGCGAAAGCCTCATCGCTGCTACTGTGGGAGTCGTGGAACTGTCGAAGGGAACAAATACCAATAACTACGGTTTCTTTTCGCTTGACCTCCCTTCCGGCAAATATACTCTCAAGGTCTCTTATGTGGGTTATAAGACGCAGATGATATCAGTGAATCTCAAAGCAGATATGAAACTCAATGTCGAGCTGAGTTCATCGAGTATCACTACTCAGGAGGTGACGGTGACCGCTGAGCGAAAGGATGCCAATGTGACCAGCACCAATGTGGGGCGTCAGGAGCTGACAATAGAAACCGTGAAAGCCCTTCCTGCATTCATGGGTGAGGTGGATGTGCTCAAGACCCTGCAACTGCTGCCGGGAGTGATGGCGGCAGGAGAAGGCAATACAGGATTCTATGTGCGTGGTGGAGGGCCGGATCAGAATCTGGTCTTGCTGGACGATGCGGTGGTTTATAACACAGGGCATTTGTTTGGTTTCTTTTCGGTATTCAATTCAGATGCGGTCAAGTCACTCTCTATTGAAAAAGGGCCTATACCTGCACAATATGGCGGTAGACTCTCATCTGTGGTAGATGTGAAAATGAAAGAAGGAAATATGAAAGAGTGGGAGGTAGAAGGCGGTATTGGTCTCATTGCCTCAAGGCTTACGATACAAGGGCCGATCATAAAAAACAAGTGCTCACTTATTTTGGCCGGAAGGCGTACATATATCGATCTGCTGAGCAAGCCTTTCACCGATACATATCATAATGGTCAGTATAAAGGTGACGGATACTATTTTTATGACATCAACGCGAAACTAAATTATATCCTTTCTGATAAGGATCGTTTCTATGCCAGCGGCTATTTCGGTCGTGATGTGTTCAATTTCAAAGCTCCTAACGGTGACTTTAAAATTAATTTCCCCTGGGGGAATAATACCGTCACGGCTCGATGGAATCACATTTTTGGCGATAAACTATTCATGAATGCCATGTTTATTTATAATGAATATAAATTTGACATCGGGGCAGATTATCAGAGTGTACTTTTCAATGTTAGTTCAAATACGCGCGATATAGGTGCCAAGGTGGCATTTGATTACTCACCTGCCATAGGCCATATGATGAAGTTCGGGGTAGACTATACCAATCATATGCTCACTCCATACCAGACATCTGCATCTGTCGATACGGTCAATCTCCAAAGTACCAACACCGCTGCCAAACATGCGCATGAACTGGCTGCTTATATCGCCGATGACTTTGACATTACGAAATGGCTGAAGGTGAACATCGGTCTGCGGGCTTCTATTTTCACTTTGGCGGGCCCCTATTTCAAAAATAATTTTGATACTGCCGGTCACAAGACCGATAGTGTGGATTATGCAGTGGGCCAACCCGTCAAGACCTATTGGGGCCTGGAGCCAAGGGTCAGTTTGCGATTTAAAGTAGCCAAAGCCACTTCGATCAAGGCCGGATTCTCACTTACTAAACAATATATACATCTTGTTTCCAACTCTACCACCACTTTGCCATTTGATCTCTGGGTGCCCAGTACTCAGGCTGTCAAACCTCAGATAGCGTTGCTGTATACAGTTGGTGCGTTTCAGAATTTCAAGGATAATATGTTTGAAGCATCCATAGAAGTATATTACAAACAGCTATTCAATCAGATCGAGTATGGTGACAATAAGGTGGTGACCTCTACTCAGGATATAGAAGATTTTTTTGTGTATGGCAAAGGCCGGAGCTATGGTTCTGAATTCTTTTTCAAAAAGGCTCGCGGCAAGCTGCAGGGCTGGGTGGGATATACGCTGGCATGGACCCAGAGGCAGTTTAGCAGTATCAATAATGACCAGTGGTTTTATGCCAAATACGACCGCCGTCATGACCTCAATGTGGTGCTGATGTATGAGATCAATGACAGATGGAATGTGGCTGCCACCTTCGTTTATGCCTCCGGCAACAGAACCACACTGCCCGTACAATTGTACTATCTCAATGGAGGGGTCAATTATATATATGGTCCGAGAAACTTTTATCAGTTGCCTTCATATCACCGTTTGGACCTCAGTGCGACCTTCAAATTGAAACATAAACATTTTAAGAAACTACATTCTGATATTAACTTTGCGATATACAATGTATACAACCGGATGAACCCTTTCTTTGTCTATGTGGATGCACAGGGTAATCCGACCACAGGAAGCGTGAATGTGTCTTTGAAGCAGGTGTCGCTGTTTCCGATTTTGCCGTCCATCACCTGGAATTTTAAATTTTAATTGTGTTGACTAAGAACAAAAACATATTCATTCTTTTCATCCTTGCCTTGGCGGGTTTGGTAGCTTCGTCATGCACTAAGGACCTGACCGGTTCGCTGCCCAATTTCGGTACGAGTGTAGTAGTAGATGGCAGCATAGAGACCAATCACCCGCCTATTATTATTCTTACCCGTAGTACCCTCGTGTTTGGCGATCTCAATATTAATGATTACGCTGCTTTTCTGCTGCATGGAGCCGTGATCACGATGTCGATAGACAGCAGCCCGGTGCAGGTGCCGCTTCAGGAGATCTGTCTTCAGAGCCTCTCCATCCCTGATTCACAAAAGATACAACTGCTGCAATCTCTTGGAATAGCTGTATACGATTCTTCTAAGGTGCCGGATGTATGCGCCTATACATTGCCATATGCTGAGTTGCTGACCTATGCTAATACGGGTACATGCCCTGACTGCGGTGTGGAAGGGCATCAGTACAATCTGAAGATAAAGGTCAATAATCAGACCATTACGGCTTATACAACGATCCCGCATGCTGTGCCTATCCAGGGTTTAAGTATCAGAGATGTACCGAATGTGGATTCTTTGGTCAATGTGATGATCACTCTGACTGTGCCCAGCTCGACGGGCAACTTCATTCGCTACTGGACCAAACGCAATCAGGAACCTTATTACACATAGCTCACCGGTTCTGTATATGATGATAAATTCTTTGCAGGTCAGACGCTGACTTTGCCGGTTCAGAGAGGATATCCGACCTATGTGACCAATCCTGACCCGAATACATTCGGATATTTCTGGAAAGGTGACACCGTCACTCTAAAGTGGGCCAATATAGACAGCCGGACATATGATTTCTACAATACGCTGGAAAATGACGGCGGCGGTAGCCCATTCTCATCATATATCCGGGTCAAATCCAATGTGGTCGGCGATAGCGCCATCGGTGTCTGGGCGGGCTACGGTTCCAGATATTATACCATCGTTGTGCCGAAATAGAACGGCCATACTCCATTTCGCCTATCCATAGATTTTCATAATTTTACATTATTCAACCTATTCATTCGGATAGAAAAACTGACTCGTTCATGCTAAGATATTCTGCCGACAGGCGTACCGTTTTGACGGTTTTGATCTATTATACCGTTGCGATCCTGCCCTGGTTTTTGTGGCCAAGTATGCGCACATGGCAGATAGTGATGTGGGTAGCTGTCAATTGTTTTTTCTCTTTCACTTGCGCTGTTATTATCCACAATACCATTCATGCTCCTATCTTTAAAGGTAAGACAATGAATAAGTTATTTCAGTTTGTATTGTCCTTTACTTATGGTCATTCTGTGAGTGCCTATGTGCCCGGTCATAACTTCAGTCATCATAAATATACCCAGCATCTGGAAGATGCGATCCGAACCACTAAGATGAGATATCGCATCAATTTCTTCAATCAGCTCTTCTTCTTTCACTCCATGAGCGGAGATATTCTGAAGGGAGAATTTGCCTTTGCCGGAAGGATGAGGAAAGAACGCCCCGAATGGTTTTGGCAGTATGCCCTCGAACTGGGATTGGTGATCACTTCGAATATTGTCCTTCTGGTCATCAATTGGAAATGTGCTTTGTTATTTTGGATATTGCCACATCAATATGCCAGTTGGGGAATAGTAGGGACGAATTACTTTCAGCATGATGGCTGCGATGAAAATCATCCATACAATCATACACGCAATTTCAGCAGCAAATGGTTGAATTTTTTCCTGTTCAATAATGGTTTTCACGGTGCTCATCACGCGAAAGCGAATCTACATTGGAGCCTGCTGCCTGAATATCATGAAAAGAATATACGCCCTTACGTTCATCCCTCATTGGATAGGGTCTCATTGTTACCATATCTGATAGAGGCACACATCTATCCCGGCAAGCGTCTTGACTATCTCGGCAACCCTGTGGTTCTCCCGCCCATGGCGAAAGACAAGGATTGGGTGGCAAATGTCAATGTCAGGGAACATAAAGAGGACATGGCAGCGGTGTGAAATAGTCCACTCTATTTCCTGTCGATGAATCTTTCTTTTACTTCAAGCAATTTGTGCTGATCATAATAGGCTATCATCTGTCTGATGGCTTCTCTGAATGTGCGTTTGGCGGTATAGCCTAGTTCCCGATCTGATTTTTCGTGACTGAAATACCAGTAATGGTTGCCGGCCTTGACCGCCTGTGTGTTGAGAACGGGATTCAAATTGAAAAGTGAAGCTACTCTCTCATATATCCATGCGAATGCATAAACAAGTCGATAGGGAGCTACGAGTGTGGGGGCTTTGAATTTTTTGTCAGGGAAATATTTTTGCAGTTCTTCGGTAATGATAGTTGCCATATCTTTCAGCGAGCGATTATCTTCTTCTTTTCCTGACAGGATATACATTTCGCCTTTCTTTCCTTTATCGATAGCTTTGATCATACCTTCTGCTACATCCATGATATGCGTGAATGGCAATCCGGCAGGCATTGTAGCAGGCATCTGCCCCGTGTAGATAGATATTATATACATGCCTGTCCCTATCAGATAGTCAAAGGAGCCAAACATGGTGCCAGGAAGGATCGACACTGCATTGAGGGCATATTTTCGAACATATTCATTCACCAGCTCCTGTGCTGCAAGTTTGGAGTCATAATAACCAACATCTATTTGTTTAACCCAATCATTGTTAGTGGCATTACGAGCCTTCTCCGCGAATGTTAATGCATCATGAGCTGATGTGAAAGAATGTACCCTATGTGCAGTGGTATAAGGATCACACTCATCGATAGCACCGATAGACCCGCGCGGCAGTTTGGGCGCGAGAACGTTGACGGTGCTTACATAACACAGCTTTTCGAAGCTTGGGCTGTCTTTCACTGCCTCAAGCACATTGCGGGTTCCCTCTACATTGATACGCCATTGCAGCCCTTTTTGCACCGGGTCGAAAGTCGTGGAGCCTATCAGGTGAAACACAATCTGGATGGACTCGCAGGCCTTTTCTACATCTGTTTTGTTCAATACATTTCCCGCACACATATCCAGGCCCGATATATCATCTATCGCATTAGTAGGAGAGTTGTTTAGATAAAACACACGTATATCGGCAGGCCTGACCCGAAGGTCGTTGACCAGATGATGTATTAAAGTACTACCGAGATGGCCAGTACCGCCCAATATGAGTATGCGTTTGTTATTCATTGTTGTATTGTAAAGCTATTATGACAAAACCGGATGGTTTTTTAAACAAACAATCGTTAGTCATTATTATATTTATCCCGAACAATTGATTTAGATGTTCTAAATCTAACAATTCATAGCCTTTAATTAAATAGTTTGATGGGAAAGAGGCAAACCTTAATATACACGCTGCTCATATTGCCACTGGTGGTCGGGACGCTTCTAGTTATTTATCTTGGCAATAACGCAGGTATTGATCTAGCTTTTGCGAAGCCTGATAGCCCTTATAGTTTACAGGTTGTTCTTCGTACTGCATTGCATGGCCCTTTGTCCACTGTTTTACTTCAGCTTATTATTATCTTATTCCTGGCTAAGGGGCTCGGGTGGGTGTTTTCGCGGATCGGTCAGCAGTCGGTGATGGGAGAGATGACAGCTGGCATTCTGCTGGGGCCATCCTGTCTTGGTTTTTTTGCACCAACACTTTTTATAAACCTTTTCCCGCCGGCATCGATCACCTATCTGCATATCTTGAGTCAGGTGGGGTTATTGCTGTTTATGTTTGTGATAGGAATGGAGCTCGATATGGATACACTTCGCTCCAGATTTGGTGAGTCCCTGATCATCAGTCACAGTAGTATCGTATTTCCGTATTTTCTAGGAGTTGGTTTTGCTTATTACACCTTCGACAAATTTGCTGCACCTCATGCCACGTTTACAGAGTATGCGCTCTTCATGGGCATAGCTATGAGTATCACTGCCTTTCCGGTTTTGGCGAGAATCCTGAAAGAACGTCAAATGACAACAACTCCTCTGGGCAGTATGGCGCTGATATGTGCTGCTATCAATGATGTGACAGCATGGTGCA
>CAIXBT010000120.1 GCA_903917755.1 uncultured Bacteroidota bacterium
AAAACGCTACTCACAAGGTTTGAAACAAATGACATCCATTGGAGATCTTGGCATTTGATTGCTTTTACCATAATTTTACTCAGAACCATAAAAGTTTAAACAACTTCTTTATACCATCTCGGTACTTGGATGCGGCAGCGAGATGTGAAATATGGTGCCGCCGCCCGGATTGTGGTCTGGAATATGCTAGTACCCGGCAGCAGGTCGATGGCATACAGGATATGGTATTGCAACTGGAGGAAATTTGTTCTCAGGCATGTATTGAACTTACCGAGGAGTATAACTTGATTAAAAGCGCAAAAATTGAATAAGGATAAGATAAGGATTTTTTTAGTAGATGACGATGCTTTTTTTTTAAAAGCATTGGAAATCGAATTCCTGAATTACGGAGATTTTGAAATTCAAACTTTTCCGACGGGTGAAATGTGTATAGCGAATCTGTCACTCACTCCTGATGTGATTATTCTAGATTACCACCTAGATGGTATCGATCGTAGCGCTATGAACGGCATGGATACGCTGGACAAAATCAAGGCATTTAAATCTGACATCCCTGTGGTGATCCTTTCATCTCAAGACAAAATATCTGTCGCTGTTGATTGCATGCATCATCAGGCATTAGATTATGTGGTCAAAAGTGAAACAGCATTTACCCGCCTTCAGAAGATCATCAATGACCTCATGACCTTACGAAAGATCGAAAAGCAACTGAACTGGTATATGGATAGAATGTGATTTGCTAACTTGATTACAAAGATGACAGTGGCTGCAATTCCATGTCTTTAAATTGTAAAGTGTAAATATCGCAGTCTTAAAACTAGGCTAGTAAAGCATTAGGGCGCAAAAAGACGGGAAGTAGCGAAAGCTTTTATTAAGGGCAAAGCCACAATTTTGACGCTCGATTTACGCTGGCTGATACTGCGTTTTGTTGCCCTTTTGGGGTTACTCTGTATAAATAATAAAAGCAGCCCTGAGGCTGCTTTTATTATTATGTGCTGCAGTAGAGACGCAAGATTTTGCGTCTTATCCGCGATAGAGAGACACAAGATCTTGCGTCTCTACATGAATTATTTCAATCCCAGAGCTACACGTTTGAAAGCTACTACTGCGAGTCCTTTCTCTACTTCACCCAGATATTGAGCTACAGTCTTGCTGCCGTCTTTTACGAATGGCTTTGTGACCAGTGTATTCTCTTTCAGATATGATTGTGCTGCGCTTTCAGCGATCTTCTGAAGTATATTCTCAGGCTTGCCTGAAGCTGCGGCTTTTTCTTTTGCGATAGCTACCTCACGGTCTATGACCTCCTGAGATACACCTTTTGCATCTACAGCGAGCGGGTTCATAGCCGCTACCTGCATAGCGATATCTTTGCCTGCTGCCTGATTTACATCACTCTTAGCATTAGACAGAGAGACCAGTACGCCTATTTTATTTCCTGCATGATTGTATGCTACGATGTTCTCGCCTTCGAGGGTTTCGTAGGCAGAGATAGCGATCAGTTCACCGATAGCAGATACTTTTTCCTGTACTTTATCTCTAACTGTAACGCCATCGAGAGGCAGTGCGAGAACTTCCGCTACAGTCTTGGAACCTGCTGCCAGTGCTGCTTTAGCGATAGCTTCGGCCAGACCACGGAAGTCTTCATTCTTTGCTACGAAGTCAGTCTCACATGAGAGATATGACACGATACCTTTTTTGCTATCAGCAGTAGTGAGGGCTACGATGCAGCCTTCGAGAGAGTCGCGGCCGGCACGTTTTTCAGCTACTTTTGCGCCTTTTTTGCGCAGTACGTCTATAGCTCCTTGTACATCACCATTAGATTCAGTCAGTGCTTTTTTGCAGTCCATCAGACCGGCACCTGTCAGGTTGCGCAGCTCATTTACCAGAGTTGCTGTGATTGCGATTGTTGACATTTTTGTTATCCTTTTTTATTATGATTTAAAATTTAAGCCCATCTAAATCTCCCCCAAGGGGAGACTTGAATAGCCAACTCCTTGCATTGTTCCCTCTCCTTTGGAGAGGGTTAGGGAGAGGCCTTTAAAAAGACTTGCCAAGTCACTGGGGAACTTGGCAAGCAATATCAAAATATGATTATTAATTTATGATCTTATTTTTTGACACCTCCTCTGCCAGGTCCGCCGCCGCCTATTCTGCTACGACCGGATCCTCCGCCTGCACCCGGGCCTTTTCTGCCGCGACCTGCACCTTTTTTGCCATCAGCACCTTCTTCGCCACCAGCCATGATCTTGTCATAGTTGACCTCCTGATTATCATCGTCCTGATTGTCATCATCCTTAGCATCAGCAGCACGCTCAGCGAGACCTTCTGCGATAGCATCAGCGATGAAATTGGTCAGTATATAGATAGACTTAGATGCATCATCATTGCCCGGGATAGCGAAATCTATCTTAGTAGGGTCAGAGTTTGTATCTACGATACCGAATGTATTGATGTTGAGACGTTGAGCTTCTTTCAATGCGATATGCTCATGTGTGATGTCTACCAGAAACACTGCGCTAGGCACACGGTTCATAGCAGAGATACCACCGAGTACACGCTCCATCTTTTCTTTTTCGCGGCTCAGAACGAGTTTCTCTTTCTTAGTTACGCTCTCGAGTGTACCGTCAGAAAGCATTTTCTCGATCATCTGCATCTTCTTTACGCTCTTGCGTATAGTAGTGAAGTTCGTGAGCATACCACCCAGCCACCTCTCGGTCACGTAAGGCATATTGACACGCTTTGCAGCTTCTTTTACCACTTCTTTCGCCTGCTTTTTAGTAGCTACGAAAAGTATTTTCTTTCCGGATTTAGCCATGTGCTTGATAGCGGCAGCAGCATCGTCCATTTTTTCGATAGTGCGATTCAGGTCTATGATATGTATACCTTTCTTCTCTGCGAAGATATAAGGTAACATCTTTGGATTCCACTTCCTGCGGAGGTGACCGAAGTGAACACCTGCGTCCAATAGTTCCTGATGAGAAATTTTTGCCATTTTTTATTTCGATTAAGCTTTTTATTAATTCCTCCCCCTTTATCAAAGGGGGCAGGGGGATTTTTTGATTAACGTTTAGAGTACTGCTCTTTCTTACGTGCCTTACGGATACCTGTTTTCTTACGTTCTACTTCACGTGCATCACGGCGCATGAATTTAGCTTTCTTGAGAGCAGGTCTTGCTTCAGGATTGTCGAATACCAGTCCGCGTGCGATACCAAGCACGATAGCTTCTGCCTGACCTTTCACACCGCCGCCGAATACATTGACGGAAACGTCGAATTTAGTTCTGGCTTCTGCTGTATTGAGAGGAGCTTCGATCTTCTGCTGGATGAAATCCAATGGAAAATAGTCCTTATAGTCTTTGCCGTTTACGGTGATAGTGCCTGTACCAGGCTTGAGAACCACACGTGCTACAGCGGCTTTACGCCTGCCTACGTTTACTTTATCTTTGCTCATGATTATAGATCTTTAGGTTTTTGAGCGGCGTGTGGATGCACAGCCTCCGCGTAAACAAATAATTTCCTGTATTGCTGACGGCCCAGAGAGTTCTTTGGCAGCATACCTTTCACGGCCAGTTCGATCAGCTCGTTAGGGTTTTTCTGCATGATCTCTTTTGGAGAGCGATGGCGCTGACCACCGGGGTGACCTGTGTAGTGCACACGATCCTTGACATTCATTTTATTTCCTGTCAGCCTTACTTTGCCACTGTTTATGACAATGACGAAATCGCCACAGTCAGCATTGGGAGTATAGGTGGGCTTATTCTTGCCCCTCAGTACAGAAGCGATCTTGCTAGCCATACGGCCTAGTGTCTTGCCTTCTGCATCGACGATAAACCACTCACGATTTACTTCGTGTGCGGCTACCGATTTGGTTTTATAACTTAATGCGTCCACTTGAATTGATGTTTATCTTTTTCTAAAAGGACTGCAAAAGTAAGCTTCTCTGTGGATATTGCAAGGAGTGAATGCGGATTATTTTCATTGACCATTGCAAGTGATTGAAAATCAGTATTAAAAAAGATTGATGATTGAAAAGTTCATGTCAAGCCCAATGTTTATGTAGATCAAAACTATATCTGCTTTTCAAGAAAATAAGACACAATGAATTTTTTCAATTATGGATCTTGGTTCAATTACCCATTATTTTCGATAGCCAATTTGCCACAGAACCTAACATCAGTATGGTGCATATAGGTTTAAGGTCAATACAGATGTATCTGCAGCAGTAGGATGGTTGACCGGGCAGTAGATATTGATACCTGAACCTATGATAGTGACCTTATTGCCTGATACCGATACATTCACGGTCTGGTTAGCGCCCGTACCGAGCGAATAGAAACTATTTCCGTTGGTACCGCCGAGTCCGTAATCTATTTCAAAATTGATCTGATAGGGTGCCATCACCACGGTAGTAGGCACGACAGTATAGGTGCCTGATACGAGCCTGTTCTTATAGCCGCAGCGGATAGTGGTGTAATTTGTAAAATTGCCCGATTTGTAGTTTGATGCAGACATGGCTTCAAAAGTGGTATCGTATGAGCAGGAGGTAGCGGTATCTATCACCCCTGCGAATGCCCATGTTCCGCCGCCCACCTGCCCTATGTGGAGCGTATTGAGCGGGCTTTTGATACAGGAAGAAAATAGCAGAAGGCTCATCATTATCGTTCCGAAGATTATCTTTTTCATTTCATTGCTTTTTTGTGTTATAAATCTGACATCAATATTATACTGATATATCCTGCATATCAAACCAAAAAACACAACATTTTAGGATAGATGAGGCTTAATTCAACTCTTTGTTGTCGTCGATAGCAAAGCTGTATGTCATAATTGCATGTCATTGACTTGCATCGATATATTCCGTATCTTTATGATAGCTAAAACGTTCATTATGAAAAAGCATCTCGCACCTCCGAATTATTTTCGGATAATGGTTCTCATGGGAGTAGTATTGCTCATAGTCGGTTTAGGATTATTGGTCACTCACGTCACAGACAATTCCACCTATTTCGCTGCCTACGCAGGTATCGTATTTCTGATCATAGGCGGCGCAGGAATGATATTCTTTAAGCCCAGAACGTGAGTTGCGAGTCCTGAGCTAAGAGACCGTAAGAATCAGACCTTTTGATCAAAGGCGGTTTTACATTTGCTGATCCACTCATGCATTAGCTGATTTTATGCTATCGATGATAGCGGAATGCGTAGCCACTGACAGAAGAAATTTGATTTTAGAATTGTTATTCGAAAGGTTATTTTTGAAAATACATAATTTATTTCAATTATGTGTAATTGTTTAGTTTTGATTGTTTTAAAAAAATACAAATGACCTTTTTTTTATTACTTAGCAAAACAATT
>CAIXBT010000121.1 GCA_903917755.1 uncultured Bacteroidota bacterium
ATCTCATGGCCCGGCACCATCGGATATTTCGATCCGCCCCATTCATTGCGGACCTGATGAATATCTGAATGGCAGACTCCGCAGTACAGTATCTCGATCTGCACATCGTGAGCCCCCGGTTCACGTCTTTCAAAATTGAAAGGTCCGAGTGGAGTAGTCGCATTTTGTGCTGCAAAGGCTTTGGTAGCTATCATGATATTATGTGTTTAGATTTTGAGCAAAGGTATAGATATATGTTAAAACGCCTATTGCTAAAAATTGTTTAAAATCATCTGACATGCACAAGGACGATGGTAGTATGACGATCGTTTTCTATTCTAAGAATTAAAGAATCTTGGACAACCTGCCATAGATAACCAAAAGATCCAATATGACCTCCGGTATTATCTTCCTTTTCAAACACCAGGACATCATTGCAGTAATATTGGTCAATTGCTCCATTGCTGTATGAGGTATATCCTTTCAATTCATTGTCAATAAATTCTGACCCTTCTATGGCTCCGCACTTACTGAATAATATGTGATGAGTTTTTCCGGTATCATTAAGCAAGTAATATTTCCCTGCGATAAATTTGCTATTGATTAAATGATAATAAGGGTATTCATCACAGCTCATCGGGTACTTAATAAAATCTGTGAAAGTACTGTCCATATGAACCCTTAGAATAGTATCAGAATCGTTAAAAATAAATTCAGCATTAATAAGACTGCTATCTTTTCTGACACTATCCGCTGAATAAGGCTTGGATAGAGTGAAGAATATTTTATTATTCCGAAAATCAAATATAGGCCCAGAGTTTTCTATTTGACTTCCATTTGCATAAAACATTAAACTGTCAATCAATGGTCCAAAACCAGAAACTGAAAGCCTGTTAGAATCATAATCTATTTGTGTCAGCTTTGTCATCATATAGCTAAGCAGCTTTGGTGTGAGCCCTGCATCTATAGAGTCCTCATATTCCTTTAGTATCCATGTGCCCCTGAGTGCTTCGCGCATTGACCTTTCATCTTTGAAGCCAAATTTAGCAGGTGCGGTATTGCTGTTTTGACAGCCTGACAGGTAAAATACCGCAGCACTTAACCATAAGAGAATGAATACAATGGACTTTTTTGGCATGATTTGAAGATAAACTTTTTCGATAGATGGGCAAAACGCCTTTCTATTCAATATACTAATTAGTCGTTTTAACACTATCTTTGCCGCCCCAATGAGCAAAAAAGGCAAAGTTCTGGTAGCGATGAGCGGCGGTATAGATAGTACCGTGACCGCTGTGATGCTGCATGAGCAGGGCTATGAGGTCATAGGTATCACGATGAAGACCTGGGACTATGCTGCTGTCGGCGGTTCTAAAAAAGAGACCGGCTGCTGCTCTCTCGACTCGATCAACGATGCCCGCGCTATAGCTGTAGACCTCGGTTTCAGCCACTTCATCGTTGACATACGTGACGAGTTCGGCGACTATGTGATAGACAATTTCGTGGATGAATATCTCGCCGGCCGCACGCCCAATCCATGTGTACTCTGCAATACCCATATCAAGTGGGAAGCCTTGCTGAAACGAGCCGATGCGATGGACTGCGAGTTTATAGCCACCGGCCACTATGCCCAGCTGAATGAACTCAATGGCCGCCACTATGTATCTAAAGGCCTCGACGAGAACAAAGACCAGTCATATGTGCTCTGGGGTATCTCGCAATCCTGCCTGAGCAGGACGATGTTCCCGATGGGGAAATACAATAAGCCTGTGATCAAACAGATGGCCCGCGACATGGGTTACCTGGACATCGCCAATAAGAGTGAGAGTTACGAGATATGCTTCGTACCAGACAATGACTACCGGGGTTTTCTGAAGCGCCGCATGCCTGATCTTGAGGCGCGCGTGGATGGAGGCTTATTTGTAGATACAGAAGGCCGCAAACTTGGTACTCATAAAGGTTATCCATTCTATACAATAGGGCAAAGAAAGGGACTTGGCATGGCATTCGGCAAGCCCATGTTTGTGACAGAGATCTTCCCTGAAACAAATACTGTAGTGCTGGGTGAAGAGAAAGACCTCGAGCGCAATGGCATGTGGGTGGGTAAGCTGAACATGCAGAAATATGCATCGATCACCGATCGCACGCCTGCCATTACTAAAGTCCGCTACAAGCATGATGGCGAATCCAGCATCCTCTATCAGAAAGATGACCGCATCAAGGTGGAATTCATGCATGAAGTATCGGCTATAGCGCCCGGCCAGAGTGCAGTATTCTATGAAGGCAATGATGTAATAGGCGGAGGTAATATCTTTTCGAATTTCAAGATCGAGAGATAAACTTTAATACAAGCACCCGAATTCAAAGAACGTTTTTTGAGTTGTTAATGCAAAATTAGCAAAATAAACCTATTTACACAAAAAAATATCAAGGCAAAATAATCATCTCCGAAGCTGAAAATGTCTGTTGATTTTAGAATTGTTTTGCTAAGTAATAAAAAAAGGGCCCTGACGTATCTTGATATACAGTACAGTATAAATTCAACTAAGAATAAAATATCAATAAAATTCGTCGTTCGAAAATCAATTAGGAAATCAAAAAGGCAATGTTTAGCATAGGATATTCCGATAGCATTGATAACAAAAAATGAGTCAGGATCAACATCGACCAAAGGAGGAACCTGTGGGTGTATGCTGAAAGCTTATATCATTAAGGGTCTATTTGAAAACTTAGACCAGTGAGGTTTTCCACGCGCAACAATATGCACAAACATACTGTAAGGCTTTACAGGAATTTCATTCTATTTTAGTGGATCGGTCACAAGACCACAGGTGCAATGGAAACCTGTCAGTCGGTGGCACATCATTCAATATTGATACAAAAGCTCTATCTTCGGGATTATATTTTATTGTCATTAATTCAGGAGAAGGTAATAGGACGATTAAATTTTTGAAATATGAATAGGATGAAATATTTATCCTGTGCTCTCCCTGCTGTTCGGGATTTGCAATTCCGAACTCCTTTGGTGAGCATTTACAATGCGGATTAGAAATCCTGATAAATAATACTTTCGGATTGCAAATCCGAAAGAGCGAGTAGCATTGATAACAAAAAATGATATTAACGCTCTAATATCCGCTTGAGATTGACTGAGTTTTTATCCATGTCCTTTTGCAGCATTTTTTTCATCATTGGTACCATCAGGTTCATCGGGAACGATGGCACCGCGCTCATGATCGTGCTTACTTTAGTTTTATCTGCCAGCTGCTCGACTGATGTTTTGATATGAGTTTTGTTCTCATGGTTTCGAAAGCGCAACTCCGCCTCATAGCTTTCGCCATCAGTGATCTGCAATATCTCCTGCTCACCATCGCCCATTCTTGTATTGCTCTGCCAGGCAGCTATGAAACCCACAGTGCCATCCGTGCCCCTATATTCCATTTTTATATTGGGGTCCTGCAATATCCATGTGTTATACTTCTCCTGATTTCGCAGTAGCTTTATATAGTTCCACACAGCTTCTTTAGGTTTATCGATCAGGATATCTGAAGTGATGATCATTTCCTTCTTAGGTATGACCAAACCTACCGTATAGATAATGCCCAGGGTAAGCATGATGGCAATAACAATAAAGATGATCATGGTAGATTTTTAGATAAACAAATGTGACACAAAATAACGAAAGATCAGGCCTCGCACAGAGGCTCTCATTCATGATCGAACTCCTCACGGTGAGGGATGGTCGGATAGTCCTTGCGACCGCTCAGTTCCTCCATCAGTTCTTTGGCATATTCCTTTTCTTTTTTTGTGCCGTCGGGCAGCATATAGGTGTAGCCCTTATCCATAGGCGTCATAAAACTCACCCCTTCGCCCTGCCATTCGGCCTCATTGTTGAATCGCATCAGTACCAGTTCGGCACGCATCACAGGTTTATTGTCGATGCGCTGCTCAGCCACAGCCTTGATGATACCGCCATTCAGCCGGATAGGTACTTTCATAAAGAAGACCTCGCTGAAATAATATTTAGAAAACTCAGGGTCGATCCTGATCTCGGGGCATTCGTACAGCACCACGGTATAGGTCGTGCCGGTGAAATTATCTTTCATCGTAAACTTATGCTTGTAGCCCACATAGCCGTTCCACATCAGGGTATCGGTCAGCTTCACGTAGGTGTATTTGAAATAAGTAGTATCGGTATTCACCTTTTCGGCCTTAAAGACCTTCTTGCTGGCCAGAGCCGAGTAGCGCACCTTGTGGCTCACATCGGTCAGGTGCCAGAGATCGGGGCGCATGGACATGTTTGAGTATATCTGATGATCCTGAAATGCCACTATCAGCGAATCCAGCTGTTTGTCGTGGACATAAGCCGCATTGGCCATGATCTGCTTGCTACGGTAGGTCAGCGAATGGGGCTTGATCGGCTCAGGCGCTTTGGTCGTATCCTGTGCCGATGCATTGATGCCACAGATCATCAGGATAAATACTAAGACTCTCATCATTTTTGTAAGTATATGTCTTAAGCAAAACAAACAAAAATACTTCATTGATACAGATAAAAATTTAACGCTTTCCCGTTCGGGTATATCATTTTTGATACAGTAGACCGTATCAATAAAGAGCGGTATTAGTCTTTTATTACTCGTTTGCTGTCGCTGTTATTGGCCGCATCGCGCAGGGTGATGAGGTACATTCCTTTTTCCAGACCACTCAGGTCGATAGTAGTATGGATAGCTGTACCTGTAGCTGTTTGGCTCATGATCAGCTTGCCCGCCATATCAGTCACAGTGATAGTCGATGTGCCGACCAGATAGCCTGCATCGATATGGATGATATTTTCGCTCGGGTTTGGATACAAAGACATCGTATTGTTCAGGCTGTTCTCAGATATCCCTCCGCAGACCACACCTCTGAATTTTGCAGAATCCGAATTTGTGCAATGATTTCCGTCGGTATATGTATAGACTATCCATATACTTCCTGCTATGCCATGATGATACAATGTGTCATTTGAAACCTGCAGGCCTGTGAATACACCTCCTGCGGGAGATGCGGACAGAACATTCGAGCTATTGCCCGTATTGTTACAAAAAACAGTATCTGTGGGAGACCAGCTGATGACTGGTGCTGCATTCACCGTCAGTGTCAGTGTCACGATACTGTCGCATCGCAGTGTATCGCTGTGAGGGCCCGCAGTGCTGACCGATACCCCGTTGAATGTATAGCTGCCACCCTGACAGATAGAAGCCGAAAGGGACGTGGCCATGAGCGTTTTGACCTTCAGATGCAGGGTGACTATACTGTCGCAGCCGTGTATTGTGTTGAGGGTATCAGGATAAGCTCCACTGCTGCTGCGTGTCTGTCCGCCATATGACAGCGATCCGCCGGGACACAAGGTGTCGTATATTTCTGAGGCAGCTGTAGGGTAAACTGTCATTCCTGTTTTATTGCCTGCTACGGTGGTCGGTACAGCACATGCGGCATTGGATGTCATCAGGGCATACACCGAGTCATTATTGGCCAGTGTACCGCTCGTATAGCTGCTGCCGGTAGATACGCTGCCGCCATTGACATACCACTGATAAGTAGGAGTGGAGGCGCCATTGGTCACTGAGTTGGTAGAGAAAGTGACACTCTGCCCTGCACATAGGGTCGAGTTGCTGGCCGATATACTGAATGAAGGTGTCACCGCCTGATCGATCAGGATGTTGCTGCCATTGTCGCCCGAACTGTAGTATGTCGGTGATGTATTGACCACTCTCACTCTGTATCCATTGGCCCATGCGGTGCCTGATGGTATCACTGCACGGACGGGAGATGTAGCGCTGCCTGTACTGATGATGCCGGTGGTGGCATTATTGGGAAAAATACCGGACGCGTCTGACAGCTGCACGTTAAACAACCCGGAGAAAGTTCCTGACTGCGTGAATGGTACTGATATGGTATCCGCCATTCCCTCACAGAACGGTCCAAATGAACTGGCCGTAGTAAATATCGAATCAGTAGTGAGTACCGAACCGTTTATATTGAGATTGAGTATTTGCAGGGTGCCGGTAGTACCCGAGGCATTGAATCCATAGATCCTGAATTTGAGTGTGGAAGTCGAAGCTACTGTAAATGCCGAAGTCCATGTGGCGGTCACTGTGCTGCCACAGCCACCATTATTCGGGGCATCATCAGTGCCCTTGTCTATCCATGTCGTGCCACCGTCTGTACTGTATGCTAATCTGACATTGGCCGGACCTGTGCCGGACCTTCTCAGGTCTATGCTGAAGCCTGTCACACTGAGCATATAACCTCCGGCGGCCGTCACGTCTGCTTCCACTGCAGCCATCGAGGTAGCATAGGTAGTGGAGGTGCTGAAACATCTGGTGGAATATGTCAAACCAAATTGCGGAGACAATAGTTGGGACCCGGCCGGCACCAAGAAATGGAAGGATGGAGATC
>CAIXBT010000122.1 GCA_903917755.1 uncultured Bacteroidota bacterium
CTGGACCGCGATACGATTCCATTTACTAATATCCTTTCCTTGCTCAATAATACCTCGCATGAATATGACCTTGTGTTTGAGGGAAACGGGAGCGGAGTGATCAACTATATGTTTGCGCAGATAGCCAATACGTCAACGAGGCCATCTGCCTATGCTGCCAAGAACATCACCGAACTGGTGGACTATCTGCATAAAGATAAGAAGGGTATAGGGTTCATACCATTCTCCCGGATCAGCGATGAGTTTGACACCACGGCCCGTGATCTGCTAAAGAAAGTTAAGGTGCTGTATGTCACTAAGGCCGACTCTACCGGCAGGATGGTCACATCTACCGCCTGTCAGAGTGAAATAGCCGATGGATCTTACCCTTTGGACCGACCTATCAATTTTATCTCGCATAGTATGGATGAAAAAGTCGGCACAGGCTTTGTAAACTTTTTATATAAGGAACAATCGGGGAGGATCATTCTCAAATCAGGCTTAGTGCCTGTCATCATGCCGCAAAGGGTGATAAATGTGAATACCGATGGAATAAAATAATACCAAAAAACAGTATAATTGCAAACTTTAAAAATAAATCCGAAAATGAAAAACCTGAAATTGTTTGCGGTCCTCATATTTCTGTCTGCACAGGTGTTTGGCCAGTCAGCGCTGGACAATGCAAAAAATGAGATAGAAAAAGAGAACTACATCAAAGCGAAGAACATACTTTTTACTGCGCTGAACGATGGCTCATCTGATCAGAAAGAAGTAGCCTATTATCTGGGGAATGCTTTTCTCAAGAATGATGATGCCGACTCTGCCAAGATATTCTACCGCATGGTGGGAGGTGCTGAGAATAAGACCAAGCTGGGGTATCTGGCTTATGGCCGCCTCACGCTTCTGAACGGAGATAAAGCCACAGCGAAACAACTGTTTGAGAAAGCTGCTATATCATCGAGAATGAAAGATTCACACATCCTCTATCAGATAGGAGATGCATTGTTCAGGCCGACCATTTCGGATCTTTCTGCTGCGATAGGTTATTTCGAAGATGCCTATAAACTCGACAATAAGAATACAATGAACATGCTGGAACTCGGCGATGCCTATCTGGAGAATAATGAAGGTGGCAAAGCAATGAGCAAATATGAAAGCGCCGGCGAAGTAAACCCTAAGCTGACATTGGCTTTCATCAAGATAGGAAGACTGAACACAAGAGCACGTACATATGATGATGCGATCAATGCATATATGAAGGCTATCGCTCTGGAGCCTGACTATGCTATCGCTCATAAGGAACTGGCGGAGGCTTATTATCTCGGACATAAATACGATCTCGCCAAGCCGGAGTTTAAAAAATATATTGACCTCAATAAAGATGATGCAGATGCCAAGACCAAGTTCCTCACATTCCTGTTTCAGATCAAGGAATACGAACAGTGTGCTACAGAGGCTCAGACCATGCTCAATGATGACCCTACTAATTTCCTCATCCTGCGTGCGCTTTTCTATTCAAACTATGAGTTGAAAAGATATAAAGAAGGTATGGAAATCTCTCAGCGCTTTTGGGTTGCAGCTCCTAAATCCAAGGTCAAGCCTTTCGATTACGTAGAGACTGCGAAACTCGCTACCAAGACCAATGACACGACCACTGCTTTGAAATATTTCACCATAGCACTCAGTGTGGATAGCAATAATGCCGATCTCCTTTCTGACTATGGAATGCTTATGTTCAATACTAAGAGGTATAGTGATGCGGTGGCTACTTATACTAAGAAGGTCACAAGATTTGCCGCCAATACTTCATTTTATGACTTCTATTATCTCGGTAGGTCAAACTATTCTATTGGTCTATCCTTCAAATCGCGCAAAGATGATGCTACGGCCAAAGATTCTGCGGCATACTATTTCTTAGCTGCAGATACTGCTTTCGCACAGTTGCTGCCTAAATATGCTACTACACCGGATGTATGGCAGTGGAGGGCTAAAGCTAATAACAACCTGGACCCTGAGATGAAAACGGCTTCAGCTAAGCCATACTATGAGCAATACATTAAGATCGCGGAAGGATTGGATCCTGCTAAGGTCAACAAGAATTTCCTCGTAGAGGCATATCAATATCTGGGGGCCTACTTTATTGAGAAAAATGACAAAGGAGTAGCAAGAGGATGGCTGGAGAAGGCGCTGAAAATCGATCCTGAGAATGAAGCAACCAAAAGCTGGTTGAAAGATCTGTAAGAAAAGTTCTCGATAAGATATTCAAAGGCTTTCCATTTGGAGAGCCTTTTTTATTCAAAACCTCTTTCAGCTTTTATCTTTTCAAAAGCCTCCTGTATCATTCTGAATTTCTCAGCCATCATCGACTGTTCGGCAGGAGAGAGGTCCGGGTTCCGGTCAGGATGGCTCTCTAGCACCAGCTTTCTGTATGCAGTCTTGACCTCATCATAAGTGGCGTTTGATCTTACACCGAGCAGTTCATATTTGGATTGATTGGGATTAGAAGAGAAAGAGAATTTTATCTTCCTGAATTCAATATCATTCACATTCAGCCAGCCGGCGAATACAAATATCATGTCAGATTCGCTCTTGTGCAGCTCGCCGTCAGACAGTGCCAGATCAAAAAAGAAATTAACTACCTGAGTACGCGTAGAGAGGGATGCCGAGATGCGAATATCATCGCAAGCCTTGCGCGGGTCATAGCTTCTCTGCAGACAATGATTGAGGATCCTCACCTTTTCATCCAGAGAGTCGGGAGAGAAGTGATCTCTGAAAAAGTCACGAACGAAGTTCAACTCCTGAAGAGATACTTTGCCGTCAGCTTTGATCACTGCTGCAGCTAGCACGATGAGGTTGGTTTCAAATTCAGAGGTCTGGCCGGTATTTTGATATTTCTTAGAATCAGGCTCCAAAGATTTGCCGGCAGCAAAGCCCAGCAAGCCACCTACAGGCCCACCGGCGAACCAGCCTAAACCGGCCCCTAACCATTTTTCGTATTTCGCCACTTTAATTAGGATTAACGGTTTTATGATCCCTGATATTGCCTTTATTTCTGTAGGTAAAGATAAACAATATCAGGCCAAGCGCAATCAATGGCAGACTCAATAGTTGGGTTTTGCTTATCAGCCCCAGTATCAGTTTGCCCTCTGGTTCTTTCATAAATTCGAGCAGGAAACGGGTCGTAAAGGTAAAAGTGAAGAAATAGGCCACATAGAAACCCGTCCGGGCATTACCCAATCTGCGATATAGATTAATGACAATGACAAGGAGAATTAAATAACAGATACTCTCATACAGGACCACAGGATGGCGCGGTACCACCTCGTCAGGGAAGTAGAATCCCCAGGGCACCGTGGTAGGCCTGCCGACCAGTTCTGA
>CAIXBT010000123.1 GCA_903917755.1 uncultured Bacteroidota bacterium
CATTGTTTGTTTTAGAGCATGATGCCAACACGAGTAGTACTAATGATATGGATATATAAAATGTCTTTTTCATTCTGATTTTTATTTTCGATTTGCTGATTAGAAATTGTAGCGAAGTTGGATAGTATAGTTGCGAATAGGTTCAGGTTTGCCCGGACGCAGCATATAGAATCTGTTTGAAAGATTTTTTACTATAAAACCAACATCAAAGTGTTTATTGACTCTATATCCGAATCTTATGTCTGCTGTGAAATCACCTCTTCTGTGATCACGGAAGTATCTTGTGTATGAATCATTACCGGAAATATAATTGACAGCAGTTAGGATGGTGGCTGGAACCAACTCCGGTAAACTGGCATAACTGAAAGTACCACCTACATATATTTTCCAGTATTTGAGCTCAAGGTCACTTCTGAAGAGGTGACGTGCTCTGTATTCCAGCAGGTGTTTGTATTGCACTGAGGCGGTGTCTGTCACTCGCTGAACGTTATATTTGAAGGCATCGCTAAAAAACTGTCCTTCAGAATATGGTGCGGTACTTGTACCTGTGGTGGCGCCATAGTTATATGAATAACCTGCATTAAATGTGATCCCGACTTTGCCGATCTGCCCTCTGCCACCTACGGTGAATTCATATCCGAATATTTGTGCGTTCTCAATATTACGAGCTCTGATTCCGAAGAGGTTTAACTGGTTCAGAGGTGTGCCTCCCGGTGATGGGACCTCTGCTACGTGATTAAGAAGTGAAGTATCCGTAGTGATTATTTTGCCACTACCGGGGAATCTATTGGTATATACTCCAAAATCATATTCAGTGAATTGGCTATAGCGATTGTAGTAAACAGCCAAATCCACGAATCCGATGAAGTTCTTACCTATTTTAAATATCTGATTGACACCGATCTCAGAGCTCCATCCCTTTTCTGCATGGAGAGTATCGTTAGGTATGACGAGTATTCCTGAATAGAAGTTCTGCAAAATATCTCTCTCTCCGATGGTCGGGATACGATATGCCTGACCCCATGATGCGCGAAGGTGAGTAGATTTGCTGGCTTCAAAATTCAAGCCTGAACGAAATACAGGGATACCTTTTTCAAGATCATTATCTACTTTTTGGATCTCATATCTCAGACCGGCCTGTATCGTGAGGCGCTTATAGTTGAACTCAAGTTGGGAATACAAAGCACCGGCCAGGTTGATGTGTACGGCATCATACAGATTACTTCTGGAGACGCCTATGTTGAATGGTGCACCTGCAGTATAAACGAACATGCCTTTCCATCTGTATTGATACTGATTATCTATCATTACCTGATGTGAGATAGCATTAGGGTCTGTACCATTGCCGATACGATCTATGTTCATATATCTGATCTTAAGATTGTATATGTGGCCCTTAGATGTAGCATATGTCAAATGCGGGTCTACATTGAGACGCAGGTATCTGCTACTTGATCCTGCACCTTTGATGAAAGCTGATGTGTCAGCATCCTTAGAAATGAAAAATTCATCGATGGTTTCATACATCATTGAGCCATCTACCCCGAAGTTCAAACCTTCTATTTTAGGACTGATATAACGGGTCTTGAAAAAGCCCTGTGCGCGCCAGTCATTATTGGCTTGTATATAACTGCTAGAGCCTGTCACATTCCCACCTGCTACTAATTGGAGGTTATTGATCTTGCGTCTGTGATTCACACTCAGGTTTAATGTGTATGGCAGAGCATTGTTCCACCATATCTGATAATGTTTCGGAGTGTTACCATATACACTTGTATTGATGTCGATAGTGGTCCGCGCAGTATCTTCTACAGGCCATGCTGTAACCACATTGACCACACCATTGAGAGCTGATGATCCATACAATACAGATGATGCCCCCTTGATCACTTCTACCTGTTTGGCATTAGCCAGTTCGGCCATACTGTTTTGACCCTGACCCAGATCAGCACTCATCATAGACTGTCCGTCCTGCATGACCGCTGTCCGGCTACCTACACCATATGAGTATCCGCTACCTCCGCGTATGGTGATCTGACCATCCTGAACCAATACCCCTGATGTTCTTCCGAGTGCTTCACCCAGATCGGTTGAGTTTGTGTGCTTAATATTGTCAGCAGTCACTACATCTGTCGAGATGGTCTCTTTCGCTGTATTCTTTTTGTAGGTACTCACTGTACTCACTTCGCTGAACTCAAATGCATCTGTAGCGAGTTGTATGCTCAGAACTTTTTTTTCTCCGGCAGTGAGAGTGATACTTTGTTTTTGTTTTTTATAACCTATAGAAGTGAAGACCAGGTCGTATTGACCTTCAGGAACGGAGATTTTAAAAAAACCATTGGCATCTGATATCACACCTCTGCCTTTATCATATCGTACCGAAGCACCGGCCAGCGCTTCTTTGGTATTGTTGTCGGTTATTTTTCCGCTTATTTCGGCATTTTGAGAGAAGGAACAATAGGCAGCCAGCAGGGCAATGACGGTAAAAATTTGTTTCATTAATTGGTGGTTTATTTTTTCAAATTTATCCTTAAAATAAAAGTATTACTCAGGTATTGCGTTAACAAAAGGTTAAATGATAAAGTATATGTGTTTAATGTTTAATTTATATTTTTA
>CAIXBT010000124.1 GCA_903917755.1 uncultured Bacteroidota bacterium
GACAATTTTAAAATAGACAAGGTCCTCTACATGAGTGCCGTGCAAAATGACTTCGAAAGACAGCAGCAGGAGCGGGAAACCGCCATGCTGAAACAAAAGAGTGAAGAGGTACGGCAGTATGCCAATCAGCTGGAGCAGTCGAACGAAGAGCTCAAACAATTCGCCCATGCTGCATCTCATGATCTGAGGGAACCGGTCAGGATGATCGTGTCATATGCCGAGCTGCTGGAAATGAGTCTGAAGGGCCAGCTGACCAAAGAGCAGCATGAACTGTTCGGATACCTAAAAGAAGGAGGCAAGCGCATCAATGAAATGATAGCCGGCATTCTCTCCTTCTCAAAGGTCAATAATCACAATGAGCTGACCCGGATAAACCTGAATGAGATATTGCAATCTGTAAAAAACAACCTGAAGCTAGCCATCTCAGCCAAAGAGGCAGTGATAGAATCCGACACACTGCCGATGGTATTGACCAACTCTGTTTTAATGATACAGCTATTCCAAAATCTGCTGTCTAATGCGATCAAGTATAATAACTCCAAGCCACCTATCGTAAAAATATCGTGCAGACAGGAGTCTGGATTTTTTGAATTCCGCGTATCTGACAATGGAATAGGAATAGAAGATGACTATAGGGATAAAGTATTTGACATTTTCACAAGGCTGCAGAACCGCCAGCATCACTCCGGCTCAGGTATCGGGCTGGCCATTTGCAAAAAAATAGTGGATAGGCTGGGAGGAGAAATACGAAATCAATCGAATGACTCGGGCGGTACAGATTTTATCTTTACTCTGCCTGTCTTATAAAAGATCAAAGGTGTGAAACTGCTGTCCCACACCTTTGATCTAAGATAGTGTATAGATATTACTTTGAACTGATACTCAGCTTAGTAGTATATACATTACCGCTTTTTGTATTGATGGTCAATACATAGTTGCCATCCGGCAGTGACGGCAACCCGAGAGTAGTACCAGTCAGATAGTTGTACTGATCAGGCACGAAATAAGCATTATTCTCTACTACACCCAATGGAAAAGGCTGATTGTAAGCCGATACAGATACTGCATATGGCTTGCCACCCGGTGTTTGAATCACACCACCAGTCACGATCTCGAGAGAGATAGCGGTAAGTGATGCTGTAGGAGAAATAGGATTCGGCCAAAAAGGACAAATACCTGTAGTAGTGTTCATGGCCACATAAGAACTACTGGCAGCCGGTGCTAATAAGATGGTTTTTGCAGCATTAGCTGGTTCGAAATAACCGATCAATACGCAAAGCATTACTGATACGAGCACGGAAAATTTAACTTGTTTCATAAAAAAGAGGGGTTTAAAAATTAAAAAATTTAATAACGGGCGCGAATGAGAGGATTATATTTGTTAAAAACAAAATAGCCCCTTGACAAACCCCTAAGCCGGATTTATCTTATGCAGTTTTGAAAAAAACAACATAAACATTGTATTTTTAAGATTTATTAGAGGCAGAAGAACAGGAAGTGGAGAACAAATACATCGAAATATCAGATCTGCAAAATAAGGTGCGATTACTCCTTTCTCAGCGAAATGAAGGGGTTTTTGAGCTCATTCAGGAGCATAATCGACTAGCAGAATTCAACGAAAACCATGAACATCTAGGTGAATCATACATAAATTTTGCACTTTATTACTGTTTGGTTGATGTCAACTTAGGCAAGTTTCTTCAATATACCGAACAGGCTAAACCCTATTTTGACCTAAATAATAATCGCCGGGCAGCCTATTTCTATGGAAATATTGCCTTCGGATATCAGGTTCACTCTCAGATGCCTCAGTCGCAAAGTTATTTTCTGAAAGCCATCAATAGTATGGAGCAGATACCCGATCTCTCCATAGCTGAGAAAAAAAGGCTGGCTGCACATTATTATAATCTCTACATACTTTTTGGTTTCTCCGATCTTGGCACCTTAGATAAAAGATACATAGACAGGGCCTTAGAGTTAAACATCTCTATCGACAATAAACTTGGTATCAGCTATTGCTACAGTGCCATAGTGGGTGAGTATGACCGACAGAGCAAAATAGAGGAAGCGCTACAATATTCTCTCCGACGCATACAGATAGTAGAAGAGCTGAATGATCCCTTTCAATTATGTCTTGCATACTGTAGCGCAGGCCTGATGTATGCCAAGCTGGCAGATAGCACGATGGCATTTTCGTTTTTTGCGAAAGCTTACCCTATTTTATTCCCTACTGGCAATCCTCAGTTTCAGGCAGCCTATTATATGGAGATAGCAGAAGCATATGCAGAGACAGAACGTTATGAAGAAGCGATCACTTCCTATCTGGAAGCCATTAAACTATATGAACTGATCGGTTCTAACCTCAATCTTTCTAAGATATTCAGACTGCTATCCAAGGCCTATAAGGTCACCGGAAAACTATCAGAAGCGCTTCTGTATCAGGAAAAATACAGCCAGTCCCTCCTAGACAACTTTAAGCTCGACAAGCTACTGGCCATTACCGCCACTGAGCATGAATACGAACAAAAGCAGCAGGAAAAAGAGACCGCATTGCTCAAACAGAAGAACGAAGAGATCGAGACCTATGTTCATCAACTAGAGCAGAGCAATGACGACCTCAAGCAATTCGCACACGCGGCATCTCACGATCTGCGCGAACCGGTGCGGGCCATTGTATCATACTCGACACTTCTTGAGATCAGTCTCAAGGGTAAACTCAATCCAAATGAACAGGAATATATCAGCTATCTCAAAGATGGCGGCAAGCGTATGTACGATATGATCACAGGCATTCTCGCTTTTTCTAAGGTCAATAGCTCTCAGGAGGCCACTGATATCGATCTGAATCCTATCTATCTGCAGGCTGTAGAAAATATCAAGCTCTTTATTGCGGCTAAAAATGCAGTGGTCGAATGCCCTCGCCTGCCAGTGGTAACGGGCAGCCGCACACTGCTGATACAGCTTTTTCAAAACCTCATTTCAAACGGTATCAAATACAATGAATCTGAGATACCGGAGATCAGGATCGCATTCCACAGAATTGGTGAGGTGTATGAATTTTGTGTATCAGACAATGGTATCGGAATAGATGACAAGCATAAGGACGATGTTTTTGATATGTTCACCAGACTGCACAATCAGGAGCAATATCAGGGAACAGGTATCGGGCTATCCATATGTAGAAAAATCGTAGAGCGTATGGGTGGTAGGATCAGGAACCAACCCAACCAAACTGGAGGCACGGATTTTATATTTACATTGCCTGCAGAATCTGATGTGTCTATTTGACACGTCTAGGCCGTCTCAATTTTTGTACACCTTCCCAAACATAGCTTATAGCGGGCAATCAGACTTTTTGATAGTCATTAAAATATTTATAAATTTAAATCGTCTAACTCAAAACACATGTCATATTATGGCAAAACTTCTTAGGAAAGCGCTGGGGCTCTTTGTTGACTTTAACGATGAGGAGAATCAAACTTCAGATGCTGATACCTCAACACCAAAGTCACAACCCCATACTCAGCAAACAACTTTTGTCAATACAAATGCCGGTTCTACTCAGACCTTTCAGATGCATAATGATGATCTGGAGAAATTTGAAGCACATTTCGAAGAGCTGATGGATCAGGCCAACCTACCCGGTCCGGATTACTATGAATTTTGCAAAATGATGGAGGCCTTCGAAAAACTGGTGCCTGACGAAAATGCTCGTATGGTAGCTGTTTATGCCTCTCTCAGTGCTCAGGGCCTGACTCGAGACAAACTGATAGACTCAGCTCAGAAATACAAGGACGTACTCGATCTCGATAAGCAAAACTTCGATGGAGCACTCAATCAGAAAGCAGCTTCGGATGTGGAAAGTAAGAAACAACGCAGCGCCGATCTTGACAAAAAGATAGCTGACAACTCTGCCCAGATCCAAAGATTGACCAAAGAGATCACCGATGCTCAGATAGAGATCGAAAAGCTGAAGCAGGA
>CAIXBT010000125.1 GCA_903917755.1 uncultured Bacteroidota bacterium
AACTGGCCTTTTTCAACCTCATCGACAACTTGAATCTTAAATGCTAAACTGTAATCTTTTTGAGTCCTTTTAAACGGATCCTTAACCTTTGTATTCATTATATAAGTCAACTTTTGTGTCAACTTATTTCAGGACGGTGCACACTAATAAGTTTAGAAAAGCCCCGGATTCATTCGGGGCTTTTGTTTTTTAGATAGGGCTGGTTAAATATTTTAATTTTAAAGATTGCTATACGAAAGACATTGAAGATGGAAGAACAATTAAAACGGATCAAAGTTAAATTCCAATTACTAAAGCAATCCGATAAGCAGCTCACAGTCTTTGGTGCTGCTAAACACAGATATGAGATGAATAATCCTATCACAATTGAGTACATCAAAAATTTCGAACGCAATTATCAAATTAAACTTCCTGAAGAGCTTGTGGCATTTTATACAAATATCGGAAATGGAGGAGCAGGGCCTTTTTATGGTTTAGAACCCATCGATGATACGATATATTATGATTTGGAATACAAAAAAAACAATGATTTATTAAACCCGTCTAAACCATTTTCTCATAAGGAAGCATGGAATTTAAAATTTGAGTCAACAGTAAGTTATGAGGAAAACGAGGAGGAATATTATGAAGAGCGAGAAGCTTTTGAAATCCGATATTATAGTCCTGAGTTAATGAATGGAGTACTTGCAATTTGCAACTATGGATGTGCTGTTAGCTTAAATATTGTCGTTAATGGTGATGAATATGGATTTATTTGGGCGGATGACAGAGCAAGTGATGGAGGTATTCGTCCATCTTATGAGTTGGGCAATAAAGAAAAGATAACCTTTTTGAATTGGTATGAATTATGGCTTGATAAATCTCTGGAAGAGATTGGGCCAATAGATGAAGAAATCACTACACAAGATGAAACTCAAGTGGAGCAGTTAAAGGATAGTAAGCCTTGGTGGAAATTTTGGTAGATGTTCTAAGCTAAATCAATGGAGTCAAATAAACAAAAGCAAACAAAAGTAATAGTGATTGGCGGAGGGGCAGCAGGGTTTTTCTTTGCTGTCAACTGTGCTGAGCTACATCCTGATTATCATATCACCATCATGGAAAAGTCTGATAAACTGTTGGAGAAGGTACGTATCTCCGGCGGCGGACGCTGCAATGTGACCCATGCCTGCTTTGAACCAAAACTATTGGTGAAAAATTACCCGCGTGGTGAGCGTGAGCTGCTGGGAGCTTTTCATCGCTTTATGACCACTGATACGATACAATGGTTTGAAGACAGAGGGGTGGAGATCAAGACAGAAGATGATGGCCGCATGTTTCCTGCTACAAATGACTCAGAGACTATAGCGCAGTGCCTGCTATCGCTCGCTCAGGCATATGATGTGCAGATCCGTACACGTCAGGAAATAGATACAATGACACATACAGATGGAGAGTGGCAGCTGACTACATCTTCAGATGAAGTGCTGAAAGCAGATGTGGTTTTTATCGCCACAGGCTCTGCACTGCGTATGTGGGATATGCTCAGACATATGGGCTATCGAATCGCAGAACCCGCACCATCTCTTTTTACTTTTAATATCAAAGACCCGCGTATCAATGGTCTGCAGGGAATATCGGCAGAAAAGGTGACAGTGAAAGTGCAGGATAGCAGACTCGAACAGTCAGGCCCTTTGCTTATCACACATTGGGGCCTCAGTGGACCTGCCATTCTCAAGCTGTCAGCATGGGGAGCGAGGATACTGAAAGACAGGAAATATAGCTTTCAAATATCGGTCAACTGGACCGGCGTGATGACACCGACCGAAACGATTGATTTTTTGAAAAAGCATAAAGGAGAATTTCCGAAGCGAAGTGTGATCGGTAAACCATTATTCAAACTCTCTACCCGTCTGTGGGAGAGCCTATGCAGGTATGCAGGCTTATCAGAAAAGGAGCCGATCAACTGGGCTGATATTTCCAAAAAAGATATGGAGAAACTCGCCGCTACACTATCCAATTCTATCTTTCAGGTCACGGGCAAGAGTACCTTCAAAGATGAATTTGTGACCTGTGGTGGCGTGGAGCTGGATCAGATAGATTTAAAAACTTTTAAGAGCAAACTTCATCCTGGCTTATTCTTCGCAGGGGAAGTATTGAATATTGATGCCATCACGGGAGGGTTTAATTTTCAGGCCGCATGGACCGGTGCATGGATAGCGGCACAGAATGTTTAGTTGTTATTCACTAACTCCTTTGCATTAGCCAGTGCAGCATCACTGACTTTTTCACCGCTCAGCATCTTGGCTATTTCTATGATACGGTCCTGGCCCTCGAGTATTTTGATGCGGGTGTTGGTCTTGCCTTTAGTGCTGTCTTTGTAGATATAAAAATGCCTGTCTGCTATACGTGCTATCTGTGGCACATGGGTGATACAGATCAGCTGATGTCCTTTGCTCATAGTGCGCATGATCTCACCTACACGCAGCGCTACTTCGCCCGATATGCCGCTGTCTATCTCATCGAATATCATCGTAGGCAGATGATCTGCAGTAGCCACCTGAGATTTGATAGAGAGCATCAGCCTCGATAGCTCACCGCCCGATGCCACTTCTTTGATCTCCTGTGGAGCGAAACCTTTATTTGCGCTGAAAAGGAATTTCACATCACTGCATCCGCTTTCATTGAGCTGATTGTTTTTTAGCTTTTGAATATCCGCTATGAATGAAGCATTGGGCATGCCCACCAGTCGCAGATTTGCCTCTACGGATTTTTGAAATCCCGCTACTGTTTTTTGCCTGTTCTGGTGAAGCTTTTCACTCTGTTCATTCAATTCTTTTTCAGAGTTGCTGATCTGCTTTTTGAGCGTCTCGATTGCTTCTGCACTATTATCAAATGACTTGATCTTTTGCTCCAGTTCAGTCTGTATTGTTATCAGTTCGGCAGTATTGGCTGCACTATATTTTTTCTGAAGACGGTACAATACACTCAGTCTTTGGTTCACCTCCTCCAGCCGCTCCGGATCAAGAGAAGCCGCCTCCTGTATATCTTCAAACTCAGCCGCTATATCCTTTAGTTCTACTACTGTATTCTCCAGTCTCTTGGAGAGTGCAGCTATACCATTGTGAACCTTCGCCACAGATTTGAGCTGGCTTTGAGCTTCATTTAGTATATCGATAGAGGAGTTTTCGCTTTCCTGTAGGAGTTGCAAAGTAGCCTGAATAGCCTTTTTGATACTTTCTACATTTTCGAGAGTCTGCTGTTCGGATTCCAGTTGTGTCTGCTCCTCTGCATCCAGTTTGGCTTCGTTGAGTTCATGGAGTTGAAACTCCAGAAAATCCAATTCTGCTTTTGCTTTATTATACTCATGCACCATAGCATCGAGACGCAGAGTATCTTTTTTATAAGCAGAAAAAAGCTGTTTATAGCTCTTGAGTAGTGATTGATTTTTTGCCAAAGTATCAAGGACCTCGAGCTGAAAACCCGCCTCGATCAGATCGAGGGTCTCATGCTGCGTGTGCATATTGACGAGCTTTTCTCCGAGGGCCTTGAGTACGTTGAGATTGACGGGGGTATCATTGATGAAAGCCCTTGACTTGCCGTTTTGAGCTATCTCCCTTCGGATGATGGTCACGGGTTCGAAGTCGAGATCATTTTCTTCGAAAAGAAATTTTGTATCTGACACAGAGTCAAACTCAGCCTCGAGAATGCATTTTTGGTTCTGATCGTATAATGTCTTGCTGTCAGCTCGCTCACCGAGCAGTAGCGATAGTGCGCCAAGCAAAATAGATTTCCCTGCACCCGTCTCACCGGTTATGATATTAACGCCATTGCAGAAGTCCACATGGATCTGATCGATGATAGCGTAGTTTTGTATGGAAAGTTGCCTGAGCATAGTGCGAAAATAATAATTGAGAATGGATAATTGAGAATGGATAATGCACAGTGCTCTGACAGACGCTTTTAATTTTCAGATTTTAATTTTTAACTTGGAAAATGGACATTTCTTTCAAAAAAGCGACTTTATCAGATATACCACTCATTCGTTCACTCGCCGAATCGATCTGGTGGCAGCATTACCCCTCTATGATTAGCAATGAGCAGATAGCGTATATGCTGGATCTGATGTATTCGGAGCGCAGTATCGATAAGCAAATGCAGCATGGACAAAACTATACTCTTATTTATGCTGATGATAAGCCTGTGGGATACTATGCCGTGACTGAAAAAAGCCTTGCACATTTTTTTCTTAATAAATTCTATATCGATACGTCACAACATCGGAGAGGCATAGGTGCCGCGGCGTTCGATCATATGAAAGAAACAGATTGTAATGGTTACAAGGAAATCTGCCTACAGGTGAACAGACGAAATATCAAGGCTGTCAATTTTTATTTCAAACATGGTTTTGTCATAGACTATGTGGATGACTTTGATATTGGCAATGGCTATACCATGGATGATTTCTTTATGAAATTGACTGCAGCTCACCCCTAAATTGCGGAGCGATAATATCGGGGAGAGGAAATTGATTAATTTCGCTTCATGTCTAAGGACCACCACGATCATTCCCATTATCACATTCATACCAATGAGCGAAGTACTAAAATTGTAGTGCTTTTATCAGTCTTTACGATGGGGCTGGAACTGTATTTCGGTTATAGCAATCACTCTGTGGCGCTCATGATGGATGGTTGGCATATGCTTACACATGTATTGGTCATGTCACTGGCCTGGGGAGCATATTGGTACCTGAAAAAAGAACATAATGAGAACAATCAGCTTTTGAAAGAGAAAGTTATTTCGCTAAGTGCGTTTGCGAGTGCTGTCGTATTGCTCGTCGTTACGATCATGATGATAGTAGAGTCAGTGCGGAAATTTTTCAACCTGAATATCGATGCATCAAATGGAGCTTTGGCAGTATCTGTCATCGGTCTCGTGGTCAATGGTGCCAGCGCTTTTTTGCTGCACAGAGAAGAAGAACATCGTGACCTCAATATGCATGCAGCCTATCTGCACGTGATGAGTGATATAGTGATCAGCGTATTTGCGATCATAGCCTTATTTGCCGCCAGATTTTTTGACCTGAAGATCCTTGATCCGATCTGCGGTTTGCTGAGCGCCCTGATCATAATCCGCTGGGCCATCGGGCTGATCCGCAAGAGCTGGCGGCAGATCGTTTGGTAGGGTGCTGAAAATCGGAGGTCCGAAATCCGGTTGTACCGACTGTATTAATCTTCAAATTATTGTACGTTTGCAGTATGGATTCTACAGCACTGCCACACTACAAAAAAATAGATGATACCGACCTCGCATTCTTTCGCTCAGTGATAGGAGATGCCTATGTCATTACCTCTCATGAGGGCCTTGAAAAATATGCCAAAGACGAGACAGAGGATCTGCGTTTCTATCCCGAGGTGGTGCTGAAACCATCCTGCACGGAGGAGATAAGTAGGGTGATGAAATATTGTAACGAGCACCTGATCCCCGTTTCGCCGCGTGCAGCGGGTACAGGCCTCTCTGCCAATAGTCTCTGCATATATGGCGGCGTGATGCTGACCATAGAGCGTCTGAATAAGATCATAAATATCGACGAAAAGAACCTACAGGTCATCACCGAGCCGGGTGTGATCACGGAGCATCTGCAGAATACCGTCAAAGAAAAGGGATTGTACTATCCACCCGATCCGTCGAGCCGCGGCAGTAGTTTCATAGGCGGCAATGTAGCCTGCAATAGCGGTGGCCCTCGTGCCGTCAAATATGGCGTGGTCAAAGATTTCGTGCTGAATCTCGAAGTGGTCCTTGCTTCAGGTGAGGTGATATGGACTGGCGCTAATGTGCTCAAAAACTCCACCGGATATAATTTCACTCAGCTCATGGTGGGTAGTGAAGGGACACTAGGGATCGTGACCAAGATCGTGCTGAAACTGGTGCCACATCCTAAGTTCAATCTGGTGTTGCTGGCACCGTTTACCTCTATGGAGCAGGCTGCAGGTGCGGTAGCAGCGATATTTCAGGCGGGTATCGTGCCATCGTGTTTGGAGTTTATGGAGCGCGATGCGATAGACTGGGTATGCAAATGGCTGGGCGATGTCACTATACCTATAGCAGATGATGTGCGTGCCAATCTGCTCATTGAGCTTGATGGCAATGACATGGATGTACTCTATAAGGAAAGTGAAAAACTGTATGAGGTACTGACGGGATTTGAATGTGGTGAGATACTCTTCGCCGATTCTGATGCGCAGAAGGCTGACCTCTGGCGTATGCGCAGAAATGTAGCCAATGCAGTCAAGACCACTTCGGTCACGATAGAGGAAGACACGGTGGTGCCGCGGTTCTATTTACCACAACTCATGGTGCATATCAAGGAGGTGGGCAGGAAATATAATTTCCGTTCGGTGTGCTACGGACATGCGGGAGATGGCAATATACACGTGCGTATCATCAAGGATAACCTGACTGATGAGCAATGGAAAATTGAAGTGCCAAAAGGTGTAAGAGAGATATTCCAGAAGGTCGTGGAACTCGGAGGAACCATAAGCGGGGAGCATGGTATAGGCTGGGTACAGCGCCGGTATATGGATGTTAAATTTCCGGCCATGCACCTTGATCTGATGCGTGGGGTCAAGGCTGTTTTTGACCCGCGTGGCATACTCAATCCCGGAAAGATTTTTTAACACAAAGCAAGCTCGGCTGACTAGGTCAGAAGCAATATTTTGAGTTATCTTCGTTTAGTTGAAAATAATATCTCGCTAATCGAATCATTAAAGGTCATATACATGAGAGTGAATAAATTCATATTGGGTCTGATGATGTTGATCATGACTATGTCAGCATTCGCTCAGGAGGATGACAAGCCGGCCCCGTACAAAAGGCCTACAGATGCATATTCCCGCGATACGATCAATCCCAACAAAAGTGACCTGAAAGGATTTCAAACAGCCAAGAAGAAATTTGACATAAAAAAACTGCTCATAGAGCCTAATATTCAACTCTACTTTTCGAGCAATTATTATCAGTTCGGTCTCATGCCTTCCATAGGATATAATGTTTGGAAAAACCTCTATGTCGGAGGCAGTTTGTATGCCAGTGTCATGTATGAGCCGCATTGGGATGGCACTTCTGCTACGCCGAGCATTACGCAGCAGTCATATGGCGGCGGGCCCTTCATACACTATCGTATCTGGAAGGGATTTTTCACTCGTCTGCGCACCGAGATGCTGGCTGTGCGCTATCCGAATATCGACTATGTGGGAAATGTGACCTATGCTACAAGGGGAATTCCATATATATGGTTTGGCGGCGGCTATAACCTGACGGCCAGCAAAAACTTCTTTATCCCGATCGCAGTGTATGTCAACCCGCTGTTTCCGACCTATGATGGCACAGCCAGGTCTGTTTCACCATATTCATCATGGGTGTATTTTCAGGTAGCGTTCTACATTATTTCCCCAAGGTAGTAAAACCTATTTCTCGATCCGGCAATCAATCTTAAATGGCTAAGCTCTCTAAAGAATTTTATACGAGAGATGATGTGACTCTGATAGCTAGAGAGCTATTGGGCAAAGTACTATGCACCAACATAGATGGCAAACTCTCCTGCGGTATCATTGTGGAAACAGAGGCCTATTCTCAGAGAGAGCGGGCATGTCATGCCTATGGAGGCAAGAGGACAGCGCGGACCGAGATATTCTATAATGATGGCGGTCTGTCTTATGTCTATCTCTGCTATGGTATCCATTATCTTTTCAATGTTATTACCAATTATGCCCATACTGCGGATGCAGTATTGATCCGTGCCATAGAGCCACTAGATGGAATTGAGGAGATGCTCGCACGCCGAGGCATGGACAAAATAGCCCATCGGATAGCTGCGGGACCCGGTTCAGTGAGCATGGCAATGGGAATAGAGAAACACCATAACGGACTGGATATGACCCACAGAGAGATTTGGATAGAAGATCGTGGTATTTCATACAAAAAAGCTCATATCATAGCCTCGCCACGGGTAGGTGTGGACTATGCCGGAGAGGATGCGAAGCTACCCTGGCGCTACAGGGTCAAAGACAGCCCCTGGACCAGCAAGGCAAAATAGCAGAATGACCCAAGACCAAATTTTTATCAAAAATCCTCTTGACAAAGGTTAAAAACACATATATATTGAGAATGCTGAAGTGATTTTTCAGTTTTTCAAGGTAGGTCGGTAGCTTGGATGAGTGCTGGCTTTCTTTTATTTCAGTATCATCAGTTTTTTTGACAGACTATAGCTCCCATTCTGTAATTGCAGGACATAGACACCTTGTGCTATATCAGCATTGACATTCCATACACTTCCTCCGAAATTATCCTGCTCCATCACTACTCTGCCCGACAGGTCATAAAGTTTTAGTTGTGTAGGAGCTTGTAATGCCTCTGAGAAGTGCACCGCACTGCCATAGTAGTTTATGTTCAGGTGGTCGGAGTTGATGGTATTGATACCTGCGGGATATTGCGGCAGTACACTCACATATACCATTTGCCCGGATTGATCTTTAAATAAATAAACGTTCGTGTCGCAATACATGGCAGAGCAACCTGCACTATCTGTTACTGTCACGCAGATATTATAATATCCAGCTACGGCATAAATATGAGAGGGAGTATCGCCTGTGCTTGATGTACTGTCTCCCCAATTCCATACATAGGTCAGGTTAGTGCCGAAACTTTGATTGATGATAAACCAGACATGAGCACTGTCGGATGGCTGCAGGTGAAAATAAGCAGTGGTAGTATCCAGTACGATCAGATTGAGAGTCACAATACTGTCACAGCCATGCATCGCAGCACCTGTGAGCGTATCGGTATAAATGCCTGTGGTGGTATAGGTATTAGTGCCAAGAGTATAATGACTGCCCGGGCATATGGCCTGAGTGACACTGCCGATAGCCAAAGGGTAAACATTTAGTATCAGAGTCACGACACTATCGCATCCATGTACACCCATGCCAACTAATGTATCATAATATATGCCAGCGTTAGCCACGTTATTACCATTAAAAGTATAAGTGTCCCCTTGACAGATGCTTCGTGAAATACTGTCGGAGGAAATAGGATAGACCGTAAGGGTTAAGGTGGTTATGCTGTCGCAACCTCCTGAAGAAATCGTTGTATCTGAGTAAGTACCTGAAGTGGTTAAGTTATGTCCATTAAAAGCATAGGTGTGGCCATGACATATATTTTGAGAAATACTGGCCTGAGGATTAAGATTTATACTGATAGTGTCTGAATATGCTATACAGCCGAATGTGTCAATAACAATAGCTGAAAAGGTACCCGTAGCATTAAATGAGAGTGCGGTATCGATACCGAAAATCGCGGGTTGAGACCACTTTTGAACGCGATTATTTTGTTCATCAGCTATATAAATGTTGCCCAGTCGGTCTACATAGACACTTCGCGGGTTGCTTAATTGATCCCCATTGCTCCCATTTCCATTTCCCCCCGCCACAGTTATTCCATTGGTGGCAGATGTGCTTCCCGCCGGGAACTTTTGAATACGGTTATTAAATTCATCAGCTACATATATATTGCCAAGGCTATCGACAAATACACCGGTTGGGTAATTTAATTGATTGGCAGCACTTCCTGCTCCATTTCCCCCGGCTACGGTTGTGCCATTAGTGGCAGAGGTGCTGCCTGAAGGGAATTTTTGTATGCGATGGTTAAATGCATCAGCTACATAAATGTTCCCAATAGCATCGACATATACACCATAGGGGGATATCTGGTTAGCGGCAGTTCCTTGGTAATTTCCTCCTGCTACGGTCGTACCATTGGTACCCTGAGTGCTACTAGGAGGAAATTTTTGAATACGAGAATTATCATAATCAGCCACGTAGATATAACCAGAGTTATCTACGAATACTCCATACGGTGAACTAAGAAAACTGGCGCCAGAACCGGATCCGGTTTGCCCTATAATGATTACCCCATTAGTATCTATGGTGCTATTGGCCGGGAATTTTTTAATTTGATCATCGCTGAAATCGACCACATAGATATTCCCCGTGCTATCTAAACATACAGAAACAGCGCTATACGATCCGGCTACTGATATTCCATTGGTGGCAGATGTACTACCTGCAGGGAATTTTTGGATGCGGTTATTGCCCGCATCAGATATATAAAGATTGCCTGATCTATCCGCGTATATTCCAGAGGGACCATTTAACTGATTCGCAGCACTACCTTGTCCATTTCCCCCCGCCACCGTAGTGACAGGTCCGATTGCCCCTCGATGAAGGGTGTCATATACTATCCCGTTATATTCCCATATTATTTTGGCAGCAGCAGCTGCCCCCGTTAGTGTAGGTACAGATGTACAGGATCCATTCAATCTGTATGGGCCACATTGACCGAAGGCGAAATAAATAGCCAGAGATAAGAAGAAGAATAGTATTGACTTTTTCATTTTCATGAGTTTTTGCAGGTACAAATTAAATATAATTTTTTTGTAATAGAAAAGGCCGGTGTCTCCACCAGCCTTGTATTTCTGTATTATCTATTGTCTCAAATCTAACGTCTCAAGTCTCCCTACGCATCCACTCTTGCGTACTTGGCATTAGCCTCGATGAATTCTCTGCGCGGTGGTACTTCGTCACCCATCAGCATGGAGAAGATATGATCGGCAGTAGCGAGGCTTTCTATGTTGACTTGTTTCAGTGTACGGGTATCGGGGTTCATGGTCGTCTCCCAGAGTTGCTCTGAGTTCATCTCACCGAGACCTTTATATCGCTGTACCACTACATTGTCAGTGCTGCCTCCTTTGGCTAGTGCCAGGGTAGCTGCTTCGCGCTGTTGGTCATTCCAGCAGTATTGTTGCTCTTTGCCTTTTTTGACGAGGTATAGAGGCGGCTGCGCGATGTATATATTTCCTTTCTCCACGAGGTCCTTCATATAGCGGAAGAAAAACGTCAGTATCAGCGTAGTGATGTGAGAGCCATCCACGTCGGCGTCGCACATGATGACTATCTTGTGGTAACGGAGGTTAGATATGTCGAGCTGCTTGGAATCTTCCGCCGTGCCGATCTTGACACCGAGTGCGGTAAACATATTCCTGATCTCCTCATTCTCATATATGCGATGCTCCAGAGCTTTCTCTACGTTGAGGATCTTACCTCTCAGTGGCAGGATAGCCTGAAATGCTCTGTTGCGGCCCTGTTTAGCCGTACCACCCGCCGAGTCACCTTCTACGAGGAATATCTCGCTCTCACCCGGGTCTTTTGATGAGCAGTCTGCGAGTTTGCCGGGTAGTCCGCCTCCGCTGAATACTCCTTTGCGCTGTACCATCTCACGTGCCTTGCGGGCAGCGTGACGGGCAGTAGCTGCTAGCACCACTTTGTCAAATATCAGTTTGGCCTGCTTAGGGTTTTCTTCCAGATAGTGGTTGAGCACATCTCCGAATATCTGCTCTACTGCACCTGCCACTTCATTATTGCCGAGTTTGGTCTTGGTCTGTCCTTCGAATTGAGGCTCGGGTACTTTCACCGATACGATACCGGTGAGGCCTTCACGGAAGTCATCACCCACGATCTCCATTTTCAGCTTTTCGAAAAATTTATTTTTCTCACCGTAGCTTTTGAATGTACGGGTTAGTGCACGGCGGAAACCCGCTACGTGTGTACCGCCCTCGAGTGTATGAATGTTATTGACATACGAGAAGATATTCTCACCGTATGAAGTATTGTACTGCAGAGCTACCTCCACCATGATATTATCTCTCTGGCCTTCTACATGGATCGGCACAGGAATCAGCGGCTCACGGGTAGAGTCAAGGTATTTCACGAACTCTATGAGGCCACCTTCACTATGGAAGAACTCTGTGCGGAATGTGCCGTCAGGGTTTACATCTCTTTCATCAGTCAGTGTGATATTGATGCCTTTGTTGAGGTATGAAAGCTCACGAAGACGTGATGCCAGTGTTTCAAAATTATATACGGTGGCTTGGAAGATCGTCGCATCAGGTTTAAAAGTCACGATAGTACCCCTGTGGTCTGTCGTGCCTATTTCCCTGACAGCATAGAGTGGTTTGCCTTCTCTGTATTCCTGCTCATATTTTTTGCCGCCAATGTGCACTTCTACAAGAAGTGGATCGGATAATGCATTCACACACGAGACGCCCACACCGTGCAGACCGCCTGATACTTTGTAAGAATCCTTGTCAAATTTACCACCTGCGTGCAGCACGGTCATGACCACCTCAAGGGCAGATTTCTGTTCTTTCTCATGCCAACCTACAGGTATACCGCGACCATCATCTTTCACGCGGATAGAATTGTCTGGAAGGATGGTGACATAGATATTTTTGCAATAACCTGCCAACGCCTCATCAATGGAGTTATCGACCACTTCATACACCAGGTGGTGCAATCCTTTTACGCCAATATCGCCAATATACATCGCCGGGCGCTTGCGCACGGCTTCGAGACCTTCTAATACCTGAATGGAATCTGCCGAATACTCTTTTTTCTCTGGGACCAACTCGTTATCTACTGCCATTTGTGTACTCATTTCTTGTTTATTTTTTCGAACGGTCGAAAATAGGGAAAACCTTTGACAATACTATGTTTTAGACCTATTAAAAAAACCAAAATAACGGTATTTTGTGGATAAATTGTGGGAATCTTGAACGGAAGTAATATCAGGCCTTATTCGGCGGGATTTCTCATGTTCGATTTGGCCAGAAAGCCTGCTCTAAATTGTCTCCCCGAACATCGATATTGCATTAAAAACATCTGAAATACGAGCTTCCGGGCTGATGTGGATAAGACTATTATTTTAGTGAAGTAAATATGTTTTTTATAAATATAAAAAAATAATAATTGTCAGGAATATCAATGGTTTCGGAGGCTGACTTTCTTTTTTTTTTGATTTTTTTTAATTAATGGGTTCAATGTGTATATTTGAAGCAAAACCTTTATTTATGAGATTGAAAAATCTACTCTCTGCTATACTATTATTCTCTGCTATTCAGGTCACATTTGCACAAACTGTGAACCTGCAGGTGCATATTACTGCTGTGGAGCGAACCAGCTATTTTGATTGTACCGCTTGCGGCAATCCCGATCCGACCTGGAAGATAACGGCCGTAGATAACGGCCCGGGTTCCATTCTGAATGGTCCTATATGTATACATTATGATGAAGATCCTAATACTATCGAGCTTCAGAATATATTGATCTGGAATGTAACCAATAGTAGTGCCTCTCAGTTTACGCTTGGAATGAATGATGCTTTTGAGAAAAATTGCAGCAGTGGCAACAATTGTACTTTCGAATCATACAATTTCTTTACCTGTTTTCCTTCAGTATATGGAGATTGGTATCAGTGCCAAAATCCTAATCTGGCTGTTGTGAACTTTATGGATTCAGCCCCATGCGTGACTCACAATACGATCTCGGCATGGTGCGGCAACTATCGTTTCTATTATTCATTCTCATGGTCTTATAACTATCCTCCTACACTGATCACTCAGCCAGCACCTAATACTTCTTTATGTATTGGTACAGCCACTACATTGACAGTAGCAGCTCAGTTGGATGCATACGGATGGAATACCGGACAGAACTATCAGTGGCAGGTATCAAACAGCACGGCATGCCCAGGTACCGGTTGGACCAATGTCAATAATGCCACAAGCAGTTCTTTCACACCTCCGCAGACCGGAGGTACACGTTTGTATCGTTGCCTGGTCACTTCAAACTGTGCAGCTGATTTCAGCAGCCACACTACAATATCAAACTGTGCTGTGGTGACATATAATCCTATCGGCGCACCTGGCGATCCGGTTCCACCGATCATTTCGGGTATTTGCGGATCTACCGTACTGCCTGGATCATCTCATATACTAAATATACTTACAGCCCCAACACCGGGAGCCGTAATAGGTGCTACAGGTTATAACTGGACTGCCAGCGGCGGTGCACCGACCACCGGAAACTCATCAAGTTTCGTATGGACGGCCCCCGTCAATCCCGGTACATATAATATCAACCTCACTTACCTCACACCATGTCCTCCGAATGTTTCGGCGGCTACCTGTGTGGTCACGGTGGGTTCATCAGATTGCAACTTTGCCTATGTAGCCCCTTCGGGAGTCGACTCAGTATATGCAGGTGGACCGGATGTGCCTTTTAAAACAATAGCATACGCACTGACCAAACTGGCAGGAAGAACAGGGATCAGACTTGGAGTAGGTACATATCATGAATCAGTGCCTTTGGTAATGGTAAGCAATCTGGTTATAGATGGTAGCTACGTGATCACGAATGGAATCTGGGCTAAAGTAAACTCAGATAGTACAGTGATATACTGTTCAGGAACTCAGGTGATAAATAATGATGTAGCACACAGGGTTGGTTTCGTTTCAAACGGTGCCAGCAATTGGGAGCTGCAAGATGTGACCATACGTACATTAGATATTAGCAGTAATGCCGCTAATGGAGAAGGTTATTCAAATTACGGTGTGCTGGCCTATGGGGGTTCTGGAAATTTCAAAGTAATTAGAACCCAAATATTCGCAGGCGCTGGAGCGGCTGGTGTCAACGGGACCACTCCCGGCGGATCTGGCGGTGCCGGCGGTGCCGGTGGTGGTGGTTTCGGCGGCGGCGGCAGCCAGCAGAAATGTGGCGGCAGCGGTAGCTCTGGCGGTAACGGTGGTGGTGGTAACGGAGGAGCTCCCGGAGGTAATGCAGGTGGTGGTACCGGAGGTACAGGATGTAATACTGTAGGGTGCGGTGCTAACGGATCTTCGGGACAAGCCGGAACAAACGGTGGTAGTGGCGCAGGAGGCGCAGGATATTCAGCAGGAAACAGACCAGGTACTCCGGTACCTTCTCCTACTCATTATATACCGGGTGGTGTCGGCGCTAGCGGTTCGAATGGATATGGCGGCGGTGGCGGTGGCGGCGGCGGCGGCGGTGATATTGGTACATGTTGTACTTGCGGCTGCGGCGGCGGAGCGCCTGATGGTGGTAGTGGTGGTAGTGGTGGAAACGGTGGTCTCCCCGGCACAGGCGGCTGGGGCGGTGGCGGTTCCTTTGGTATCTATGCCAGTGGTGCAGGAACTACCGGAGCGGTCGTAACTTCATATGTGATACCCGGTGCCGGTGGTACAGGAGGTATAGGTGCTAACGGACAACCCGGTTCGGGAGGTGCCGGAGGTAATGGAGGTGCTAACCATGGTGGCTGTGATGGTGGTAATGGTGGTAATGGTGGTAATGGTGGAAACGGAGGAAACGGTGGCAGAGGCCAGGATGGAGCCAACGGTCTCTCTCAGGGCATCGTGACCGTAGCTGGTGCGACTATTGC
>CAIXBT010000126.1 GCA_903917755.1 uncultured Bacteroidota bacterium
GCGCTCTTTTAGTGCCTCCAGCACTACTTTGGACTTGAAGTCCCCTTTGAATTTTCTACGTGTTTGTTTAGCCATTTGACGGTAATTTAAGATGAAAAAATCTATCTTAACTACCTGTCCTAATTTTGGGGGGCATCATAAATAATAGTAGATGATGAAATTCTGGTGGCTCAAAATCTGCAGATGATCTTGAACAGGTATTGCCCCGATGTGGAGGTGGAAGGTATAGCCCATTCTGCTAAGGACGCAGAGGCGCTGATCAGAGATAAAAGACCCGATATCGTGTTTCTGGATGTGGAGATGCCACATGGAAATGGATTTGACCTGCTGAAGAAATTTGACCAGATCAATTTCGGAGTGATCTTCGTCACAGCGTTCGATCATTATGCTATCAGGGCTATCAAATATTCTGCGATCGATTATCTGCTCAAGCCAATTGACATTACAGAATTGCTTGAGGCAGTCAAGAAAGCGCAACTGCAGATAAAGAACAAGAGTGTAAGCCAGGGTTTAAATCTGCTACTCCAAAATCTGGCCCAACCAGCCCGACTCCAGAGACTCTCTTTGCCTACCATGGATGGCATGATATTCGTCAATATTGATGATATATTATATTGCAAAAGTGATGGAAACTATACATCTTTTTTTCTGGTCAATGGCCAGAACCCTGTCGTAACACGTCAGATAGGAACCTATGAAGATCTCCTGCCGGAACCTCTTTTTTGCCGGATACACAGACAGTATATAGTCAATGTAAATAAAGTGTCAAAGTATATTAAGGGCAGGGGAGGATATGTGGTGATGAGTGATGGCAAGATCATTGACGTATCAGTCAGAAAGAAAGAGGACTTTCTCAATGCTTATAAACTCATGTGATCTTTTGCAGCAGAGATATTATGCTAGTATGCTGATAGCTTTTGTGAGCGCTATTGACAGACTGTCTATTTCCTCTTTAGTATTGTAAAACGCAAACGATGCCCTGCATGTGCCCTCGATGCCCAGTCTCTCCATGAGTGGCTGGCAGCAATGGTGTCCGGTGCGGATAGCAATGCCTTGTTCATTTAGCAGTATTCCGACATCATATGGATGAATATCATTGATGAGAAATGATATGACTGATGATTTATGATCTGCAGTACCAATGATCCTCAGACCCTCTATCTGCAGGAGTTTCTCAGTACCATATACTAAAAGTTCATGCTCATATGCGGCTATCTTGTCGAGGCCTATTTCATTAATATAGCTGATCGACTCTCCGAGCACTATACCGCCCTCTATATGCGGTGTGCCGGCCTCAAATTTATATGGCAGGTCATTGTAAGTAGTGCCTTTGAATGATACGGTTTTGATCATTTCACCACCACCCATGAACGGAGGCATCTCATTCAGTATTTCTTCTTTGCCATATAGCACACCGATGCCTGTGGGGCCAAAAACCTTATGCCCCGAGAACCCAAGAAAGTCGCAATCCAGTTTTTGTACATCGACTCTCATGTGTGGCAGAGCCTGAGCGCCGTCTATGAATACCTTTGCACCGAATTTACGAGCTTGGGCTATTATTTCCTCTACAGGATTGATCGTGCCGAGCGAGTTTGAAACGTAAGCGAGCGATACCAATTTTGTTTTTGCACTGAGTAGTTTCAGATATTCTTCCATGATCAATTCACCCTTGTCATTGATCGGGATGACTCGCAGTACCGCACCTGTTTCTTCGCAGGGCATCTGCCAAGGCACGATATTGGAGTGGTGCTCCATAGCGGTCACGATTATTTCATCACCCTGTTTGATAAATTTCCTTCCGTATGTTTTTGCTACCAGATTGATGGCCTCGGTCGTGCCGCGCACGAAATTTATTTCTCTCTCTGATCGGGCATTGATGTGTGTGGCTATGGTCTTGCGGGAGTTTTCATATGCTTCGGTAGCCTTATTGGCCAGATAGTGAGCGCCACGGTGGATATTAGAATTAGTATGCTCGTAGTAGTCCTTTATCGCATTGATGACCCTTAGTGGCTTTTGTGACGTAGCTGCATTATCCAGATAGATCAATGGTTTCCCCTTGATAGTTTCACTCAGGATAGGAAAATCTTTTCTTATAGTATCGACAGGGAAGCTCATGGTCTGTTTATTCTAATACGGCATTAAATCGTGATGTTCAGTTTCTCTTTCAGCTTATCATCCAGATAGGTTCTGAGTTCGGGCAGCTTGACAGCGGCGATGATCTCATTGGCGAAGGCATAGGTCAGTATCCCTCTGGCAGTTTCTTTGTCTATGCCTCTGGCGAGCAGGTAGAATAATTCATTTTTGCTCATTTGGCCTATAGCTGCACCGTGGCTGCACTTCACATCATCTGCGAATATCTCCAGTTGAGGCTTTGAATTCATGCTAGCCTCATCGGAAAGCAGTACTGCCTTGCTGCTTTGGTAGGCGTTTGTTTTCTGTGCGTCTTTTTGCACAAATATTTTACCATTGAAAACACCCGTAGACTGATCGTCCAGTACACCTTTGTATACCTGATGGCTATTGCAATTGGGGACACGGTGGTCGACGAGAATGTGGTTGTCGATATGGTTTGCTTCCTTGCCAATATACAGGCCATTGAGTGTGGCAAGGGAATTTTCGCCATCCATATAAGCATTGATATTATTGCGGACCAGTTTGCCATCCAGTGTCACCGTAGTGATATGATAGCGGGCATCTTTTTCCAGACGGGCTTCGACATAATTGACAGAGGTGGTATGTTGATTGTGCAGTTGCAGCAATGAATAATTGACTTCTGCATTTTGGCCTATGAAAACCTCAGATACATGATTGTAAAACTTCTCTCCGTTGTTATTCTGAAAGTCCTCGACTATCGTGATGTCTGCATTTTCTTCGACGACAATAAGGTTTCTGCTTTGAGTGAATATATCTGCAGAAGCATGGTCGTAAATATGAAACACAAAAACGGGCGCTTCGACGATTGTATTCTTCTTTACATAAATGAAAGCCCCATCCTGCGCAAATGCAGTATTGAGTGCAGCAAAATTTTCTTTTGAAATGTCTGTGGCCTTATTGAAGTGTTTTGTAAAAATAGCTTCATGCTGACTGCTCAGCTCTTTTAAACTACCGACCGTTAGTCCCGACTGATCTATTATGACAGAACTTTCAGCAGAGAAAACCCCATTGATGAAAACGAGCTTGGTGCCTTTTATGGAGTTGAAGTATTTCAACTTGCTTGCTACTTGCGACTCTTGGCTTGCGACCAGACGAAGTGTCTCTGGTAGTTTGGTTTTGATATGGGTGTATTTCCACTCTTCGTGACGTGCCGAGGGTAGGCCCAGTGTTTTGAAACTGCTTAATGCACTTTCTCTGACAGCTGATAAATTGTCTTTATCAATAGTCTCAAAAATTGTTTCTATATTATCTGTGAAACTCATTTCCTCACCCCTGCCCCTCTCCCAAGGAGAGGGGGTAAATACAGGGTTCTTTTATTTTTATTTAATTATTACTTTGACTTGACACATTTCATTTTCAAATTATCGAATTGCCGAATTATACACCTACTTCTTCTTTGATCCAATCGTATCCTCTCTCTTCCATTTTCAGTGCGAGGCTCTTGTCGCCTGTCTTTACCACACGTCCGTCGTACATGATGTGTACGAAGTCCGGCACTATATAATTCAGCAAGCGCTGATAGTGTGTGATGACGAGGAAGGCATTGTTCTTACTCTTCAGTTTATTCACGCCATCAGCCACTATGCGCAGTGCATCTATATCAAGACCTGAATCCGTCTCATCGAGTATCGCGAGCTTGGGGTCGAGCATAGCCATCTGGAATATCTCATTGCGTTTCTTCTCGCCACCGCTGAAACCCTCATTGATAGAACGTGATAGGTATGATTTGTCCAGCTCTACGAGTTGTCTCTTCTCATTCATCATCGCGAGAAATTCCTTAGCAACTATAGGCTCCTGGCCATGATGTTTGCGTTTGGCATTGACTGCGGCTTTCATAAAGTTGGTCGTACTGACACCCGGTATCTCTACCGGATACTGGAATGCCAGAAACACACCTTCGCGTGCCCTTTCATCGGGACTGAGGTCTAGCAGATTCTTTCCTTCGAACAGTATTTCTCCGGCGGTGATCTCATAGTCTTCCTTGCCGGCTATGATGGAAGCAAGTGTGCTTTTGCCGGTACCATTCGGGCCCATGATAGCATGTACTTCACCTGCTTTTACAGTGAGATTTAATCCTTTGAGGATCTCTTTGTCCCCGATCTTTGCGTGTAAATTTTTTATTTCTAGCATATCAGTTTTCCTCACCCCGACCCTCTCCAAAGGAGGGGGAAAAATACAAGGAGTGTATATTGTTTATTTTATTGTATTCATTTTCAAATTTGCATTTACCCCACACTACCCTCTAAACTTATACTCAACAGCTTCTGTGCTTCTACAGCGAACTCCATCGGCAGCTGTTTGAATACTTCTTTGCAATAGCCGTTTACGATCATGTCTACTGCTTCTTCATTGCTCAGTCCCCTTTGATTGCAATAGAAAAGCAGGTCTTCGCCTATCTTAGATGTAGTCGCTTCGTGCTCTACCTGTGCTGATTTATTTTTGATCTCCAAATAAGGAAATGTATGTGCGCCGCACTTATCACCGAGCAGGAGTGAATCACACTGTGAGAAATTATACGCATTCTCTGCGGTCTTGTGTACCTGAACGAGCCCTCTGTAGGAGTTCTGCGAATGTCCGCCGCTGATACCTTTGGATACGATACGGCTACGGGTATTCTTTCCGATGTGTATCATCTTAGTACCTGTATCTGCCTGCTGATAGTTATTGGTCACTGCTACAGAATAAAACTCACCGATAGAGTTTTCACCTTTGAGTATGCAGCTCGGGTATTTCCAGGTGATCGCAGAGCCTGTCTCTACCTGTGTCCAGCTGATCTTTGAGTTGATACCTTTGCAGATACCGCGTTTGGTCACGAAGTTATAGATGCCGCCTTTGCCTTCTTTGTCGCCGGGGTACCAGTTCTGCACGGTAGAGTATTTGATCTCTGCATTATCCATTGCTACGAGTTCGACTACGGCAGCGTGCAGTTGGTTCTCATCTCTCATCGGTGCAGTGCAGCCTTCGAGATAGCTCACATAGGCATTGTCTTCGCAGATGATGAGCGTGCGCTCGAACTGACCTGTGTTCTGCGCATTGATACGGAAATAGGTCGACAGCTCCATCGGGCAGCGAACGCCTTTTGGGATGAAGACAAAAGATCCGTCAGAGAATACAGCAGAGTTGAGTGCAGAATAGTAATTATCCCGCGGAGGTACCACGCTACCGAGATATTGTTTCACCAGATCGGGATATTCTCTGATAGCTTCTGAGATCGCACAGAATATGATGCCTTTTTCTTTCAGCGTTTCTTTGAACGTAGTGATCACACTCTCGCTATCCATCACGAAGTCTACCGCGACACCTGCGAGCAGTTTTTGTTCCTCTTTGGGCAGGCCCAGTTTGTCATAGACTGCGAGCAGTTCAGGATCTACCTCATCGAGAGAGGCATATTGCGGCTTCTTTTTAGTCGCAGCATAGTAGATGATACTTTGAAAATCAATATTTGGAAAATGCACGTTCTGCCACTCAGGCTGTTTCATCTTCAGCCACTGGCGGAATGCCGTCAGTCGCCATTCCAGCATCCACTCAGGTTCGTTTTTACGACAGGAAATATAGCGTACAGTGTCTTCATTGAGCCCTATCGGGGCTTTTTCCTGCTCAATATCGGTGATGAAACCATACTTGTAGTCAGAAGAGATGTGTTCACCTAATATGGTATCTTGTTCGCTCATCGTTTATTTTCTATCGCAATCTCTTTGCAAAGAATGGATTATGATTTATTCATCCCCTGCAAAAATACAATTTGATGTCAGAGAACAGCTCGTATTCGGATTTGTTCTACTTTTGATGCAAATATAAAGCTTATTTAGATTTCGTCTAAACAATGTTGGGAATAAAAGAGATAACACCGGCAGAAAAGCTCAAAAGAAGGCTTAGATATCATCCTGTCAGGGTATTTACCTACTTAATTATAGTAGGTATCAGCTCTGCTTTTCTCACTTTGCTGTTTTGCTATTTCGCTACCACGGCTGGTTCAGTCTGGAATAAGTTCAGCCTTCCACAGATATTTCATGCCAATACGGTCATCATTCTGGTCTCGAGTTATACCGTTTGGCAGATGCGCCGCGCCAACCAGCGCGATGATCATGCCGGATACAAGACGGCCCTTTTGATCACGGCCCTGCTTGGGCTTTCTTTTATGATATTTCAATTGATTGGCTGGCACGAACTATTATCGGGCGGCATTAGTTTTCATAAGAATATTTCGGGAAGCTATCTGTATCTGATCTCTGGTCTGCATCTGGTGCATCTGCTGGTGGGAGTGGGGTTTCTGTTGTTTTTTCTGCTGCGTGCCCGTCAGGCAGATCGTGATGCATACAAGTCTCTGATATTTGAGACCGATCCCGTAGCCAAGCTGAAGATAGAGATGCTGGGTCTGTATTGGCACTTTGTAGATGTGCTGTGGTTGTTTCTGTATATATCCTTTATGGTGGCGCTGCATTTGCTGCCGAGTAGTCTGGATGGATGGTACACAAAGTAGTCTTTCCGGGAGTTTACAGCCCAAGGATTTAGGAGGGTGAAAAGCTACGATAGGTGAAACTGTTATTTTGCATTATTAGCATAATTCCGTATTTTTGTATTCGTTGGGTCGGGTGTCAGGAATCTAATGAGCAAAACCTATTTTATAATGCTGCACTGAGTACTTACCCAAAGTAATGATGAAACATCGGACCTGTTTTTAATTTCAA
>CAIXBT010000127.1 GCA_903917755.1 uncultured Bacteroidota bacterium
AACGGCACCATGACCGCCGGCAACTCTACCCCGCTCACAGATGGCGCATCATGCGTACTACTAGCTTCTGAGGACTGGGCCAAGGCACATAATCTGCCCGTTATGGCCTATCTGACATTCGCCGAAGTAGCTGCCATCGAGTTCGTAGAGCATAAAGAGAATCTGCTTCTTGCTCCTGTATATGCCATGCCCAAAATGCTGGCCAAAGCAGGTCTGACCCTTCAGGATTTTGATTTCTATGAGATACACGAAGCTTTTGCGGCATCCGTGCTCGCTACACTGAAAATATGGGAAAGCGAAGAACTCAGCAGCAAAGAATTTGGTGTCAAGGCCCTCGGTAGCATCGATCTCAGCAAACTCAATGTGGCGGGGAGCAGTCTCGCCACAGGCCACCCATTTGCAGCTACGGGCGGCAGGATCATCGGCACACTGGCCAAATTGCTTCAGGAGAAAGGTTCCGGTCGCGGGCTGATATCTATCTGCGCGGCAGGCGGTCAGGGCATCACTGCCATTATGGAGCGATAGTTCTCGTGTCCGAAAGTCCGGTTAATCAGTCTTTCCGTCTTTCGGTCTTTTGGTCTTTCGGACTTCCCGTCTTTCGGACTTATTCCTATCTTTGACGGCCAAAACCGGTTATAATAATGCAAAAAGGGAAAAGCCTTGCTACATTCCTCCAGGAAACTACCTCGCCAGACCTCAGCAGAATGCTGCTCTCTATAGCAGAAAGCACCAAGGCCCTGTCTCATGCTGTCAGAAATATCGGTATGCTCAATCTCAGCGGCAGCACCGGTGAGACCAATGTGCAGGGAGAAACGGTGCAGAAACTGGATGACTTCAGCAATAATATCATCATGGATCTCTGCAAGGCTAGCGGTGTATGTGCGGGTTACCTCAGCGAAGAGAATGAAGATATGGTCACCCTGTCGCCCGAGGGTCGGTTCATCGTATCTGTCGATCCGCTCGACGGCTCCGCTAATATTGATATCGCCGCTCCTGTGGGAACTATCTTTTCTATCATACCTCGCGTCACGGCTCCGGGGCCAGTCACTCATGCAGACTTTCTGCAGCAGGGTGATAAGGTCATAGCAGCGGGCTATGCCATCTATGGCAGTTCTACGATCCTGGTGTTCAGCACCGGAGAGGGGCTTCATATGTTCTCGCTAAATTCTGATGACAATCATTACTACAAGACCCACACCCATGTCAGTATCCCGTCAAACGGAAAAATATATTCTCTCAATCAGGGTAACCTCTCGAAGTTCGAGACCGTTTCCCAGCAATTCATAGAGTGGTGTATCGCGCATGACAAGCCAACCTCAAGGCCTTATTCACTCAGGTATATCGGCGCAATGGTGGCAGATATGCACCGCACTTTTATCAAGGGAGGCGTATTTCTGTACCCGGCTGCCATAGGCGAGAAAAAAGGCAAGCTTCGTCTGCTGTATGAGTGTATCCCTATGGCCTATCTGACAGAGCAGGCAGGCGGCCGTGCCATCAATGGCAGCCAGCGCATACTAGAGATAATGCCCACTGAACTGCATGAGCGCTGTGCCATTATCATCGGCTGTCGCGATATGGTGGGCAAGTATATGGAGTTTGCCGGGGCTGAGGTTAACGCCTGATCAGCTGCCTTTCATCTTCATTTTCAATGAATTTAGTGTTTTTTGATATGCGTTTTCATGGGATGAAAAATGCCATATGCTGAATGAGTATCCCCGAAAATGGGTATTTTATCGCATGTAATATATTCTATATGAATTGGTTTTGTAATATTTATAACAAAACCCCGGAATATGAATGAAACAAAACTTACTTATGAATTCATCCTCACTCGCCGCGAAAAAGAGATCCTGCTCTGTATAGCCGAGGGCCTCAGTTCCAAGCAGATAGCACACAGGCTCGACATCAGCGAAAACACCGTATCTAATCATCGAAAGAACATGCTCTCCAAGACCGGTGCCCGAAGCAGCGCCGAATTAATTCACTTATATAACAATTATTCAGAATAGAAAAATAGCCATTAATAGCTATTTTTTATCATATCTGAATTTTGAAGTTTTACAACATTAACAGCGTAAGCCGAAAAGCTGAAAGAGAGTAGGCAGAAAAATTAGGTTAAGTCAAAAGATGAAAAAAAGCAATAAACTCCTCGTTTTTTTTGTAGTTCTGATTTGTATAAGGTGTCAAGCACAACTATTTGATAACAGCAAAGAGACTAACTGCACAATTTACACATCTGATGGAAAAGTATACAAAATCAAACAGGATGGATTTTATGGAGTGAATCCTGAGAATAAGACTATTTATATTGACTCTCGCAAGAAATTAGATTCGTCCTTAATAACAGTTATCTATAGAAAATATGATTCAATATTACAGCCCAATAGATTTAAAAGAACTTTTGAAATAGCCGCAGAAACTGACGCTCCAATATCTTTTGACAGTATCCGCTATTCCACCAGTTTTATAACACCACCTCCTTCGATGGCAAGTAAATGGAAATTGCAATTATCAATGGAGCCAATTGCGAATTTGGATACAAGTAATATCGAAATAATAGACAACATAAAATTCGATGCCATTGTATCAAAACCACAAGTAAAAAAGTTTGTTGAAACTCTAAGAAAAGAATTTACTGATATTGATATTGAGCAAAGTAAAAATACTCTTAAAGTATATCGTGATGCAGATAAGAAGATATTAATCATGACCATTTACGCAAATGGTACAATACTTTTAGACACATCTGGTATTAATGAAAAGAAAGTATTAGAAACCCAATCCATCTTACCTGAGGCGAAACCTATTGATACATTCAAAATAGATAGTATAGTAATAAAAAATATACGTTGGGATAATGGGGTGGATGTTTATCAACAAAATAGACATTTAATATCTCTCGTAATTTCAAGATATGCAAATAAGACTTGGGATTATCCAACATACTTTATGATGCCCCCCATTGTTAGGGCAGATAATCGATTAATCTAAGATAGGATATTACTT
>CAIXBT010000128.1 GCA_903917755.1 uncultured Bacteroidota bacterium
ATTGGCTTTGAGACCATTGGTGAAACTGGATTGAAGGTTAAGTTGCTTATATATATTCCACCTTATTGTCGGCCCGATAGTTCGGGTCAGCCTGTTTTCGATACCTGATGTGAGCAGCGTGCGCCCACGCGAGTAATTAATATCAAACTGCCCGCCTATCTTCGGGTCGAGGCGGTTCACATAGAATGAGTTTCGGCTGTTCATATTGAGCGCCACGATATTGGTATCCTTACTGCTGACTTTGACCGGAAAGGGATTAAAATAATCTCCCAGTGCCACATCCTTATTGGCATATATTTTCTTGGTCAATTGCAGATTGGATGTCAGGGATAATTTCGAAATGAATTTCCCGAAGCCCGTAGCTTTATGCAACAGAGTGGCAGGATTTATATTTATCACTTCGTTCAGCGTGTTTGAATTGACAGCATAAAACTCAGGTGTGGTAGTATATGACCGGACATACGAAGTGTCTGTCGGGTATGTGAGCGGCACAAAGTCCTGCAACTGCTTGGGCTGGCTTGGGTCTTTGCCTATCCAGATATAGTTTCCGGTGTTATTCGGCGAAACGAGATAAACCAGCTGTACCTTTTGCTCCCGGCCTGCGCCCAGTTCATACAGGGTGGATGATTTGATCAAACCTTTGAGAATATTGAATGAATAGTCTATCCGGCCCAGATAATAATTGCGTAGTTCATCATGAGATCTGGCGGTGTCGGTTTCGTTCACATTTCTGTAGGTCAGGTTCCAGCGTAGCGTATGATTTTTGATAGCCAGTACAGAGCCCGACAGTGTCACGGTATGGGTGATCCGGTCCACAGCCTTAAAAACCTGTTTGCCGGCGGCTTCTTCCGTCCGCAGTATATACTCCAGACGATATTGGGTTTTAGTAGTGTCCATCGAGCCGATGTAGTAGTGATAATTTTGCCAGATATGACTCAATGAAGTATTGAGTGTATCAGTGAATTTATCGCGGTAAATATTCAGCTCATGGTCAAAGGAGATACCTGTCTTAATGCCCTTCAGCGCTTTTATGACCAGATAAAAATCTGCATTAGGACGTATGAAATCAGATTTGCCCAATTGTGATTCGGTGTGGAGATAACTGGTATTAAAACTGACCCCATATTTCTTTTTTGAGAATTTCGCTGCAATGTAATTTTCAAATCCTTTGTAAACCGAATCCTGAATAAAGGTCCTGAAGCGATAGCTGACCATACCGGAATTAAGTATGCTATAGGTGGCATTGAGAGTCGCCAAATGCTCATTGTAAGTGACTCCTGTGGGATTGGTCAGGTTAAAATCACGGGAGAACTCTACGCTCCTGTATCGCTCTATAGCGCGAAAGGTAGTTTCCGAAAATTCATAACTAAAATCGAGATTAAGTTTCTCTTTCGCCTTGCCGGTATCGCTTTTGAGGATGATCTCACTGCTATAACCCACTTTAGCAGCCGCACCGACATCATTCTTCTTTCCATAATTAGAGAACAGGTTCACATCATTATTACTCATGGCCACCTCAGCCGATACTTTATTGTGCTTGTCTATCTGATAGCTGGCTCCCACCGTATACATCTGATGCAGCTGCGGGGCTACCAACGTCACGATAGGCAAATAGCTACCCGTATGCAGAAGCTGCTGATTTGGGCTGCTGCCGCTGACCACCTTCGGCGAATAGGTAAACACGCGGCCGTTGGCGGTGTTTTGAGCAGGGATATAATCTCCGAGACCATCACCTACCAGTGAGAAAGTGATAGCATAAAAAGCCCTGTTAGAATCCGTACTATAAGCATAGGCTGTATCATATTTCATTACACCATTGACCATATAGGATGTGTCGTGGCGAGCATACAGGATCCTGTTGACATCATAAGCCACAGTATCCACACCGGTATAAAATGCTTTCTGCGTACTGTCTCCGATCGAAGCCAGAAAACTTTTCTGATTGTCTGTCAGGTTTTGGTTCTGACTTTGGTTTTTGCCATCCTGCTCGCTATAGAAATCAAAAAAGGTATTTAGCTTTTTGCCCGCCCACTCGATACGGGCATCGGCCATAGTGCGCTGATAGCTCTGCTCTGAATATTGAAACTCCACCACCACCCGCAGGTCAGCGGTGATGATACGTTTAGGCGTGAATGTCACCGTACCGGAGTTGTAGTCTATCACATAATCCTGATTAGCGCCGCGAGTGAGTTTGAGACCATTTATATAGACCGCTTCAGAATTGGCCAGGATGATCAGGTAGCTACCGCCATTGGCACCTGTCAGACGATATGGCCCTTGATTTCCCTCCGTCACAGCTAGTGTATTGGTAGCGAATTTCCCTTTAGAGATACCGGCAGCAATATGCGTTTTAAATGTACCCATTTTTTTAAAATCAAACATGCCATTATAGCCGCCGCCTTGAGCTTTTTTAGTGTAATGCAGAAAATAATCGACC
>CAIXBT010000129.1 GCA_903917755.1 uncultured Bacteroidota bacterium
GGATGCCCGCTTCGGGGGCATCAACGGTGATGTAATGAGTTCTGTAGCTGAAACAACTGACGGGGGATTTATTTTAGGGGGAACATCTGTCTCTAATATCAGTGGCAATAAAACTCAGCTATCTCAGGGAGGTGCTGATTACTGGATAGTAAAGATCGATGCTAACGGTAACAAACAATGGGATAGGCGGTTTGGTGGCTCAGGTGATCATTTCTTACCTTTTGAAACCCAATCGGAATGACGATGCGAATGGACTTCAGATGTCAAAGCAAAAAGAATGAAACAGCCCCGCCAGTCCCAAAGGACTCCTTCGGAGCGAGGGACATAAATCCAATACAGTACAATTAGCTCCCTTTAGCATAATATTAATCATCTCTTTCATATCAAACATACAAACGTCTCTGATTTTGGTCTAAATGGCAGATTTTTTTAAGCTCTTAGGAAAATAGGTATATATTAGTCCGCTTAATTAATACTCAAGATGATACTTGTCGCGGATTCAGGTTCTACCAAGACCAATTGGCTCGTCAGCACTCTCCCTGTCATGGAGACGATAGGATTCAATCCTTTCTTTCATACATCGGAGGCCATATATGAGCAGCTGGTCAAAAACAATGAGTTGAACAATATCCGCGAGCAGGTCAAAAAAATTTATTTCTACGGTGCCGGATGCTCCAGCCCTGATAGAAACGGTATCGTACACCAGAGCCTCCGCAATTTTTTCGTCAATGCAGAGATACATGTAGATCACGACCTCAAGGCCGCCGCTCTGGCTACCTACGACGGTCGCAAATGCATATCCTGTATCCTCGGCACGGGTTCCAATGCCTGTGTGTATGATGGCAAAGAGATAGACAGCTCGGTGCCCCGCGGACTCGGCTACATACTGGGCGATGAGGCCAGCGGCAGCTATTTCGGACGCAGGCTCCTGACGGCATATCTCTATGGCGAACTTCCTAAGGGCACACATGACTTTATGCTGAACCAATATGAACTGACCAAAGAAAAAATACTTTGGGCAGTGTATAACGAGCCTCATGCCAATGTATATATGGCTCGTTTTGCCAAGGTGCTCACCCAGTCTCCCGACAGAGAGTATATCGAGAAGATGGTCTATGAGGGTTTCAGAGATTTCTTTCAGCACAATGTGACCTGCTTCGAAGGGTATAAGAACTATCCGGTGCATTTCGTCGGGTCTATCGCTTTCCATTTCAAAGAGCTGCTGGGCCGCGTGGCTGCCGAGTATGGCTGCGAACTGGGCAATGTGGACCGTCAGCCTATCTTTAAGCTGCTGGAGTGGCACGAGCGCACTAAAGCCACTGCTTAAACCGCTGATAGCTGTCGCCTGAACTCCATTCATTCAAATCTGCCGACAGTTGATTTAACTCGTAACTGAATAAGTGCATTTTTTTGTAGTTTAGCCTATTATGAGTTTAATAGTATATTCCATACCGATATTTTTTCTGCTGATAGGCATAGAACTGCTCATCACTCGTATGCGCAGGCTACCTTATTACAGGTTCAACGATGCCATCACGAACCTCAGCTGCGGCATCGGGTCTCAGATCACGGGCATCTTCATGCGCTTTCTGACCATAGGCGTTTATATACTGATCTATCAGCATTCTCCTTTCAAGGGAAGCATCCCTTACAACATTCTGACCATGATCCTGCTCTTTCTGGCGGTCGATTTTCTTTATTACTGGTTTCACAGACTGGCCCATGAGATCTCCTTTCTGTGGGGCAGCCATGTGGTGCACCACCAGAGCGAAGAGTACAACCTGACCGTGGCCCTGCGTCAGGCATGGGTGCAGGGAGCATTCAGCTGGATATTCTATCTGCCGCTGGCAGTGATCGGTTTCGACCCCGGCATGTTTGTGACCATCGCCTCACTGCAGACCCTGTATCAGTTCTGGATACACACCAAGGTGATAGACCGGATGCCCGGATGGTATGAGTATATCTTTGCGACACCATCGCACCATCGGGTTCACCACGGTGTCAATCCGAAGTATATAGACAAGAATCACGCAGGTACGCTGATCATCTGGGACCGGATGTTTGGCACCTTTCAGGCAGAGGAAGAAGAAGTGGTCTACGGCATCACTACCCAACCCAAAAGCTGGAACCCGCTGTGGGTGAATTTTGAATACTGGATAGACCTGTTCAAAGATATGACCAGGGTCAAGCCCGTAGATGCATTGAAAATGATGGCACTGGCCCCCGGCTGGAAACCCGCAGAGATGGGAGGTATGCTGGAATACAAAGAAGTAAGTCCTGTGACATTTCAGAAGTACGATACCAAAGCCTCACCGCGCCTGAACAATTATATCTTCTTTCAGTTTGTGATATTACTGCTGGGCACATCGGCCTTTCTGTTCGGGCAGAAAAACCTCAACTGGCCTCAGACAGCCGCAGCGAGTGTACTGATCATATATACCGTACAGACCATCGGTGCGCTTTTTGAAAAGAGAAAATGGGTAGTGGTCGCTGAAATATTGCGCATCCTGATACTGTCAGCCGCCGCGTTTATTATCATAAATTCTTTTTATTCAATTTATTTTGCTATATCCGGTGCAGGAGTATATTTGCTGCTGTCATTAGTGTGGTTCGTCACTATTATCAAAGAAATAAACTCAAACAATCAGCCATGATCTTCAAATCAATGCCCCCCGAGCAGGATCCTGTGATATACGCGATACCTTTTTTCATCATCGCGATCAGCATTGAGCTATATCTCAACTGGCGCGAACAGCGTCACCTCTATGACGATCCCAAAGAGGCAATGGCTTCTATCGGCATGGGGCTCGGATCGCTGGTCGTGAATGTACTGATGAAGGGCCTCGCCTTTGGCGTTTATACCATCCTCTACGAATACCGGGTCTTCACGATAGGCTGGCACTGGTGGAGCTGGGTGCTGATACTTTTCGCCGATGACTTCAGTTTCTACTGGCATCATCGCCTCAGCCATGAGATACGCGTGCTCTGGGCCGCCCATGTCAATCACCACTCCTCGCAAAATTACAATCTGGCCACAGCCCTGCGTCAGAGCTGGGTGGAGCAGCTGTATAAATATTTCTTCTGGCTCTGGATGCCGCTGCTCGGTTTCCATCCGCTCATGATGCTCATGATGATGTCCATAAGCCTCATCTATCAATACTGGACACATACGGAGATCATCAGGAAGCTGCCGGTGTGGTACGAATTTTTCTTTAATACGCCCTCTCATCATCGTGTACACCACGCTACCAATATCCGCTATCTGGACAGGAATCATGGTGGCATCCTGATCATCTGGGA
>CAIXBT010000130.1 GCA_903917755.1 uncultured Bacteroidota bacterium
CCACTCGTGCCTGACATAGCACGAGTGGAAAACACTCGCGCTAGAGTCGCTCTTCATGCCTTAGTGTGAAATATCCTTTGCCTACCGAAACATCGGCAGGTGGTACAATGTCATTACTATCCAGCGTTATTTTCACTAGCTTGCGCCTCTCAAAAAAGATTACACCATGCACGAGCATCAAGATCTGTTCAAAAGCATTATCGAAGACATGATACCCTTCAATAAGTTAGTTGGTTTTAAACTGCTGGAGGTACGTCAGGATTTCGTTTCGATCCTGATACCATACAGACCCGAGTTGATAGGAGATATCAGGCGCGGCAGCATACACGGTGGTGTGATAGCCGCCGCGATGGATGCCGTGGGTGGTGCGGCCGCCGCTACTACGCTCAAGCATGAGAACGATAAGCTGTCGACCATAGATCTGCGGGTAGATTATCTCCAGCCCGGACAGGCACGCGACATGATCACCGAGGCCACTGTGGTCAAAAGCGGCAGCAAGGTCATCTTCATCCGCATGGTAGCCTATCACGATCATCGCGACAAGCCAATAGCTGAGGGCCGTGGCGTTTTCAGTGTATCTCGTACCAAGCTGCATGATCCCGCCGCACCCGTCTCTTAGGCAGATTTAACTATGGTGTTTATATCCCGCATCGGATCAGGTATCCATCCTATCTATATTTAGGTATATTTACCCAAACCCAATCATAAAAGCCATGAGCGACATCCAACCTAAAACTCTCGAAGAGCTACAGCTTCAGCTCAAGCCTATCCGCAATGTCAATATCGAACACAACGAAAACCTGTCTAACCTCGACAAACTAGCTGTCTGGATCACAGACCATGTCGGAACGATGGGATTTTTCATAACGATTTTCGTATGGACGGTCATATGGCTGGGCTGGAATATGATCGGGCCGGCGAACCTGCGCTTCGACCCTTATCCGGGTTTTGTGCTCTGGCTATTTCTGTCGAATATGATCCAGATATTTCTCATGCCGCTGATCATGATCGGCCAGAACCTGCAGGGCAGCCACAGTGAGGCGAGGGCAGAGGCGGACTTTGAGGTCAATACCCGTGCAGAACTCGAGATAGAGACCATCCTGCTCCATCTCGAAAATCAAAACAAAATGATATTGCAGATCCTCGAGCGCCTGGAGAAAGATGAATCAAAAAGCTAATGAAATGTTTAGCCCACGATTTTAATGGTGGGTAGAAATGCAGCTATCTACTGCGCCTCAAATCTGATCTCCTGGATCACAAAGGTAGTGTTGACTTGCTTAGCATATACATAGGTGCGATAGGTGCCCGCAGAAGTAGATAATGTGCCTATGAAATATTTAGCACCCTCGGGCGACTGCCCCTGATGAATGATATTAAACGATTTGGGTACATGAGTGCCGAAGAAATTCTTAAGCACGGCCTCGGCCTGAGACTTGCTGTATGAATTCTGGGCATCTTTGATGCTGATCTCCACATTTCCGCCGAAAGATTTAGAAAGCCCTGCTGCATCGCCCTTGCGGATATCGGCGGCTATATTGTCAAAACCCTGCGCATACGTATGTCCCGCCGTGAGGGCAAACATAAAAAGCGTGATGAACAAAGATTTGGCGATAGCTCTCATTTTATTATTGATACATTTGTGAAGAGTGATAAAAAATTGTACGAATTTCGTGCCAAATACACTAAGTCGATACTATAATACCCAAAAAATTCATTTTTAACAACCATTTTTCCACATGGATCGCAAAGTAGCAGTCATAATAATGGACGGTTGGGGTCACGGCCCGCAGCCCGAGAGAAGCGCCATAGCACAGGCCAATGTTCCCTTTGTCAAATCTCTTTACTCTAAATATTCTAATAGCGAGCTGATCACATATGGCGAAGATGTGGGCCTGCCCGAAGGCCAGATGGGAAACAGCGAAGTAGGCCACCTCAATATAGGTGCCGGCAGAGTGGTCTATCAGGAGCTGCTGAAAGTCAATATCGCTATCAGAAAGGGAGAACTGGCCAACAATCCTAAACTGCTCGATACCATCAGATATTGTGTTTTAAATAAGAAACCGCTGCATCTCATGGGCCTCGTGTCTGACGGCGGGGTGCATTCTCACACTGCGCACCTGCGCGCGATATGCGATATAGCTAAAGCAAATGGACTGGGTGCAAATGATGTGTTCATACATGCCTTCACTGACGGGCGTGACACGGATCCCAAAAGCGGACTGGGTTTTATATCGGAGTTGATGGACTTTTTGCCTGCATCGGTAGGTCGTATCGCATCTGTCTGCGGCAGGTACTATGCGATGGATCGCGACAATCGCTGGGAGCGTGTCAAGGTGGCTTATGATCTGCTGGTCAGAGGTGACGGTACTAAGACGCAGAATGTATTGCTGGCTATGAATGACTCCTATGCAGCCGGTGTGACGGATGAATTTATCAAGCCTATCATCACCACAGATGCAGCAGGTCAGCCACTGTCGCTGATCAAAGATGGTGATGCGGTGATATGCTTTAATTTCCGAACCGATCGCTGTCGTGAGATCACTAAGGCATTGACACAGCAGGATTTTCCGGAGCAGGGTATGAAGAAACTCGACCTGTACTATACGACCATGACGGTGTACGATCACTCTTTCATAGGGGTATCAAATATTTTTGATAATGATGATCTGAAACATACATTGGGAGAGATACTCTCCGATCTGAACCTGACCCAGCTTCGTGCCGCGGAGACGGAGAAATACCCGCATGTCACGTTCTTTTTCAATGGTGGCAGAGAGGCACCTTTCAAGGGTGAAGATCGTATCATGGAGCCATCACCTAAAGTCGCCACATACGATCTGCAGCCTGAGATGAGCGCAAAGGGGCTGACTGATAAGGTCGTGAACTATATTGAAGAAAAAAAACCTGACTTCATTTGCCTCAACTATGCTAATGCTGATATGGTGGGGCATACGGGTGTATTCAAAGCGGTGGTTAAGGCCTGTGAGACCGTAAGTGCCTGTGTGGAGAGAGTGGTAACGACATGTCTCGCGAATGGATATGCCATATTGCTGACGGCAGATCATGGTAATGCGGATTATGTAATAAACGATGATGGCTCGCCCAACACTGCTCATACTAAAAATCCTGTGCCGCTGATCCTGATCGATAATGAACTCAAACCTGTGCTTCACAATGGCAAACTGGCTGACATCGCACCTACGGTTCTCAAACTGATGGGGATACCAAAGCCCGCTGAGATGACAGGAAATGCGCTCTATTGATTGAAAAACTCAAATTGGGCACGTCATTGCGTAATAGGATGACGAGCTATTTTATCTCAGCTTCCAGCATTTTTATTTTGTCTGATAATTTCTGTCATTTTAGGACTCCTTCTTTACCTCAGTTTCATTCATATATGTTCCAGTTTCAAATTTCTTATTTCAGCTTATCGATCTTCTCTTCCATCTCCTGCATCAGTTCGATCTGTATCTCTTGTATCTCTATCATCTGTCGATGCTGAATGTGCATCAGGTGATCCAGTTTTTCATGCAGCATCCTTATTTGTAGTTCGGCGGCGAGGTTCACCTGATAGTCATGTTCGCTGCGTATACGGTCTTTGTCTTCCTGTCTGTTTTGGCTCATCATGATGATAGGTGCCTGTAGCGCTGCGAGGCAGGAGAGCACAAGGTTCAAGAGGATGAAGGGATAAGGGTCGAATCCTTTTGCATGATAAAGAAAAATATTGAGCGACATCCATACTGCCATCATAGTGAGGAATGAGATGATGAACTTCCAGCTGCCGCCGAATTCTGCGATCTTGTCAGAGAGTCTTTCCGCAAATGTATATTCTCGCTCTATATCCGGCTCCAGATTATCCGAAATGAATTTATTTGACTTCAATTTCTCAAGCACCTGCTGCTCCAACTCGGTCATCTTTCCCACTTCGGTTCTGACGATCGCCTCCATGTGCCTCTGCCTGTATTTGAATAGCTCTCTGGTGGAGATATAGGAGTCACTATTGAAACTGGGATGGTCCTTTTGTATCTCATCGATCACCGCATCGCGAATGTCAGACCCACATATCAGGTCCTGAATATCGTGTTCGGCACCCGTCACATAGCACCTGCCTTTATTGATCACCTCCATGCTTTTTGATTTTTATTGCGGCAATTTTACAGTTAATATTCACATTAAAAAAGCCCTTTTTTCTCCAAAACCAATAGCTTTGCTATAACTGATAAGTCATGGATCTAGAAATAATCGAAACTAAAGATGGCTCACATACGTTGTTTTCGGCACAGTTTGATGAGATATATCACTCGCGAAACGGCGCACTGGCAGAGTCAACACATATTTTTATCAAAAGTGGTCTGGATGCCTGCATAGGCCCTGAGGTAAATGTATTTGAAGTAGGTTTCGGCACGGGGCTCAATGCACTGCTGAGTTGGATATATGCCGAGTCAAAACAAATACGGATCAATTATCACAGCATAGAACTTTTTCCTGTTTCAGAAGAACTCATCTCACGCATCAATTATCCTGATATAGTGGGGCATAAAGAAAAATTTCAACAATTGCACGAGGCAGGCTGGGATCAAACTATCTGTTTATCTCCGCATTTTTCTTTGCACAAGATCAAATTGTCAGTTCTTGATCTGCAGTTTGCTTCGTCGTCGATCAATGTCGTTTTCTTTGATGCGTTCTCACCGGAGAAGCAGCCTGAACTATGGACCGCTGATGTTTTTGCCCGGATGTATGATATGCTTGTGCCACAAGGCATTTTAGTGACATATTGTTCCAAATCTTATGTGCGCAGAAACATGCAGCAGGTCGGTTTTGAGATCACCAAGCTGCAAGGACCGCACGGCAAACGTGACATGGTGAGGGCTACCAGAATTGTATAGTTTTCTTTCAAAGTGAGATAAAATTCTATTTATCCACATCTGCGCGCTACGCATATACATTGCGTATGGCTTTTGTATTTTGTAAGATTAATTTTGACGAGAGTTTAAATAGCTCTTGTCTTTAAATTGTATCCTATTCAGTATGCTTCGTATTTATAAATCATCTGCAGGCTCCGGCAAAACTTTCACACTGGTGAAGGAATATTTGCGGCTGGCACTGTCCGGCGATATGAATAAATACAAGCATATCCTCGCCATTACCTTTACGAATAAGGCAGCCAATGAGATGAAGAGTCGTATCATCTCGGCACTGGAAGAGCTATCTGCCGGCAGTGCAGACAGTGCGATGGCTAAGGAGCTTCTGCCTGCACTCAATATCACACCGCAGATACTTAAAGACAGGGCTGAATTTCTACTGCAGGATATGCTGCATCACTACTCTGACCTTTCGGTGTCTACCATAGATAGTTTCGTGCACAGGCTGATACGTTCATTTGCATATGACCTTCATATTTCATCCAATTTTGAGATAGAAATGGATAGCAACATGCTCCTGCAGCATGCCGTCGAAAAGCTCATGGATAGCGCCCGTGAGGATGAAGCAAGCCAGGTGACCAAGGCGTTGATAGACTTTGCGGAAAATAATCTCGTAGAAGGAAAGGGATGGAACCTCGAGTATGCACTGATCAATTTTTCTAAAGAATTATTCAACGAAGATTCTTATAAATACATAGAGAAACTCTCTGAATTTGAACTCGATGATTTCATCAAAGCACGTGATAGCCTCTATGCGGTGAAAGTAAATTTCGAAGCAAAGGTCAAAGCTCCGGCGGTGAAAGCTATCGAGTTGATACGTTCGCAGGATCTGCATGAATCGCATTTCTTTCATACCCGTGCCAGCATTCACAGATACTTTCACAATCTGGCTATTGATCCTGCCGTAGCCAAACTGGAGCCGAATACTTATGTCATCAAAACTATCAGTGATAACAGATGGGCATCAGGCCGAGTCAGCCACATGGATAAGATGAAGATAGAATCGATCCAGGAGCAGCTGACAGCATACTACATAGAGATACAGATGGCCAGACAAAAGGATGGCCCGACTTATTTGCTTGCGAAGTTATTATTGAAAAATATTTATGCATTCATGCTGCTCACTGAGATCAAACGCATGCTCGAGGAGTACAAAAAGGAAAGCAATATTCTTCATATCAGTGAGTTTCAGGAACGGATCAGCCATATAGTGCGGGAGCAGGATGCCCCTGTGATCTATGAGCGCATCGGCGACTGGTATGACTGCGTATTGATAGATGAGTTTCAGGATACATCGGTGCTGCAGTGGCGTAACTTGCTACCGCTGGTGGAGAATAGCCAGATGAAGGTCGAAGACAGCCTGATAGTGGGCGATGGCAAGCAGGCTATCTATCGATTCAGAGGTGGTGAGGTGGAGCAGTTTGCCGCATTGCCGCTGGTGTACAAAAGCGATGATGACTTCATGCTTCAGGCACGTGAAGTAGCTATCATGAACTACGGTACAGAAGAACTGGCTCTCGTCAAAAACTACAGAAGCCGAAAGGAGATCATTGATTTCAATAATTCTTTTTACACCATTGTTTCCTCATTTCCTGAGTTTGCACATCAGCATATTTATGAAGGCCATGCGCAGCAGCAGGGTCGCGACTCAGCGGGAGGATTTGTGTCTATAGATTTTTTAGAGAAGACAGAAGAGGTGCCTTATATAGAGTCACTCTGTTATCATGTGGAGGCCTTGGTTCACAATGTTCGCGACAAGGGATATGCCTGGAGCGACATAGCGATACTGACCCGCACTAATGTTATCGGTAGTGATATCGCTTCGTACCTGTTGCAGCAGGGTATACCAGTTGTGTCTTCTGAAAGCCTGCTGATAGGCCGCTCTCGTGAAGTAAGGGCGATCGTTTCATTTCTATATTATATCTCAGACAAGGAAAATCTCATTCGTCGCTCCGAGATACTCTATTATGCTTCGCCTGCACAGATGAGTGCTAATGGAGCAGATGTGCATACACGTCTCAGAGGTGATTATAGCACTTTTGAAAAGTATATCTCAGAACTGACAGGCACTTCTTTCAATAGCGATGAGCTGGTTCAAAACCGTTTACCCGAGCTGATCCAGTCGCTGATCCGAAAGTTTGATTTCCTGAATAAAGATGATTCCTTCATTCAGTTTTTTATGGATGAAGTGCTTGAATATTCTGTAAGAAATGGCAACAGGATCAATGAATTTCTAGATTGGTGGGAGGCAAATAAGTCTAAAAAGTCGATCATATATCCGGAGAGTATGGATGCAGTGAGAGTATTGACCATACACAAGGCAAAGGGTATGCAATATCCTGTGGTCATCATACCTGATGCTGACTATAAGCTGCGCAATACGAAAAAGTTTCTCTGGGCAGAACTACAGCAGGATTTTATCGGAAAGGTTTCTGTCTTTCCTCTGCCGGTGCAGATAGAACTCGAGAATACAAAATATGTAGGCCTGTATCGAAAAGAAATGGCAGAGTCATTGCTCGACATGATCAATCTGTTCTATGTCGCTACCACGCGTCCTGAGGAGCGGCTTTATATCATATCTGAGAGACCGCCTCATGAGCCCGAAAAACTCAATTGCATCACTGCACTGCTGATCAGGTTTCTCAAGGCATCAAACCTTTGGAACGGATTCATTCCATATGAGTTCGGTGATGATAATACATCAAAAGATGTCACAAGGATCAGGAAAGAATCGATCAATGAATTTATCTACACACCCGTTATCAATCATATTCAAAAGCAACTTTCGATCAGGCGTTCATCTGAATTGAAATGGAGTGCACCAGGCGCCGGTTCTAATCTATTAAGACAAGTGCTCTCAGAGATACGATATGCTGATGAGGCATCTGTTATTATCAATAGATATTATCAGGAAGGAATACTGACCGCTGTCGAAAGGAGTGCTTTGGAGCGGGACGTTCAGGAGATCTTATCAGCTGAAACTGTTGCACACCTTTTCTCAAAAGAATGGATAGTGTATAGGAACAAACAGATCGCATCAGGTGGCAATTATTCATACACTGCTGATAGGGTATTGATAGATAAGGCCGGTAGTCGGGCTGTGATAGTCAATTTTCGCTCGGGCAATGAGCGGGACAAATATGAGAAAGAGATATCGGCCTGTGCGAGACTGATAGCTGCAGGAGGCTATGCAGATGTGAGCAAATGGATAATATATACTGACACTAAAGAGATACAAAAACTGGCATGAAGAAATTTCTGACACAGGTGGCAGAGTATGTCAATGGAAACCATATCGATGGTATGCAGGATGTATTGCTATGCTTTCCAAACAACCGTGCTGGATATTATTTTGCGGAGGAACTCAAACCTTTTCTTGCTGCAGGTGCATGGATGCCTGAGGTTACAACACTCGAGAAATGGATACACAGTCTCTCTGACAAGATCTCTGTACAAAATGTCGAACTGATCAATCTGCTCTATAAAGTTTATACCGGCATAGGCGGCTCTGATGATTTTGAATCTTTCATTCCTACAGCGCAGACCATGCTGGCAGATTTTGAAGAGCTGGATAAACAACTCGTGAATCCTAAACGCCTCTTCAAAGACCTTAATGATATCAAGTCGCTCAATACGTTTCTCTTTGATGAAGAAACGCTGCTCTCTGAATATTCAAAACACTATCGTGAGTTTTGGGATCTGTTTCGCGACAGCTATTTCCGCTTTACGGAGGCGCTGAATGAGAGCGGCAAGGCTTATGATGGCTTGATCTATCGTGATGTAGCGGAGAATATTGATCAAAGGGATATCAAGCAATACAGTAAAATTTATTTTGTGGGTTTCTCAGGTCTGTCGAAGTCCGAGCAAAAGATTATAGGATATCTTCTCGATACTGATAAAGCTGAATTTCTGATCGATGCCGATACTTATTATCTGAATGATGCCAAACAGGAAGCCGGAAATTTTTTCAGAGAATACAAGAAGACATGGAAACTGAAAGTTTTCAAATGGGAACAGACGTATATTGGTGAGGCTCCGAAAAATATTGACGTGATAGGTGTAGCGAGAAATATCGGGCAGGCCAAACTGGCTGGCGATATCCTGCAAAATCACCTTCAGGTGACACCGGCTGATCTCAAAGATACTGTGGTCGTGCTGCTCGATGAAAAATTGCTGCAACCTCTGATGAATGCCCTGCCGGATACGATCGATAAAGTCAATATCACGATGGGTTTGCCGTTGTCTTATATGCAACTCTCGGATTTCATGAGGCATATCAGCGACATGCAGAATAATGCGGCCGTTTCTTCTGCGGGCAAGAAACGCTTCTATCATCGGGATGTCATAGCACTGCTGCAGCATACTTATTTTCGTTTGCTCTCGCATGGTTCTGAGAGTATACCTGAGGCTGTCAGATATATTAGAGCCAATAACAAGATCACGATAAATAAGGAAGAGCTGCTGGACTGGTTCAAAGAAGACAGGGAAGTAATAGATATCCTCTTTCACAAATCCGGCACAGCAGGTGAATATATAGCGCATCTGATCCGGATCATAGATGTGCTGAGTCTGCGTCTGATGAACATACTGGAGAGCGGTGGCACTGAAGTGGAAACGGATATAGAGGTGCTGTACTGGCTGAAAAAAGTAGTCACAAACCTGCAGCAGGCCTTGTCTGTATTCGAACCCGTATGGGATATCAAAGCTATTCAGAAACTGATCGATAATGAACTGCGAAATACTCGTTTGCCATTCGAGAGTGATAAGGCTGAAGGACTGCAGGTGATGGGTATCATGGAGACTCGTTGCCTCGATTTTAAAAATGTCATCATACTTTCTATGAATGAAGGCATTTTCCCTTCCGGAAAAAGTATAACTACTTTCTTTCCCTATGACCTGCGCAAAGGCGGCGCGATGACCACTCACAAAGAGCGTGATGCAGTGGCAGCATACCTCTTTTATCGATTGATACAACGCGCAGAAAATATCTATCTGGTGCATAATACCGAGAGTGACATACTGGGCGGTGGTGAGAAAAGCCGCTTCATTCTCCAGATAGAGCATGAACTTACGCGTTTCCAGAATATCAATATTCAGGAGAGAAATTTTGTGCTCGGTGCAGAGGTGACACAGACAGAGCAGCCTATCGAGATCGAAAAAAACGAAGGTGTAAAAAAATTGCTGACCACATATCTCGCAGACAAGGGCCTTTCTCCTACTGCTTTGAACGGATATATCAATTGTTCACTTCAGTTTTATTTCAAAAATATACTGGGCCTGCGCGAACAGGATGATATCGAAGAGTCGCTTGAGGCTAGTACCATTGGTTCTGCTGTGCATCATGCGTTGGAGATGCTCTATAAGGACGTTCTGAACAAACCGTTGCAGGTCTCCTATCTCAGGTCTGTTTTGTCTGATACTGATAGAATAGGTCAGTTGATAAGAGATTATCTGAAAGAAAGATTCGAAGAGGAATCTCTGAAGCAGGGGAAAAACTTTTTGCTGTATAATGTCTGCAAAAGCCTTGTGATCAATTTTCTCAAAAGCGAGATCCTCAGAGTCGAGGGATTGGCTGAATACAAAAAAACTATCACCGTCACGATGCTGGAGCAGAAACTGGCGCAGCGTGTCAAACTGGGAGAACAGGCCATATCTTTTCACGGTCTCACAGACAGGGTCGAAGTGATAGACGGGGTCGTTCACATAGCAGATTATAAAACGGGTGATTCTAAACGGGGCAAGGTTAAGATCGATGATATGGAACTGCTCAAAAGTTCTCCGGATCATAGCAAAGCCTTTCAGTTGATGATGTATGCCTGGCTATACAGATGTCAGTATGGCAGACAGCCCAAGGGCATTTGCTCCGGGATATTCTGGCTCCGCCATGCAGATGGCAAACATGAATTGCTTTTCAATGGTACTAAAGATGTGATCGATGATAATGCACTTGATGTTTTTCAGCGGATATTAAAAGATATCATCACCGAAATGCTGGATGAAACCAAACCATTCAAAAAGACGGAGGATAAGGAGCGTTGTAAATTCTGCGATTTTGTGAGGATCTGTGGCCGTGACTAAAGGAGCTTATAAATTACTCTTGAAGTTTTTCTGATATTCCTCCCAGGGTGTGGTTTTGAAGCTATTGGTAGCATGAAAGTTGAGTATCTGTTCAGCAGTCTTTGGATCCATATAGCCCGGCACTACGTTTATCAGATTCAGATCTTCATCGAGATAGATAGTGGTCGGGAAACTCATCCTGTTTTGCATCAGGAATGTGGCTAGTGTATTGTAGCGGCCGTCAGAGCTGTATTTCTGCCCCTTAAACATTATATCATCATGCGTTTCTGCATTGAATTTCACACAATAGAAGTTCTCACTCATGTATTTTGCTATCACCGGGTTCTCAAAAGTAGTGGCATCCATTTTTTTGCACCATCCGCACCAGTCAGTATATATATCCACGAAAACCTTTTTCGGGTTTTTCTTTTGTGCTTCCTGTGCCTGCTCCCATGTCAGCCATTTGATATGTGGCCCATCGGCGGGTTTGACCGAATGGATATATGTGAACGAGCAGAGCGCTGCTACTACTATCAGAAAGGCGATTAACTTTTTCATTTCAATA
>CAIXBT010000131.1 GCA_903917755.1 uncultured Bacteroidota bacterium
ATGCTGGCTCCAACCTGATGCACGTCACCGTCAGGAACGTTCCTAACAACATCATACCCAATCATCATTTCCCAGATGGCGTCCGTTTATGAATAATAATGGTATGGGTATAATGATAAAGTGATACTTGTGCCGTGGAGAAATTCATGTTTTCAAGATTTCTGCAGAATTGATTTTTCCAAAGCAGCAGACACATCCTTTACACCACTTTTGTATGCTTCAAATTTGGCGTGAACCTCCTTCAGGAAATCGTGGCTGATTTCAAGGTCTTCGTTATGCAAAACCAAGATGGCTGCAGATACGCCTAGCAGAAAATCGTTGAACGTTTTCCTTTTCCTTTTGCTTAGCCAAGTAGATTCTGAGTGAAGTGCATTAAACTCTCTTACTACTTCATTAAAAAAATATAAGCCTTGTACTTCTGAGATGTACTTTGCCTCCCGCTCTCTTTCCAACTTCTCTTTATAAAATTTTTGAAACACCTCAGATGTTCTAAGTTTTTTTTCTAAAGCGAGTATTGCTTCCTGTTCTGGACTTTTTCCCATTTTGTTTTTTTTTATTTGTGAACTGCAAAGATGCCTACATATCATAGTAGGCTTACTCCCTTAACTCCCTATTGGGTTAGGTAGTTTGAGATTTTAGATGAAAGCATTGTGCTCAGACTACTGGATGTTTTGGCTATTTGCAAATAGCTCATGGGGCTTATCTGTGATATGAGCACCCAAACTCTCTGCGCTCTCTCGGGGTCTGTGTGCTGATACTTATCGCTGAAGTTCTCTAGTAAGAACTCTGTTCCTAGAAGTCCTATTAGTTCTATGCCATACTTGTCCAGAATCAAGTGGTTATCTTTTTGATATGACAGCGCTGAAGAGCCCAAAATCTTAAAAACCTCTCCCATGACCTTAATGCACTCTAGTCTGTTGCGAGGCCTAAAGTTGGATGGCAAGCATATAGCCGAATTATCTACTGAAATACAGATGGTAGGATTATGGCTGTATACAACCTTTACATCAGCTAGGAGTATCAAGTCCTCGGTGAAACTCTCAAGCCATGAATCATTCAACTCTTCCGACACTATTTCTGGCGAGGACACCAGCCGTGTTTGAACCGGTACGGGACTTTCTGATGTCAGTTCGGTCTGAGCTATATTAAAAAGATGTAACGGAATGTATTGTTCTTTGCCCGGAATCGCGTTATTCCATCTATGCACAGTGGTTGGCTTCTCACCGTGTCTGACCTGCCATCCATTACGGTTGATTTGTGATAATGTAACCCACAAATTTTTCGGGTACTTATTAAGATGTGTTTCCGATGTCAGCTTTTCCGAATTAGCTTGACTGGTATACTCCCTGTTTGTTATAGCGTTTCGCGGTGGGCCAATCCCGGAATGGAATTGAGTTTTCTTAGAGCGATGCACTTGAAGACTAGTTAGCTGTTCCTGCAATGATTTTCCAGAGTGATTGTAAGGTGCCATATTTGCTGTTGAATTTTGAAACACAAAAATCAGCAAATTGGAAAACTGAATAACTCACTTAACTCCCCTTTGGCGCGATGAAATAATCCCTTAATGCACTCAGTTTTTTTCAACTTAATTCCATACTATTCAAAGAGTATAACACTTTTATTTCTGATGCAAAAATTTTTGGCGAAGATTTTTGCATCAGCTAGTGTACTGTATCTTTGCGTCTTAAAACAATACCAAGTCAAATGAGAACAAGAGTCACAGCCGAACCAAGGAAAGACGAAGATTATCTGAGTAACTTTAATATGTTATTACGGATGCTGGATAGCTTTCAGTCCAAACAGCATGCTTCAGAAATATTTGGGTTTTTAAACATGACCGCTTCATACGATGAAAGTGGCCGGGAAGAAGTATTGCGCATCGAATATCCGCACTTAGCAGACTTTCATATAAAGATGAAAATCTTAGACAAGGCGCTTGAAACAAAATATTACCGGGTATCGAAAATAGATGCCCGCCGAATCGCAAAAGAGCTGATTTCAAAAATGGAGCGAGTACATGGATGTTTAGAAAAGGAATCCGTAAAAAAGAGATTGCATTCTGAGTTTTGCGACTGGAATCCATATCGCATAATCGACTACAAAGGTATTCAAATGCGCGAAGTCATACCAGGTGCATGGCCTGGCTTTAAAATTAGCATGGTCGACAGAGGCAATCTTGCTATAGAATATCATGAGTGGCTGCAATCAAGGTACGATTTGCTTATGGGTGTATTGGAAAAGTTTGAAGCCGGTGAGTATTCAAAGCCGTTGCCAAAAAAAGGGACAGGCAAAAAAAACAATTTGAGACAAGGAATAATTTTTGAAGATAAATGGGCCGATTTTATCCGTCTTTGCGATTCTTTAGCTGACAGGAAAATCGTAATCAAGGAGCGTGAAATACAATTTGTGACTTACGATTCAGTGAATGATACTTACAGATGGGAGCGCAGGAATATACCGGCACTCGGGCAGTTCATTACAAAATTATTAAATGAACGCTATTTTGAATTTCCAGTGGAGAGAGGAGGAAAATATGATGTGTGCCGCAATTACCTCAGCTATTTTGGTTACCCTACAGATGATAAATATGTGAAGTATCTTTCAAAGGAGATTAATAATACATCAAATCAATACATTGGAATTTTCTAATGTCAGATGTAAGCACGGGAGATAGGTTTAGAATATCTATACAGCTCAAGGAGTATTTGTAATTTCTGTTTACCTCTGCGTCCGGCATTCAATATCTATCAGCTCGTCAATAGGGAAGTTAAGGGAGTATTGAACATCTTTTATGGTGACATCTTTGTGCCATGAAAAAAATGATACTTAAGCCAGAGTCTTCAGAATTCGCAGGCATGCGTTTGGCATACTTTCACGAATGGTTTGTGCGACTATACGGTAAGCCTCACGAGAGAATGCCTGATTCATACATAGAGGAATGTATCGAATCAACCTGTATTAATTGCGGTCCAGTCTGGATTTTCAATATGGTCAGTGAATTTGGTGTTCCTGAGGCGCCGAAGCAGTTGCAAAAGCTCATAAACAAAGTTTTGTCGAAAGGCGAGAATGTATCAGAAGCCTATAGCGATTGGGACTATTGTTCAGACGGAGACCCTGGTGGGTTACCATCATGGTTGATTCTGACTGAGAAGGGGGCTAAAGTATTTAGGACCATGGTTAAATTGAAATTCCCCAAGTATTATTCAAAACTGATAAGCGCTACCCGCATGGCAATAGAGGTGTCAGTTGAAGAGCGGGATAACGGTCCACGTAGAAATTTATAAAATGCAAAACACATATAATCATGGGGAAATCTAAGAAGACTAAAATCTATGCTGTACGTAATGGCAAGCATGGTTCTCGGATATATTTGAATTGGCCGGAAGCTTTAAATGCCACTGACGGGTTTTCGAAAGCCCAATGTAAGGGCTTTGATACAATGGAGGAAGCTAGAAGATTTTTGAGCGAAGGTGAAAACGGTAGACTGCCCAGAGTAAGTCCCGGACTATTTCCAGATGATAAGGCATTGTATGTACATCTAGAGCAAGATAAATTTGAAGGCGCATATCAGATGGAACTTCGCAGCCTGACAGGACACAAGGTGAAACTTAGAGAGCTTATTTTCGCTACTGACCCTGTAGTTGCTGAATTTCTAGCCTTGGTATCTTGTTTGAGTTATTGTAAAAGAACCGGGTCAGGCAACCTCATTTATACCGGGTGCAAGGAAGCTATCCAATTTATTAAAGATACAGGAGCTGAGCAACCTGCGGATGCACAAAATGTAAAAGATTCCAAGGCATGGTTACTGGCAAACAATCATCTGAATCCTTGTGTACAATGGTTGGATGAGTGGGGCAATATGCAATCCTACCCCGATTGATTGCTCCTATTGAACATTAGGCTATCTGAGACTAATTGAAGTAGGCACTACTTGAATACGGTAAGAATGATTTTAAATGTCTTTCCGTAATGTAACTTTGCACACATGCAACTGCTAAGTCCCAATATTAAGTGTTTTTCTATCGTATCATCTTTCAATAAAGACTGTACGTCTGATAATAATAGAATGGCTCACGAAAGTATAAAAGCAAATTTGCGCAATCTGAATTATGTTTTTGTTGAATTGAAGTGTCACTACAGGTGTCCGCCGAAAATTGCGAAGCTAAATGAGGAATATACATTGCTTGTACCAAATGCGAATCTATATGACATTATGCTGCTCGGTGAAAAGTACTACCAGAAGGCGGTCATTAATAAAGATGGCAGCACTATTAATATTATGGATGCAGAAGTAGGCCGGATTCTGTCATCTATTAAATATGATGAAGGCGACATAAAAAAATGGGTTGCGTTTTATACCGAGTACCTGATGCACAAGTATTGTATTGACAGTAAGATTGAAATCGTATCCATAGAAAAGTTACAGGTCCCGACGCGCACCGATTCTCTATTAAGCTATAAAAATAAAGAAGGGTTGGCGGCTACAAGATGGGTGTCGATTTATGATATTTAAGCCTATAGGTTAGTATGTAGTCGATAGGTAATATGCAGATAAATATAGGAAAGCACAATCCTATGGAAATCGCCATTCAAAAACTAGATACGCGCTATACAGTTTATGTCGAAGGAGTATCCTGGCACTCCTTGACGAACTACTTTAAAAGTGAGGCGGTAAACATTTACTCCCTAGTCTACATCATTTATGGCCGGCGTATCACACATGACAAGAACATTGAGACCGGCAATGACCGGTTAAGTTTCCTCAAACAAAATATGCCTGTAGAACAGATTGTGGAGCTTACCAGCGAAATGGAACTCAACGAACCTTATGAATGTAAACTAGGAAATGCTAAATTCTTTGTCGAAAGATACTTTCGTGATGCCTATCAGATTACCTTTAATTTCAAATCAGAGGCGCAGAAATTTACCTCAGCTCTGGCATCTAATTTTTCAGATTTACAGGATGCCCTTGAAAATGACAGGTCATATTCCACCGATGGATTCACAGATGATTTCATCAAGTCTAAAAACTTTGACCGGTTCCTTGACCGCCGGCTAGAGAGATGGCGTCAGGAAGTTGTCACTAATTATGACCAATTTGCCAAAAAGGTTCAGATTTGAGTACCAAAAGACGAACAAGACACCAGTGGGTAGTCTAAATGCCTTCCATTTGCTCTCCATTTGACTTCTGGGAGCCTTTCTTGGTTAAATAGCTCGATTGTCAGTCTTTTAGAAATTTGTGCGCCAGGAGAGTCCGAAACCATCCGGCAGGAAAAGTAGTTCGCGGAGTAGTGCATCAGCTGGCACTAAATCTTTTCGATTGAAGTTATCCCGCTCACTGTAGCTAGTTGTCTTACCTCTATGCTCTGCCCTTTTCGTATCAGGCTGGTCAAGGTCAAAGGATAGTGCAGTTCTATCAACTTAAATTTGATTTCATCGTTCACCAAAAGCTTCCTGTCATTTGAGGATGTTATCAAAAAGACGTTTTCCTTTTTTATCATCTCGATTTTCTTGCTTGGTTCATAGCTAAGGATAATAGACTGGCCTTTCCCTACCTGCTCCGGTTTGAGTTTTATGACTTCTTTCGTTTTCGGAAGCGATGTATTCGCTAAGGATTGTAACAGGTGCTCCCATCCTTTGTACCCTAGATACTCACTTATCAGGTCTAAAGTGTAAAGTCTTGGCTCCTGACTGGCCCCCTTGACAAAACCATAGAGCCTTTTAAGCGTGCTGGCACTGATTTTAGTCTTACATACAATACTAATGTGTTCAGCCAAACCATTGCAGTCTTTGGGGTATCGGACAGTCCGCCCGCTTGTTTGAGAATACTTATCATTCAGTTTTTCCTTAATGTGTTTTGATAGCACGTCTATTCTTTGTTATTCGAATGTAGCGTCAGGAACGATGCGATAAGCCGAATGAACTAAAAGGTTGAAATGAACTGATTGAACTTTAAGAATCATATGACTTTTTATCTGGCAGGTATATTTGTTCCCTTCCAAAAACATCTGCTACACTCACAAAAAATATAGAACATGAAACACACAATCACTTTAATTGCAGCTTTACTGCTATCTAACTTTTGTAATGCCCAAAGATTAGTATCCAGTTATTATGACTGGAATAAGATTCATCCGCACGAACAATATTATGTAAACGGTGCCGGTCAGAAAAACGGCACATATAAAGAGTATAATGAAAACGGCGTTGTCATCCGTGAGTACAACTATGTCAATGGGTTAGAAAATGGCGTATGTGTAGATTATGCCGCGTCAACAAATAACCAAAGGGTGATTGCATCAAAGGGTACATTTAAAAATGGTGAACTGGATGGCCCCTACGTTCAGTACTGCAAACTGGACTACTATAAGAGCAAGTCAGAAGAAGGCCAATATAAGACAGGAAGAAAATCCGGTCTGTATAAAGTATGGTGGTGCAGTGAGATTTATGACAAAATTTATACCGGAGCTTTAAAAAGCATTGGGAGCTATGCTGACGACAATAAGATTGGAGAGTGGAAAGAGTATTATTCCAATGGCAGACTACTTTCAAAAGGGAGCTATATCTCCGGTCGGGAGAATGGATTTTGGGTTTACTATAATATAAATGATTCAACTAAGCCATTTAGTTTTGGAACATACATTAATGGCACGCGCGTAGGCAAATGGGTTGTTCCTATAAATGAGAGAAATGAAATTGCCGACATAAAAGAGGCTACAGCTTACAGCGTCCGCTACTTCGATAGTGCAGGCGTTCTCACGCCGGATTTAGTAACGGACTATTATATGACTGGAGAAAAATATAGAGAAGTACATCTTAATTCAAAGGGCAAAGAAACGGGGTTAGAAACAACTTACTATCAGAGCAATGGAGCTGTATGGACGAAGTGGAATTACGATACTGGAAGTTTTCAAAAATATTACGAGAATGGAAAGATGATGTGGGAAGGAATGAAAAGCGGAGAAAGGCAAATTGGTACATGGAAAGGTTACTATGAAAGCGGGAAGCTAAAGAGAGAGCAAACCTATAATGAATATGGGCGCATTGCCAGTTACATAGACTATGATGAATCTGGAAGTGTTGTCAAGCGCAACACAGTTCATCAGGGGGAAGAATGACAAGTACTATTCTAAATAAAAAAGGGGGTCAATTGACCCCCTTTCCTTTGTTGCACATTATGCGGATGTACAGACTAATACTTCGAGCCGAAAACAGACCAAAAATAAAACAATGAAACAATGAAAAAGGTCGTCGCCAATCATCTGTGCCGACACTTATTATATAACTAGGACCCAAGTTAAATACGCTAAGAAACGCTAGAATCTCCTTTGTTTTTCCATTGCCGTTCCGGTTACCTGCATTTTTGTGTTGTAAATATTTTCAAACTAAAATTTATCAAAAATGAACACACAACAAGCAGCTGATGCAGTAGCTGAATTTTTACGCGCTAATGGCCCATCTACAAAACTCGCCATCACAGAGGCGACCGGCGTAAAGGGTCTGGCACTTACTAACGCCCTGAAAAAACTCACTAAGGACAACTTCCTACAAGAGGAAGGTGAAGGAGACGAAACGCTCTATTCTGAAAAGACTATCGTCAATGCAGAAGGTCAACTGATAGAGGAAGCTGAGGCAGAAGGTACTCCTGCTAAGAAAGGACGCAACAACCAGAAATTCAAATTCAATGGAGAAGAGTATGGAAAGGGGAGGCTGGTCCTGGCAGTGGTACGCCAATATGTAGAAGACCACAAACCTACACTCAAACAAATCAAAGAGGCTTTTCCCGATGAGCTGCTTAAAAGATTTGGGGTCTGCCAAGAAGAAGAAAAAGCAAGTGAGATTTCAGGAGCTCGCCCGCGCTATTTCGTTTCGGAGGCTGACCAGGTAAAGGTGAAGGGAAAAATAATCGTCGTCTGCAACCAATGGACAAGTGAGAATATCCAGCCCTTCCTCAAAGCAGCAAAGGCGCTCAGTTATAAAATCAAATAGGTCTGACTTTGCTGGTTTCTATAAATGAACGGACGCTCCTGTGAGCGTCCGTTTTTATTTTATTGTAAATAACTTGAGCCAGCATATTGACTCAAATAATCTCTCCATATCCCTTCCCACTCTTCGAGTCTTTCCCGCGCTGCTTCTTGGCTGCGAAACTCTAAATTTGTCGAATCATTGAATTCAAGTTTCTCGTATTGGTCTGTTACTGGACTTTTAATGTATCCTTCATATCTGGTTTTGAACTCGATTGATAGAACAAAAGTCTTTTCGCCAGAAACAGGAAGTACTTTCAGGCATTTTATTTGTGATACATCAAGCGTTAAGTCTTTGTACGTTACTAATTGGGGTCTATTCATGTTTAGATATTTCGTTGTTTGAAACTGTTCTTATGTCAGATGCGTCAAATCACTTTTAAATACCGGGCCATATAAAAAAGTTATGACTGTTAATTGCAAATCATAATACTCATCGTCTGTTCTTACCCCAATCTCAATTGTTTCGTATTTCTTCACATCAAGAGAATGAGTGCTGAGATATGTTTCCCAATAAGAGGTAATATTATCGCGCAACTCAGAAGTATTTGTTTTTGATAATACCCGATTAATATCAGAGTGGTATTTTATAGAATGTCCAAGCTTTACGTCAATAACTTTAGAAGTTTGGATGAAGTTATTGAAGGATACAAAATATAGTTCCGTATCATCTTTAGCAACTCTAGTCATTTTTTGAAAATCAGCTGCTAATTCCTTTGAGCGGGATTCTTCATATCTCGGGGTTGTGTTAGCTTTAAGTTCAATAAGGCATTTTATCTCTTCTGTTTGTCTATCAATGATGGCAATGTCGGTCCGATTAGATTTTTCACCCTTATTCCATTCCCTGCAAATCAAATATTGTCCACCAAATTGACTATGCAAGGCAAACGCCATTCTATCTCTCAGAGGATTTTCTATTTTGCTTGTCATTGCAAGGTACGCTAACTCTCCTTTCTTGAAATCCGTTTCAATATTTTTTAAGATGGCGGAAATGCTGTTATGGAAACTCATATCCTTGTGGTTTATCTTCTATTAGATTACAAATATCATTAATGCCTACGCAATGTATTTGCGTAGCAGGTATTATTCTTCATGAAATTCTGTTTTGTCATAACTTGAGAATATTGCAGCATCCAGTAAGCAGGGATAAATGTTTGCTTTAACACAGAGTTCCTGTATGCCATCAGAAATGAACTGATAATAATACGGGTCTGATAAACCGCTTGCGGTTAATGTAATTGGAAATCCATTTTCATTTAACCATTTTGTTATCCGGCTGTCGATAGGTATTTCGTACTTGGTCAAACCTAAAGCCTGAATAAAATTCCTTGATTGTTTTGGCCCAAATCCTTTTACTTCATCCTGTATGAATCCGGCTAAACGTCTTTCACGAGTTTTGTCGTTAATGTCATTCGCTTTTTTGAACGCTTCTATTTCTTTAAGAATTAACCAGTCATTCTCTTTGAAATTTTGAAGATTCTCTTTTAGTTGTTGTGCTATAATGGTTGTTCGTCGCAAACCACCAAACCTTTTAAGAACTGATTCCGCTTTACTGTCAAGCTTTGAAATATTATCTGTGCAAAATTGAAGGTTTAATGGATAAGGTACTGTTTGTTCAAATTGTGCGACCTTACTTGTTGGCCCTGATTTCTGCTGTGTAGTCAATAAGCAAGAAATTAGACATTTCCATAAATATTCTTTTGAAGAATCAAGTCCTTGTTTGTTGATGTTTTTACGTTCCCTATCACTAACAAAAGGATTCTTTTTATGATGATTATAGAAGTCAAGTGTATTTCGAACTTGAATATCATTTATCTCCCAGATTATTTTCCAGTTTTCACTCATAGTATCAAAAATAGAAGAAATACTATTCCGCCATGTACTAATGTTTATCAGCAAGTGTCCAGATTGGTTTGACGACATACAATCCATTGATAGGTTGGGGCGGGACTTGAGGGACATCGTAAATACAATACATTATTTCACCCAAAAGAAAATATCGGTTCACTTTTTATCACAGGGCTTGACCACCTGTGATGAGACAGGTAAAGAAAACCCTATATCTAAGATGATGATTTCTATACTTGGCATCGTTGGCGAAATGGAGCGGACACAGATTAGAGAACGCCAGTTAGAAGGGATAAGGATTGCCAAGCTGAAAGGTGTGTATGAAGGTCGGGCAGTCGGGAGCAAAGAAGATGTTTTATCTTTTTTGTCCAAGCCGAAAAATAAGGAGGCTTTGAATTATTTGAAGAAAGGCTACAAGTCTATCGAAATAGCCAAGCTGACAGGATTGAACATAAACACAATCACAAAAATCAAAAAGCTTGGATTGACCAATCCTAATGGTGACAAAATGGTGGTTGAAAAGAAAAAAGTACAGCTCGCATAAAAAATATGCGTGTGTGATAAGAACAGAAGTATTGTAGGCAGGAGCGTTAATGTTAAAAAAACACTACACTATTTCACAGTTTAACCCATCTTTTATTCACTGTACCATCTTTGGTTTTTATCTCCGCTATATACATACCCTGACATAAACCATTAACATTGATAAGAGTAGTTGGTTTTGAAAACTGAGTTACCAAACTACCTACGGCATCGTAAATGTTGATGGATTCAATTTCTATACCGTTAGCATCAATATATAAATTCTCATTCGCTGGATTAGGGTGTAAGCTTATAGACGGCTGAACATCTGCTGAAATATTGTGTATTGAATTTATAATATCGCCAGTTGGTTCAGGGGCATTAACTACGTCAAGATTTGCGTCAAATCCGACTTCTCGAAGAACTAAGTTTAACTTCGATGCCCCGAAGCGAACCCCGTTAGATGGATAAACTGGAGCCTGTCCCGTGACATTATCAGCCTCTTGTGATATGACTAACAAATTTTGTCCACCCGCGAAAGACGCATCCATATCCCAAGCATAAACAGACGAATCCGCTATGTATCCATCTGCGTTAATGGATTTCCAAGATGCTCCTGAGTTTAAATCTTTTACCAATAGATAGAAAGAGAGAGAGAGAGAGAGAGAGAGAG
>CAIXBT010000132.1 GCA_903917755.1 uncultured Bacteroidota bacterium
CTTCCGGCCAGTTTAGTAACTCTCGATGTGTTTGGAACTTACATCAACTGTCTGCCACCTCACTCACAGACCCTGACCGCTGACTCTTTTGTTTCGAACCTGCAGAGCCTGCCTACCTGCGACAGCAACTATGTATGCGGCAGCTACAATATCGTAGGCAGGGTATTCTGGGATATGAATGGCAACTGTGTTTTCGACAGCGGAGATGTGGCCCTCCCTAATATTGCCATCACGATAGACAGCGGTTTGACATATAGCAATACCGGCCTTAACGGGCTCTATTATGTATTGCTTGACTCCGGCCGGCACATTATTGCTCCTTACCTTCCATTCTCCAGCTATAGTTCACCCTGTGTATCTATACCTCTGAACTTTTCATCACCGGGCTATTCCGGCACCGACACGATCAATTTTCCTCTATACCCTGCCGACACATGCAGCTATGTGATAGTAGATATCGCCACTCATAAACAGCAACTATGCACTGATGGCAACTATTACAGTGTGGTATATGCGAATCTGGGCAATCTGCAGATCAATAATGCTCAGGTGATCGTAACATTTGACCCCGCAGTGACCCCGATAGGCGGTACCTTACTCTGGTCATCGCAGGTGAATAATACATATACTTATAATATCGGTTCGCTGCTGCCCGGCCAGACAGGCACTTTCACCATATTTGACTCTGTGGCATGCAATGCGACCATAGGCCAGACTGCCTGTGTCTCTGCTATCATGACTCCGCAGAACCTATGCCAGCTGCCTAGTGTGGGCTGGGATAGCTCCAACATCACAGTGAGTGACTCTATAAACCCCGCCGGAGACTCGGTGATATGCAAAATTCATAACAGCGGGCATCATAACATGACCCATTTCACCTATGCGAGGGTATATGAGGATGAGCTGCTGATGAGTACTGATACATTCACACTGCTGGCAGGTCAGACACTCTATTTGCCATGGCATCTCAATGGCAAAACGATCCGTTTTGAGGTGGATCAGGTAACAAATCATCCCGGAAGGAGCCGCCCTAGAACATTCTGCGAACTGCATGGTACTCCACCATACACGATCCATCAGATCATACCTGTACCGCAGGACGATCTCGACGACTGGATACAGATAGACTGCCATGAGATAGTCGCAGCATTTGACCCGAATAGCAAAGATGTATTCCCGTCAGGTGTAGGTATCGATCGCTGGGTCACTGCACAGGACGACCTCGAGTATGTGATACAGTTTCAAAATACCGGTACTGCCGCTGCTACCAAGGTAGTGCTGGTCGATACACTGGACAATGCGCATCTGGATATCAAAACCATAGTGCCCGGAGCAGGCAGTGCCAGATATCAGTTCAGCCTGGAAGGCAATGGCATAGCCAAATGGACATTCAATAATATCATGCTGCCTGATAGTCATTCTAATCAGCTACAGTCACATGGCTATGTGAAATTCACTGTACGTCAGAAGGCTACTAATCAGCCGGGCACCAGGATCAATAACTTCGCTGACATATACTTCGATCACAATACCCCCGTCAGGACCAATACACCATTTGTAACTATAGAGCTCAAGGAGAATATATTCACGCTGGGAGTGAAGGATATCGCCTCCGTCAATGATCGCTATAAAGTATCTGCCTATCCTAATCCATTCGGAGACGTGATAGCATTCTCAATAGTAAGTGATCAGGGGCCGAAGAACTATACCATCATGATCAGCGATCTCATGGGCAGGAATGTCTACTTCAGAGAAGTGACAGATGCATTCGTAATAGGCAGGGCGGGATTGACCCAAGGGATATACATCTATAAGATTACATCTGGCGATCAACTGATCGGTACAGGCAAGATAATAGCCAGATAGGAAATAAAAACAGAGAACGTAGAAGCGGGCAGTATTGCACTGTCCGCTTTTTTTATTTTGTGTGTGATGGGGCCCAGTCTTTCATTTTCAAATCTCCCATCTCGTATTCCTCCAGTCTATCATTTAATATCTGCTTATGCCACTCAGGTATATCATGATCTTCCCTATGGAGCAGCCTGAGTATTTCTTCCAGATTGTCAGATCTATTAGCATTGCGGCAATTCTTCTGAAAAATAGTTTTTGTAACATGAAAATAAAGGTAAAATAAACAAAAAAAGGTGAGCCAAAGCCCACCTTCTATCTATTATCTATTCGTTATTCTCTATTCACTATCTCAGGCATAGCTCGCCACATCAGGGCAAGTGCATACGAGATTGCGATCGCCGAATGAGTTGTTGATACGAGCTACAGATGGCCAGAATTTGCCTTCACGTACCCATGGCAGCGGGAAGGCTGCTTCCTCGCGAGTATAGCCATGCGTCCATTCTGATGCAGTGAGTACTTCCACTGTGTGCGGTGCATTCTTGAGCGGATTGTCAATAGCATCCCATGTCTTATTCTGTATCTTTTCTATTTCACCTTTGATTGAGATGAGTGCATCGCAGAAGCGGTCTATCTCTGCTTTGTCTTCGCTCTCCGTAGGCTCGATCATCAGCGTACCGGCCACAGGGAATGACACAGTAGGCGCATGGAAACCATAATCCATGAGACGTTTAGCCACATCTTCGACCTCGATGCCCACAGTATGCTTGAAGTGGCGGAATTCGATGATCAGTTCATGCGCTACACGGCCATTAGCTGCACCGGTATAGAGTACAGGATAGTGATCTGACAGTCTTGACTCGATATAGTTAGCATTGAGGATGGCATATTTTGTAGCCTTCGTACATCCATCGCCGCCCAGCATACGGATATAACCGTATGAGATGAGCAGAATGCTCGCACTTCCGTATGGAGCAGATGATATGGCATGGATCGCTTTGTCGCCGCCGGTCTTTACCATCGGATTGCCGGGCAGATATGGAGCGAGATGCGCCGCCACACAGATAGGTCCCATGCCCGGGCCACCACCTCCGTGAGGAATAGCGAAGGTCTTATGCAGGTTGATGTGGTTCACATCCGCACCGATGAACCCCGGTCCTGTCAGGCCCACCTGTGCATTGAGGTTAGCGCCGTCCATATAAACCTGACCGCCGTTAGCATGTATCAGTGCACATACGTCTTTGATATTATCTTCAAACACCCCATGCGTAGATGGATATGTCACCATGAAGCAGCAGAGATTGTCTTTGTGCTCTTCTACTTTTTTCAGCAGGTCATCGAAATTGATATTTCCTTTGTCATCAGTAGCCACCACTACTACGGTACATCCGCACATCACTGCAGTAGCAGGATTGGTACCGTGAGCCGAGGCTGGAATGAGCGCTATATTTCTATGGCCCTGACCGATGTCTTTCTGATAGGCACGTATCACCTGTATGCCGGCATATTCGCCCTGTGCTCCTGAGTTGGGCTGCAGGGAGGTAGCAGCGAATCCTGTGATCTCAGACAGATAGCCTTCCAGCTCCTTTATTATTTCCTGATAGCCAGCGGCCTGGTCTATCGGTACGAACGGATGCAGACCTCCAAACTCAGCCCAGCTGATAGGCTCCAATTCTGCTGCTGCATTGAGCTTCATGGTGCATGAGCCGAGGGCGATCATGGACTTAGTGAGACTGAGGTCCTTATTTTCAAGAGATTTGATATAGCGCATCAGTTGCGACTCGGAGTGGTGGGTATTAAACACCGGATGAGTCAGAAAGGCAGAAGTACGTTCTGCATTTGTTTTGACTGCGGCAGCGGTTTTATTGATATCGAATGTATAACCCTTCTTTCCGATAGCCTCGGCGAATATGGCCACTACATCCTGTATATCTTCGGGCTGGGCCGTTTCATCTACAGCGATCGAGACAAAATTTCCGCATGAGTAGAGGAAGTTGGTCTCATGAGCGAGAGCGATCGAATTGATCTTTGAGAATAGTTCTTTATTGCCTTCCGTATCGATCGTGATAGTATCAAATATCCTGTCAGTAGTGACCTTATAACCGAGCTGTTTAGCCTCATGCTGCAATACCAGCGCGAGCGTATGGATTCTCAAGGCAATATTTCTCACACCATGCGGGCCATGATAAACGGCATACATACTCGACATGATAGCGAGGAGCGCTTGTGCAGTACATATATTTGAAGTAGCCTTCTCGCGGCGAATGTGCTGCTCACGTGTCTGGAGCGCCATACGCAGGGCCGGTCTGTTTTGTGCATCTACAGATACGCCTATGATACGTCCGGGCAGTATGCGTTTGTATTCATCTTTGGTAGCAAAAAACGCCGCATGAGGACCACCATAGCCCATCGGCACACCGAAGCGCTGAGAGTTTCCGACCACGCAGTCTGCGCCCCACTCGCCCGGAGGTGTGAGCAGCGCAAGAGAAAGCAGATCGCAGGCTACAGTCACATGACATTCTACTGTATGGCATTGATCTACGAAAGCTTTATAGTCTATCACATTGCCATCTACTGCAGGATATTGCACCAATGCACCAAAGAAAGAGTTGTCGATCTTAGTTGTTTTATGATCACCTACCACTACTTCGATACCCAGTATCTCTGCGCGTACCTTAATGACATCTATCGTCTGCGGGAAACACAGATTCGAAACAAAAAATTTATTGAACTCGGCATCTTTTTTATTCTTTACTCCCCAGAATAGGTGCATGGCTTCTGCGGCTGCAGTGCCCTCATCGAGCAGTGATGCATTAGCGATAGGCATAGCGGTGAGATCGGAGACCAGGGTCTGAAAATTCAGGAGTGCCTCAAGCCTGCCCTGTGCGATCTCTGCCTGATATGGGGTATATTGCGTGTACCAACCCGGGTTCTCGAGCACATTGCGGCGAATAGCAGCAGGTGTGATCGTACCGTAATACCCGCAACCGATATAGTTCCTGTAAAGTTTGTTCTTAGCCGCTTTTTTTCTGAGTTCGTTCAGGTATGTAAATTCACTTTGCGCAGCAGGCAGATCGAGCTTCGTAGCGCGACGAATAGATGCCGGCACAGTTTGTTCTATCAAAGCATCGACAGAATCGACACCTATAGACTTAAGCATTTCTTTGGTTTCTAATTCGTCGGGCCCTATATGGCGATCGGCAAAGACATCAGTTGACTTTAAATTGATCATATCGGTAGGAGATTTTAAAAAGAAAGTGCGAATTTAATAAAACGCAGGGTCATTTTAACTGACTAATACCAAAATGTGCTAATTGGGTTGAAAACATTACCAAAAAATCTGATATATAAATAAATATCAACTAAACCGGGTAACTAAAGAATGTATCTAAGGTCTATTTAGGAGTGCAGGTATATCCGTTTGATTCTAAATCCTGTATGGCTACATTGGCATTAGCTCCGGCACCGTTCTTGCCGCTGCACACCTCTGTTTTCAGCAGTACCGTGCTGTCAGTTACGTTGTTGATCGTTTCCTGAGTGGTCATAGTGCAGATATAGCATTTCTTGCATGAGTTCATGCTCAAAGCCAAAATCACTAAAGCGCTGCTGATAAATATAGTTTTTCTCATGTTTTACTTTCTGCGTGCTAAAATAATTAAAACTTGTTCTTTTGAAAAAGATATTTTTGTCTCTATGAAGTATTATTACACAATATTGACCTTTCTGCTCATTACGCTCCAACCGATTGTTAAAATTCAGGCTCAGAGCAGCGATGTATATAGAGTGGTGAAGTCCAGCAATGGACAGTCCTTCCTGCTCAACACCATTGGCGGAAGCACTATCAATACCGATGTTTATTTCCGGATCGGAACTATCTATGAGTTTGACTCACTCAGTGGTATCTCGATGATCCTGTCCAAGATCATTAACAATCACATCGCAGCCGAACTCAGGTCGGGTGGCCGACAGGTCAAATATTATGGCACAGTTGAGCCCGAGATGATCTCCTTTCACTTTGAATCAAGCCTCGCCGATCTGGACTATGTGTTGAATCTGGCCAAAGACAAGATCACTCTGCCTGCATTCAGCGAATCTGATGTGGAAGAGGCAAAATCAGCGATCAGGGCAGAAATAGACAGTATGAAAAATACTGAATCGTATAAAAAAGACATAAACGTTTTGAAAAAGATCTGGGGCAATGATTACAAAAAACTCAACCCATACGGAGATCAGAAAACATATCTCAGGCTCAAGGCTGATGACCTGATGGCCTTTCACAAAAGATATTTTCTACCTTTCAATAATACGGTGAGCATACTTGGAAGCTATTCGGACAAAGACGTGCTGGATAAATTACAGCTCATTTTCAAAGATTTCAAGAGCAGGGAATTCAATCCTGAGCTGATCAACAGAGTAATGGAGTTCAAACCGGTGATCAATACGGTTCAGCTCATTTCTAATAATCCGGACAGAAATATTGCCACCATCACTTACCAGAATCCCGGCTCAAGGCAGGACAGGACTGCATCATACTGCGCTTTCATCCTGACCCAGATGATCAATGACAAAGATGGCAGGATACAAAAAACCATGAAGAGTGCCGGTCTGAAAAACCTCAAAGCCATTTATTCCTGCAATAATTTCTATGGCACATTTGTGCTATCCGCACAACCGACCGACGACAATTTTTTTGATGCGATCACTCACATGGGACAGCTATTCAGCGATATTACCCAGAAAGATTATTTCAAAGAAGGTGATATAGAAAAGGCTAAAAGGAATATCACGATAGAATATAATGACCTCAAATCAAATAACATGAAGGGTTTCATGGCACTGGTGACCCGCTATCGTTTTGGTAATGATGAAAACTATTTTTCCGGTTTCATAGACAGTATCAATGGTGTCAATATAGATCATATGCGCCGCTATGCTACTGATTATTACACAGACCATTCGGGGGTCAGAAGTCTGGCCACGACAGACGATGCACTCAAAAACGCGTCAGCCGATCAGCAGTATTTCGTTCTGGATGAGTCGATCGCAGATAGCAAATTCACTTACGAACTCAATAAGACAGATATAGAGACCGATGAAGCTAAACAAAACCTGAAGCGTGTGATCCAGTGGCTGCGTATCAATACCGATATGCATGTGCAGATAAACGGTTTCGCAGATGAGGGCGAGTTCAAAAAAGCCTATAATGACACGGTTTTAAGATTCATAGATTCTACTGCCACATTTCATAAAGCTATGCCGGATGTGACCAAAAAGGGTTACCTGCGCATAGAGTTCATGCGTGCCATGAAGATCGCCAAGGCCCTCTATGAGGCAGGTATAAGCGAAGACAGGATATCCGGCACCAGTATGGTATTCACCTCAGACAGCAAGGAGGGTGCCGCCGCAAATCGCAAATGCACACTGACGCTTGACAAGATCAAGCCGCGTCTATCGCTATATGAATACCATTTCGGCAAGAAAAAAGACGAAAAGCAGGATTAGAACTCTATCTATTTCACCAGATCATGAAAAGTATCACAGTTTTCTGCGGAGCCAGCAGCGGGTATGACAGCAGCTATCATGCACAGGCCGTTCTATTGGGGCAGACCCTGGCTCAACGTAATATAGATCTGATCTATGGCGGTGGAAAGATCGGCATAATGGGTGCCGTAGCAGATGGTGTGCTGGCTGCCGGAGGCAGGGCTACAGGTGTGATACCGGGGTTTCTGTGCAGCAAAGAGATAGCCCATGAAGGCCTGACCAAACTGATACTCGTAGAGACCATGCACGAGCGAAAGGCTACCATGCATGAACTGTCAGATGGCATCATTTCTTTGCCCGGCGGATTCGGCACACTGGAGGAACTCTTTGAAATGCTGACATGGGCGCAGCTGGGCTTGCACAAAAAACCCATCGGTCTGCTTAACACAAATGGTTATTATGATGCGCTCATAGCTCTCATCGCAAATATGGTGGAAAGAGGTTTTCTGAAAGAGATAAACCAAAAGATGCTCCTCGTGAGTGACAATATCGATGAGCTGCTGGTTCAGATGGATAGCTATGTAGCTCCTGATGTACCAAAATGGATCACAGACGAGACGACCTAAGAGTCGAGCGGAACTAAGCGATTCTCTTCTTCACTTTCTTAAATAAAAAATCCCGACCGTGTGTACGATCAGGACTATAATATTTTGTATTCCATCTACAATGGAGATGTTGAGTCTTATGCTTCAGCTGCTACTGCTACAGGCATAACGTGTACGAACCTTCTGTCGTTAGCACCCTTAGTGAATTTCACGATGCCGTCGACCACTGCGAATATCGTATGGTCTTTGCCCAGCATCACACCGTTGCCCGGGTGATATGCAGTGCCTCTCTGACGTATGATGATGTTGCCGCTATAGGCTTCCTGTCCACCATATATTTTTACGCCGAGACGTTTGCTGTGCGAGTCTCTTCCGTTCTTTACCTTACCTTCACCTTTTTTGTGTGCCATTGGTTATGTTCTCCTTATTTTGATGAAACAAAATTAAGCTATGCTTTCTATGTTAATTTGAGTGAATGACTGACGGTGTCCGTTCAGTTTTTTATATCCTTTTCTGCGTTTTTTCTTAAAGATGACCACTTTATCACCTTTAGCGTGGCGCACGATGGTTGCGTTCACTTTCACACCATTTACAGTAGGTACACCCACTGTGATAGTGCCGTCATTGTCAGTGAGAAGTACCTTGTCAAAAGATACCTTATCACCTTCATTGCCTTCTAATCTGTGGACGTAGAGTTTTTTGCCTGCTTCGGCTTTAAACTGCTGCCCTGCTATTTCTACTATTGCGTACATTATTTTACATTTAGGGAGTGCAAAAATAGCTTTTTGTCGGAAATATTCAAATTGTTCGTACACTTTTATTGAAAAGGCTCAGATTGACCACTTTCATATACAGGCTTCTCTGTCATTTTCCCTTGTATAAAAGCGCTTTAGGCAGTTTTGCCATATTTTCAATAATAATATCTTTAC
>CAIXBT010000133.1 GCA_903917755.1 uncultured Bacteroidota bacterium
ATGGCGGCGATTTCGGCGGCTGACAGAGCGCGGTTGTAAATTGAAACCTCATCGAGCCGCCCATTAAAGTAAATGCCTAGCCCCGCTCCATAGTTCTCCGCAGCAATGGTATCAAGTCACGCCACTATGCACTCGATCATGAAGGGCGTTCCACTCACACTAATGCCCAACTGGTAGCTGAGGCAATCCACAAGTTACTGGACGGCGATATTTCAGCTTATGATATACAGCTATTAGGTTGCGGCACCACATCGCCCGATCAGTTGCTACCCTCTCATGCCTCTATGGTACATGGCGAACTCGGTCTGCATCCTATAGAGATCATCTCTACTACAGGGTCATGCTGCACAGGAGTACAGGCTATGAGTTATTGCTATCTATCGATCCTGGCGGGCAATCATGAGAACGCCATCTGCACCGGTTCTGAGAAAATGTCAGCATGGATGCTGGCCAATAAGTTTCAGGATGAGGCCGACCGCCTGAAAGAACTGGAAGCCAATCCGATCATCGCATTTGAAAAAGAATTTCTGCGCTGGATGCTGTCGGACGGTGCCGGTGCTTGTCTGCTTCAAGCCAATCCCAATAAATCAGGTATATCGCTCAAAATAGAATGGATAGAACAACGTTCTTTCGCTAACGAACTACCTGTGTGTATGTATGCCGGTGCCACAAAGGATGAGTCAGGTAGACTCACTGCATGGAATGACATGGAGCCTGCTAAATGGACCGAGCAATCTGTCTTTTCATTAAAACAGGATACCCGGTTTCTGGGAGAAAATATAGTGAAATACGGTGGGCAGTATCTTTTGGATATTACTAAAAAAAGGAATTTTGATGTAGGGGATGTCACCTACTTTTTGCCGCATTTATCATCCGAATTTTTTGGTCCTAAGATAGCTGAAGAACTGAAAACCATAGGTATTGAGATCCCGAAATCTAAATGGTTCTATAACCTCACCCGTGTAGGCAATATAGGCTCTGCATCAGGTTTTGTGATGCTCGATGAGTTGTTTCACTCCGGGAAACTAAAAGCCGGAGATAAGATACTGATGATGATACCTGAGAGCGCAAGGTTTACCTATGCTTACATACTTTTGACTGTCGTATAGTATCGGAGCTGACGCTCTTAATTCAAATCATTCACATGCTCATTACAAGAGAAAATGTTATTCAGCTTATTCCCCAGCGCCCGCCTATTATAATGGTGCATGGCCTGAAGGGGCATACTGCTGAGTCATCTGTTTCTGTATTAAGCATCGATGCTGATAATATTTTTGTGTCAGAGGGTTATTTTCAAATGCCCGGACTGGTAGAGAATATAGCTCAGACAGTAGCTCTCAGTGCCGGGTATGATCATATGCTCCGCATTCAGTCTGAGGGCGGTGCTGCTATCAAGCCGCCGGTTGGTTTCATCGGTGAGGTCAAAAACCTAATCATTAATTTTCTGCCACCTGTGGGCGCTCAGATCGAGACCCATGTGGAATTGCTTCACACCATCTTTACGGCATCTGTGGTCAGGGGGACTGTATTCTGCGATGGCAGGACAGCTGCCGAATGCGAGATGAAAGTGTTTGTACAGCCTTAATTCTGTTTATTTCCTGCAATGCTTCTTGAGTTGAGTTTATATTGCTAATTTTGCATAAAATACTTATATTTGA
>CAIXBT010000134.1 GCA_903917755.1 uncultured Bacteroidota bacterium
AAAAAACCCTTTGAAGCTCAAGCCAGTCCATAAGAAAAAAGAGGTCAAATTCGACCTTCTTGAAGATTGCATATTGATGTTCAGCGATTGGCTGGAGAATATAGGCGTGCCTTATCAAGAACAAAAAGCTCGCTCACAGAGCTATATCAAACAGACAATAATGTACCTGATGCGGTTCAAGGACTTTATGAAAAGGAACGGTTATAACCTCAACACCCTTACCATATACAAGATAGACAAGCACATCTTTGGTGAATACTATGAGCACATGGAGAAAACAACCCAAAGCCCTTCTACCTTCAATGGCAACCTCAGGGCACTGAAAAGCTTTTTCAAATTTCTGGAGATTGAGAAAAAATACGCCATTGAAAATCCAGCTACCAAGGCAAAGCTCAAGTGTGAGACACCAGACCCCAAAAGCATAGCCGATGAGGATTTTCTGAAACTACTCTCGGTAATTACAGAAAATGACTCAGTTGAAGTTGGCAATAATGGGAAAAAGAGAAACCGCTATAGAGAATGGACCCGAGCCAGTTTTGAGCTAGCAGCCTATACTGGGATGAGGCTTGAAGAAGTCGCCACCTTGAAATACTCAGATATAAAGCTGGACAATAACAATGAACTCGAATACCTTGAGGGGATAGACTTGAAATACATGAGGGCTCATAATTCTGATGGTACCAAGGCCAATAAGGTGGTACCCATTCCTATTACCCCCGAACTGGAGGATTTGCTCATACGCCTCAAATACAAAGATAATATTGGTGCTGATAGATACCTGATTGATGGTGCCTGTACAATGAAAAGAGAAAGCATAGTCAAGGAAATGAGCCACGCCTTTACTTTCTTTAGAAGGAAGGCGGGCCTGTCGGAAGATTTCAGCATAAAGCACCTGAGAAAGACGTTCCTGTCGAAATTGCAATCTCAGACGGGTTTGGCGGAGTCGGCTGGGTATCAGAAGACGGTCTCCGTTCTTCAAAAGAATTACTATGATAAGAGAATGATGTCGAAGACAATTAAAAACAGCGGCTTCAGCTATTTTGGGAAGGATGAAAAAGCATCAAAATGATATGCCGATATGTGGCAAGGCAGGCCCGTCCTATAGTTGGGGCTTTCACCATCTGAGTGGCCTAAGTGCTATTAAACAGCACTCAAGAGTGACACTTAATTAAATAAAAAAAGGTTTCAATTGCTTGAAACCTTTGCTATTGCTAGCTCCCCCTCTTGGGCTCGAACCAAGGACCCCATAATTAACAGTCATGTGCTCTAACCAGCTGAGCTAAGGAGGAATTTCCCGTTAAGGGATGGCAAATATATAATTCTCTCTTATTTTTTCCAACTCAAAGGCCTTTTTTTCTGAAAAGTCCTGATTTTGCGATTATTGCCTCCGGATCCTCTGTCTGCTTCATAAATATCTGAACGGATAAGCTTTAAGTCCCGAAACTATGCTATGCTGAGGATTTTATTTATTTTTAGAAAATGGATATTAACGACTTTATCGAAAAATTCTCTTCCTGCCTCAATCATACCCCTACGTCTGCTATCAGCCCTGACACAGAATTCAAAAAACTCGATGAGTGGAGTTCCATATTTGCCCTGATAGTGATAGCCATGGTTGATTCAGACTATCAGAGGGTCCTGACAGCCGAGGATATCAGAAATTCAAACACACTGGCTGATCTGTTTAATGTGATTCAATCTAAGTGATATGGCCATCTTCAGCATACCCGGCATAGCCCTGAGGGCAATAAGCGCTGCCGTCCCGGTACAATGTGAAGATAACGAGACCCTCGACCTGATACCCGAGAAAGACAGAAAAGCATTCATAGAGCAGACAGGCATCAGATACAGGCGCATAGCCCCGCAGGGAGTCACCGCATCTGATCTCTGTATCCATGCAGCTGAGCCACTGCTCGCTACACTCAAATGGGCTCCTGCAGACATAGATGTCCTTATATTCATTACTCAGACACCCGATTATATTATCCCAAACACAGCTTCAGTCATACATCAGCGGCTGGGCCTGTCGAAAAAATGCTTGGCACTGGACATCAATCTGGGCTGCTCAGGATATGTGTACGGACTCTCGGTGATCGGCTCACTGCTGCAAAATATGTCGGGCAGTAAGGGCCTGCTGCTCGTGGGCGACTGCTCGACTTCCGTTATTTCGAGGGAGGACAAAAGCACCTGGCCTCTATTCAGCGATGCCGGTTCAGCCACGGCCATAGAGCAGCATGATGGTGGCAGGTGGCACTTCAACCTGCAATCTGACGGATCGGGGTATCAGAATATCATGATCCGAGGCGGCGGACAGAGGCATCCCTTCACTGCAGCATCACTGGCAGTACATGAATTCTCTCCCGGCATATCGCGAAATGACCTCCAGATGAAACTGGACGGGATCAATGTTTTTAATTTTGCGCTGCGCGAGGTCACGCCGAATATCACGGGCCTGCTAGATGCCATCCATGTACCACAGGAGTCGATTGATCATTTCGTATTGCATCAGGGCAATAAACTGATGCTCGAGTGTATCAGAAAAAAAATGAAAGAGAGTGAGCATAAATTTCCATATTCATTATATCATTTCGGCAATACAAGTTCTGCATCGATACCCGTCACGATCGTCACCGAGTTGCTAGCAAAGATAACCGGTCAGAAATCCGATCTACTGCTCAGCGGATTCGGTGTGGGGCTATCATGGGGATCTGTCTATCTCACTTCAGATCATCCTATTATTCTGCCTCTCATTGAAGTCTAAATCAAAAGAAAGTTTAACTTAGTGGGACTATTAATGCATCAACCATTGTATTCCGTCATCATTCCTGTTTATAATAGCGAAAAAACCCTCGAGGAAGTCTGCACCCGTGTCATTGATCTATTCAAAGATCTGACGCTGCCTGTCGAACTCATCCTGATCAATGATGGAAGCAAGGACAAAAGCTGGGATATAATAAAACAAGTGAGCAGCCTGTATCCCGGTCAGGTAGTAGGTATCAATCTGGCGCGAAACTTTGGCCAGCATAAGGCTTTGCTATGCGGATTCAATCACTGCTCCGGAGATTATATCATTACGATAGATGATGACCTGCAGCATTATCCCGAAGATATCAAATGCCTGATAGATGAACAATCTCAGACACAGGCAGATGTAATTTACGGCATTTACAAAAAGAAAAAGCATTCATTTTTCAGAAATATCGGCAGCAATATGCTGACCATGATCTTTTTGAAATTTGCCAATACACCTGCCCAAGGCTCTTCATTCCGACTCCTGACGCGACATGTGACCGACATGGTGAAATCCTATGACTCACCTTTTATTTTTCTGGATGAGATACTGGCATGGTACAGCCGTGGCCATTCGTTCGCAGAGATACGTCATGAGAACCGAACCGAGGGCGAATCCGGATACAATATCTTTAAGCTCACTGCTTATACTATTCAGATCATAGTCACGTATACTGTGCTCCCATTGCGCCTTATCACCTGGTTTGGGTTGATTGCATTTATCGTATGCCTGTTTTTTGTTTCTTTTTTCGTCTATCAGAAATATACTGTAGGGGCAGAGCTTGGATTCACTGCTCTCATTGTTTCCGTATTCATGTCTGCCGGTTTGATACTTTTCAGCCTCGGGATCGTAGGCGAGTATATAAGCCGTCTGTTCGTGATACAATCCAACCGCCCGCCATTCATCATCAAAGAAACAGTGAAATGATCATAAGCAGATACGGGATCAATCTGGTGCGTGTTCAGAAAGAACATATCGAAACGATCAGGGTCTGGAGAAACGACCCTAAGATCAGAGATCATATGTTTTTCACCAGCGAGATCACAGCTGACATGCAGCAGCGCTGGTTCGCATCTATGAATAATGATCAGAATTTTTATTTCATGGTGTGTCCGGCAGATCAGCCCATAGGACTCATCAGCTTATCATCTATAGACTACGAACACAACAAGGCATTTGCAGGGCTGTTTATTTATGATGATAATTATCTGGGCACAGATGTACCCGTGCGCTCATCATTGAGTCTGCTGGATGTATTTTTTACTTATACTGCTATTGATACCTTATATGCCAAGGTGCGCGATTCAAACATAGTAGCCGATCAGTACAACACAGCGCTTGGCTTCGAACGGATCAAAATGATCGAACTCGGTCAGGGCTATGAGTATGGCTTGGAAAAAGAAAATTATTTCTTACGGGCCAAATCTCTGCGTCAGGCGGCTATGAAAATATACGGTACCAAAACCACCATATCATTCGGTACCGACCTGCGTGAAACCAATTTGAAAAACAAATTCCTTGATGCGCTGAAACAAACTGCCGGATTCAATGCCCCTATGGGATTAGAAAATCCGGAAATAATCTGACCCTTCTGAACCGTCTCCTCCGATGCAGCTCATTATTAGATTCAATAACCAATAATCGCGTATGAGATTTAAGCCCATTATCGGTGTTATATTAAGTACCCTGATCCTGCTTTTGATCATTGAGTCTATCTGCTATGCACTGGTAGACGACACTCACTTTATGTGGGACTTCTCATCGCTCTCTTCACCCATCGAACGTCCGGAAAGCGGATTTCACGAGATTGATCCACTGCTGGGATATGCCAAGACCGAGCAGGAGCAGACAAAGAAGGGTTTTGTGGTAGAGAAAGGCTGTGTGGTACTGAGCGATAATAATGATACCAGCGGACAGATCAATATCCTGATCACCGGTGGGTCCACATCTGACCTATCGCTCTATCCGGACATGTGGCCTATCGAACTCGATAAAATATTAAAAGCAAAGGGTATAAATGCCAAACTATATTGTGCAGGGACGGGCGGCTATAACTCCGGCCAAGAGCTCCTAAAGCTGATCAGGGATGGTATCAGCACAAACCCTGTGATTCATATCTCGTATTCGGGGGCTAATGACTATGGTGGAAAATCTTACGTTTCTGAATTTGAACAACACCTGTATACCATACAACTAAATAAAGGCACTACATCATGGCTCATGCCCAGTACGATTGTTTTTCTTCGTAAATGTTTAAAGCTGGATCATCCTGATATTAATTTGAGGCCTTTAGATAAAATTCCCGGCTTCGAGTTTTGGGTAGAAAATATGCGCCTGATGCATGGCATAGCATCTGAGCACAATTATCATTTCATCGGTATACTGCAGCCAGTAGTAGGTGGTGGAAAATACACCCAAACCATCCAGGGCGAAGAAGAAGCCATAAAGGAAAATAAAGAAAGGTACCCTAAGATAAAAAACGTGCTGGGTCGATATCCGGATTTTATGACAGACCTCTCAGCAATATTTGACACCTGCAAGGGGAACGTTTTTATAGACAATTGCCATATCAATCAGCAATATCAGCGTCTGGTAGCAGAGAATATATATTTAGTGCTTAAGCAGAGGCAGCTTTTGAAATAATAGCCTCGGCCAAAAGTATGTAGCTGTCAAATATTATTATCTAGACAGAATGCGCCATCTTATTTCGTCCAGCAGTATTTTAACTTTCCTCTTCAGGCTTTTGCCTTCCAGCTCCAGTACCAGAGCAGTAGAGAAACAGGGATTGAGCATCCATTTCATCATTCTTTTATAAAATAGCAATGCGCTATAGGGAAATTTATCAATGTCGAGATACGGCTTTAATGCAGGCAGGATCTTGCTTTCATACACGCCCCTATTGTACCTGTAGTATTCCTGATCTATCGGTGGCATGACCTCCATGCCTATGTGAAAAGTCAGATGCAGATCATCCGCATGTTTTAGGTTCGTCGCGAAAGCGATAAAATTGTGCAGTAGCGACACCTCGATGAAAGGCACACCTATACAGATATTGTCCAGCACAAATTTTTCGAATAGGGAACGATGAAATACAAAACAATCGTAACCCGGATGCGGCCCGCCTATCTCAGAATACATCATAGGCAACTGTTGAACCGAATCATACTGTTTGGATATCCTTCTTCGATTGATCAGGATAGCATCATGCCCTTCGGCTATCATGGCAGCTACCGCACTATAGAACTGCGGCATCAGGCAGATATCTGCATTGGTATATATCAGCCATTCGCTATTGGTGCTTGTATAAAGAGCTGTCAGAATATCTCTTATGAGAGGAAGCTTTTTCTTTTTTGTAAAAGTGGCCAGATCGAGCACCGAACCATCAAGGTCAGGCAGTCTGATAAAAGTATCCGGCATAGCCGGCCCGTCTTCCTGATAGGCTATGGCAAATAGGTCCACATTCACGCCCGCGTCAGCACATGCCCTGGCCTTTCTGATACTCTCATAGGTAATGGGCTGCATCCGCTGCAATTCAGAGCCTGCGGCTGCATGGACGGGGTTGACTATGTGAGCTAGTTTTATCATGCCATTGTCTGAAACAAACACAATATAATATCATTTCTATTTCGTAACCGACATAAGCCCTTCAAAATAAAAGTGCCCCTGAAAAATCAAGGGCACTTGTCAATGAATTGCTGTTATTGAAATTTATCTTGCTACGGTCAGTTTCTTAGTTGTTTTAATATTACCTGCATAGATAGTGACCAGATATGCCCCTTCGGTCACTCTGCCCAGATCGAACTGGTTAGTATTATATCCTATAGACAGCTGCCAGTCTTCTACCAGCACCGTTCTGCCCAGCATATCTGTCATTGTGACCTTAGCTGTAGTATTCACGTTAGAGATCACACCCATTGATACCTGATTGCTGGCAGGATTAGGGAAGAGATTTTCCAGAGTGAAACCTGTAGGGCCGAGCAGTTCGGCAGATGCTATATTGCTGTAGGCGAAGCGGCCATCTACGTCTACCTGTTTCAGGCGATAGTAGTATACCACACCCGGCAGAGCGGTCATATCTATTGTCTGATATGCATTGGTCTGTGTGCTGTTGCCGTGGCCGTCCAGCCATCCTAATATTTCATAGTTAGTGCCATCTATACTGCGCTCTACCTGGAAGCCCGCATTATTGATCTCAGATGCTGTGATCCAGTTCAGCTCTACATATTTGTTGTTGATAGCAGTAGCTGTGAAACTAACCAGTGTGACAGGCAGCGGATCGTTATTGACATTGTTTGCATGTATATAGAATCCTGAGAATCCGCTTACGTTGAAACATACCTGCCATGCACTGCTATAGGTAGCACCATCTACAGTCGGATTGTGGGTCGCAGTGAGGCTCGTGATTACTGTACGTGAAGTATGTGAACCAGGTGTCTCTGAACCGCCGTCATACTGTGTGATGTTAGCATTGGTCAGACTGGTCGAGAATGTCTGATAGAATGCCGGTGCAGTATGCAGGTCGTTAGCAGATGATGTATTGAGAGCGCTCACCTCTGCATCACTGATATACAAACATACATTGGCTGGTGCCGTAGTAGTGGTCGGTGTGATCTTGAAGTGCCTTTGCAGATAGCTCTGCTGATCGGTAGGGCCGAATTTCTGAACGCTGCCATCGATGCTGGCGGTCACAGATGTACTGCCCAATGCTGTGGCACCCGAAGTAATCTTCGACATTAGATTACCGCTACCGTCAAAGAATATCTGCGTAGAGTTAGCAGGGATATTACATGATTGAGTATAGCCTGATGTCAGCACTCTGCTAGGATATGTGACAGGGTTTCCTGAAGTACTGCCCGGTGCACATCCGTTAGCATCGGTGACATTAGAGATAGAGATACTTGACGCTCCTGCTGCATCTATCTCCGCAGGTGATGGCAGGGTATGATATGAGCCCGGGGTCAGCAGGAATGTATAAGGCGATGTGCCACCTGTCACTACCACATAGGCTGTGTGACCACCGTTGCATGGGTCGATATTGTCTGATATAGCTACTGATGTAGGTGCCGCATTGATAGTGATCGTGCTGGATCCCGCTGTCACACCTGTACAGCCACTGGCATTGTTATAGTTGACCGTTACGGTTTTAGAACCAGTCGTGATCCATGATATGACAGCTGTATAGTTTGTGCCTGTACCGCCAGATATCAGCGTATAGTCTGTACCAGGTGTCCCCGGTATGGTCCATACGTAGCTTGATTGACCAGACTGTGTAGTATAGGTGATAGTCGATCCTGTACATCCTGAACCTGAAGTGCTCAGGCTAGGTACAGGTCTTGCATTGACCACGGTAGTAAAGGATGCAGGAGTAGTGGATGCACAACCTCCGGTTGTATAGCCTACAGTGACCGTCTTGGTACCTGTACTGATCCACTGGAGGGTGACCGTATTATCAGTAGAGCCTACACCACCTGATATGATATTGTAGTCCGTGCCCAGTGTTCCCAATCCGCTCCATACGTAGCTGCTCTGAGCAGCCTGAGTAGTGTAGGTAGCATTCGTATAGTTACAGATAGGATTAGTAGGCGTGGTGGTAAACGTCGGTGTCGGTGTCACATTGATGGTCAGTGTGAATGTAGCCGTAGCCGCAGTACATGGACTGTTGCTGACTGTCATGGTCAGCGTGACCGTAGCACCTGAGGCGATATCTGCTGCGCTGAAATTATACGTAGGTGTAAGGGTAGCAGGGCTTGATACCGTACCTGTAGTACCGGATGTACTGCTGGCAGTCCATAAGATTGTACCATTGGTAGAGCCATATCCTGATGGCACTGCATATGATCCCGCACTGGTACATGCAGACGCAGAGTGAGTAGCACCTGTGGTAGCAGTAGGCTGCTGGCTGACTGTGACTGTCACAGACTGACAGGTAGTATTGACACTACATGGAGCCGGATCTTCGAAACGTATATAATAAGTAGTCGTAGTTGTAGGGCTGACAGAGAGGCTATTGCCGGTACCAACTGATCTACCGCCGCATGAGCCGCTGTACCACTGAGCCACAGAGCTGGTGCCCAATGAACCACCGCTGTATGTCAAAGTAGTACTGCTACCGGTACATATAGTAGGTGAGCTGGCCGAGGCACCGGTTGGTGCTGTTGATTTTTGATTCACTGTCACTGTCACTGTCTGGCAGGTAGTATTATCACTACATGGTGCGCCATCTTCATACCTGACATAGTACGTAGTGGTAGTAGTAGGGCTGACACTGATCGATGTGCCCGTAGCTACTGCTGTGCCACCGCATGAGCCGGTGTACCAGTGTGCCGCACCTCCTGTACCTATCGAACCGCCCGTCACTGCGAGGGTAGAACTTCCGCCGTTGCATATAGTAGCTGGGGTAGCAGATGCGCCCGTAGGTGCCGTAGATACATTGTTTACAGTGATCAGCTGTGTGGCACCGCCGCCGGGGCTACCGCATGGGGCAATACCGGTCACAGATACCCAATAGGTAGTAGCGCTGGTAGGTGATGCTGCATATGATGATGCCGTGGCACCGCCTATCGGGCTCACACCCACTGTACCACCGGTACCCCACTGATAGGTAGCTCCTGTGCCCAGTGCACCGCCTACTTCAGTGAGTGTCGTGCTACCACCATTGCATATTGTCGTAGTACCGAAGATACCCGTAGGTGCTGTAGATCCGGTATTGACAGTGACTGTCAGTGGTCCGTAGCAGGCAGTCTTGACGCTGCACGGAGCCGGATCTTCGTATCGTATATAATAGTTCGTTGTGCTACCCGGGCTCACGGAGAGGCTATTGCCCGTACCTACCGAGGTACCACCGCATGAGCCGCTATACCAGTTTGCTACCGCACCCGTACCTAATGAACCGCCGCTATATGTCAGTGTAGTACTACTGCCCACACATATAGTAGGAGATGATGCCGATGCGCCCGTAGGTGCTGTAGATAGCTGATTGACCGTCACTGTCACTGTCGCACAGGTTGTATTGACACTACATGGAGCTGCGTCCTCATATCGTACATAATATGTAGTGGTAGTAGTAGGACTCACAGAGAGGCTATTGCCCGTACCTACAGAGGTACCACCGCAGGAGCCGGTATACCAGTGCGCTATCGCACTCGTGCCCAGAGATCCGCCGCTATAGGTCAGTACGGTGGCTTGTCCGTTACAGATAGTGGCAGGAGTAGCCGTCGCAGTGGTTGGTGCTACTGATATTTGATTGACAGTGCCCGTCACTGTCGCGCAGGTTGTATTGACACTACATGGTGCCGGATCTTCATATCTTACATAGTATGTAGTGGTCGTGGTCGGACTCACAGAGAGGCTATTGCCCGTACCTACTGAGGTACCACCGCAGGAGCCGGTATACCAGTGCGCTATCGCACTCGTGCCCAGAGATCCGCCGCTATAGGTCAGTACAGTGGCTTGTCCGTTACAGATAGTGGCAGGAGTAGCCGTCGCAGTGGTTGGTGCTACTGATTTCTGATTGACAGTGACCGTCACTGTCGCGCAGGCAGTCAATGTACTACATGGTGTCGGGTCCTCATATCGTACATAGTATGTCGTGGTCGTAGTCGGACTCACAGAGAGGCTATTGCCCGTACCCACTGCGGTACCTCCGCAGGAGCCGCTATACCAGTGGGCTACGCCCCCTGTGCCCAGAGATCCGCCGCTATAGGTCAGTACGGTGGCTTGACCGTTACAGATAGTGGCAGGAGTAGCCGTCGCAGTGGTTGGTGCTGTAGAGGCCGGATTCACAGTGATGGTAGAGGTAGTAGCTGCTGCTGTACATTTGCCATTGTTACTTACCGTACAGGTGATCGTACAGGTACCCGCACCGACGAAGTTGACCGTAGGTGTCGCAGTAGCTGGGTTAGTCACTGTAGCCACGCCTGTATTAGATGATGTCCATGAGTATGCAGAAGTACCGGCTGCATCCACACAGCTGGTCGTAATGGTATAACCTGATGTAGCACCCACACAGACCGTAGCCGTGGCACCCACACCAGTACCACTAGCCAGAGATACAGACGGGGTAGAATATTTATATTGAAGCGCTCCTGATGTACCAGCCCATCCCCCGCAGCCAATAGCTGTGGTTCTGTCTGTACCGATTATCACACTGGTACTGGTCCCTGAACCCCAGCAGGTAAATGGAGAGGTACTACATGTTCCCCCTACATAGATATTGCCAGTAGGAGCATTCTGGGCTGCAGTAGATGTCTGAAAGTCATAGTAGGTATGTGCCAGTATATAGGTAGCGCTAAGAGTAAGCGTAGCCCCGGAGCCGCAACTACCTGCTGATACCCATGTTCCACATGTACCGGATGCTGCAGTAGGGGTACCGGGCGTTGTTTCCGTACCCAGATTACAGCCCGTAGTAGTACCGGTAGCACACTGCCCCATACTATTACTGATGCTGATCAGCACAAACAGCAATGGCATACACGCAAAAAGAACCCTACGGGTGAAATTCACCGAAGGGTTGGACATATGAAATGGCGAATTCTGAGAATTCCTCCAGTCCCAAGTGAGAATCGTCTGTGTAGAGAGCTTTTTCATCGTAAGAAGGTTTTAATAAATAATCTAATATAGTATCTTGTTTTTTTAAATATGTGTTTTTCCGCAATTCATAAATTCCCTGTTCGTTTGTTGTTCATAGTTACAAAAAAAAATTAATAATAAAAATTAAACTATTACCTAATGAAAACGTACACACTTAGTTAACAAATTAACAAAAATTAAACCAAACTCGATTTTGATGTTCAAACACCTGAAAATCAATTTCTAACAAAACAATATAATAACACAACGTTTTTGTCATGTATCATATTTGATACATCACTGTCGCAAAAAGAATTTTCGCTGCGTGTTATATTTAATGTTTTGTTAATGCCATTAAAAACAACATCCATCGTTTTCATCATTTCCCCGAAGGTGACATCTGCCAGCTTATAAGCCATCCAGATTAATATTTGTTGTGTTGATCCCATACTTACAATCTAATTCAAATAAAAAAAAATGCAAGTGGGTCAATCTATATTTTTTGTCTTCTCTCACTACATAAACCCGGATCCGGTACTGTTATGGTCTAATTTTATGCTTTCTAATCATTTAATTTACAATAGCATACGTGATAAAAAAAGGAGATGTTTCATAAGGCATGTGTTTACACTCACGTGTTTGTTAAGCACAAATCGCATTTTGTAAAAAATGAGCAGATAATCACAAAACGAAAGGATTTATTCACAAAAAATCAAATAGGGAATCAATTTTACTTGAAATGGAGATATGGAAATTGATGCTTTCAGCGACAAGAAAATTCTTCCTGTTCTGTTGTTTTCGCTATCAATGATACCATTTAGATCAACGATATGCAAAAATGCATGAGCATCATTATTATGTGTAATGATTTTGATATTAACGATTTATGAAAATCACTCTAAACCCTTTTTTTTATTATTGAGCAAAACAATTCTGAAATCAAATCGAAAAACAAATGCGCAAGGGAAGCAGATGGAAAATTATGCAAATATTGCGTATATTTGCATTATATACCAATAGTCTTCTTTTGATTGTTTTTTAGATCTCCTCCTTCGGTGCCCGTCAGATATAGAATCTTCGTCGCAGCAGAGAGCAAATACAAAAAATCATAGTAGATTAGTTTTTTGAATACATATCTGATCTGAAAAGCCATATTATCGCACATGCAAGTCCCTTTTGTCTCTTTACATGAAACCCATACCAGCATTCGCGAGGGATTTTTGGATCAAGTGTCCTCACTGTTAGATAGAAGTGACTTCATTCTGGGTGAAGCAGTAAGCAGCTTCGAGAAAGAGTATGCCGGATATTCCGAAGTGCCCTATTGCATAGGTATCAGCAATGGTCTGGATGCGCTGAAGATATCCCTGAGAGCGCTGGGCATAGGCAGTGGAGATGAAGTGATAGTGCCAGCCCATACATTCATTGCTACTATTTTTGCGGTACTGGAGGTCGGGGCCACACCTGTACTGGTCGAGCCGGATATAGCGACCTATAATATCACAGCGACTACTATCGAGAAGGCCATAAGTGCGAGAACCAAAGCGATCATTCCGGTACATCTGTACGGGCAGCCCTGCGAGATGGATGGTATAGCAGAACTGGCAAAGCGCCATTCGCTTTTTATCATCGAAGACAATGCACAGGCGCAAGGTGCCCTCTACAAAGGCCGAAAGACAGGCAGCTTCGGGCACATCAATGCTACGAGCTTTTACCCATCTAAAAACCTCGGTGCTATGGGAGATGCAGGGGCTATCACTACTACTGATGCCGATCTGCTGCGGAGGGCCAAACTCCTCCGCAACGTGGGCTCTGATGCCAAATATCATCATGAGGTGATTGGATATAATGCCAGACTTGATTCTATACAGGCAGCTTTCTTGTCCTGCAAGCTGCCCTTTCTCTCAGCAGCCAATGCGGAAAGAAGAAAAATGGCAGAGCGCTATATCAAAAACCTAAACGGACATAGCTCGATCGTTTTGCCGGTCACCATAGCTGAGGCCGAGCATGTGTATCATCTTTTTGTGATCAGGCACAGACAGAGAGACGAGCTTCAGCAGTATCTGGGCGAGCAGAAGATCAGTTCGCTTATACACTATCCTATACCGGCACATTTACAACCTGCATTACAGCAGTTGGGATATAAAAAGGGAGATTTCCCTGCGACCGAAGAAATCTGCAATACTTGCCTGAGCCTTCCGATATATGCGGGGATCACAGATGAGCAGGTGGATTTTGTTTGCGAAAACATCATAGCTTTCGAAAAACAGTTTATTTAGGAGATCATGATCGTCAGTGGATTTAATAAAGATATAGCGTATCAGCAGTGCACCAGATGTATCTGCGATGTCTCTATTCCAGGTATCAGTTTCAATAGCGATGGTGTATGCTCTCTATGTGAGATACATGACCGTTTTGATCAGACGTTTCCCAATGATGCCAGAGGTGCTGCGGCACTGGAGGTGAAATTTAATAAGATAAGAAAGGACGGTGCTGCTGGCAAATACGATTGTATCATCGGCATCAGTGGCGGCAGGGACAGTATATATTTATTGTATCTGGCTGTCACTAAATGGAAACTCAGGCCACTGGCTGTGCATTTCAATGATGGCTTTGACAATCCTGTAGCAGGTGAGAACATGCTGAAAGCAGCACGCAAACTGGGAGTCGAGCTCAGGACGATCACTTCTGATTTCAGAGAGTGCAAAGACCTGAAAATAGTTGACCTGAAGGCATCGACGCCCCTGCTAAACAACGGAACAGATATTGGTATCGGTGCCTCACTATATGGTGTGGCATATAAGGAAAAAGTAAAGCATATTTTGTTTGGGCAAAGTTTCCGGACAGAAGGTATACGTCCGCTGGCATGGGCCTATTTCGATGGCGATCATGTGAGGGCAGTACATAAACAGTTTGGCACATACCCGCTCAGGAAATGGAAAGCTGAAGAGCCGGGTTTTAATCTCGGTATCAGAGAGATGTTCTTTTATACAGTTCTGAATGGCATCCGTGTTCATTCTCCATTATACAACTACCCATATATCCGCGAGGAAGCGGGAGAGATATTGCAGCGGGAGCTGGACTGGGTCTATCCCGGAGCGCATTATTTTGATGATCTGTACTGGGCGCTGATCACCTATATCCATCGCACTAAGTTCAGGATCAATTTCAGGCTTATAGAATACTCGGCGCTGATCAGGAGCGGGCAGATGGAGCGCGGTGCAGCTTTGCAAAGAGCACAACAACCCTACCAGATAGAGGACCCAAAGATCATTTCTCTATGTATCAAAAGGCTGGGCATCACCGAGGCTGATTTTGAATCGTATTTGCAATTACCTCCTAGAAACTGGTGGGACTATCCGAATAGTTATAAATGGATGAAACTGGGGCAGTTTCCGATATGGGTGCTGACCAAAATGGGCGTTTTTACGCAGGTAGTTTATGATAAATACTTTACGCTTAAATTTAAGTAGGATATGCGCATAGGAATGGCACAGCTATTAGTCGAAGGTGGAGAGCCGGAACGCAATCTGGAGCGCGCCGCCAAACTGGTGCGTCAGGCCAAAGCCGAAAACTGTGACCTGGTCCTGCTGCCCGAGACACTGGACCTGGCATGGACACATCCATCAGCATGGACTGAGGCGGAGCCGATACCGGGGCGCTTCTCAGACTTTTTTTGTACACTGGCAGCAGAGCTGAAGATCTGGCTCTGCCTCGGCCTCACAGAGCGCAAAGATACAAAGAGATACAATGCAGCTATTTTGATAAACAGGTCCGGTGAGATCATACATGTATATCATAAGATCAATTTACTGGAAGTGGAGTTTCCCTTTTATGAGATCGGGAATAGCCTTAGTGTAGTCGAAACCGAATTTGGCAACATCGGTATCAATATCTGCGCAGATAATTATATCGGCTCTGTGCACAATGCTCACATGCTCGCCCGTATGGGGGCACAGATCATATTATCTCCCTCATCATGGACCGTAGATCACTTCATCACTGAGGAAATGGACCCATACAGAGACAAATGGATAAAACCACTACAGGAAATAGCAAGCCTGTATGAGATACCATTCGTGAGTGTCACGAGTGTAGGCTATATCGTAGGCGGCCCCTATGAAGGGAAAAAAATGATAGGCTGTTCACTGGCAGTAGATAAAGATGGCATTATAGCACAGGGGGAGTTTAATGAGTTTGCCGGAGATCTAAAGGTCGTGGATGTATCATTGAAGCCTGTAAAGTGGAAAGGCACACAGTTTGATAAACTAGCAAAAGACAAAAGCAAATGATGATTCTCGGGATAAATGGGGGCTTCAGACCCGGCTATCAGGATGTCAGCGCCTGCCTCATACATGATGGTAAGGTCATTGCTGCTATTGAGGAAGAAAGATTAAGCAGGGTGAAATATTCTGCAGGCAGGCTGCCCTATCTATCAGTACTCGAAGTACTCAAGTCAGCACAAATTTCCATTGAGGATATTGACCTTGTAGCCTTTCATGGATCAACGTGGGAAGCTGAGATAGATGACAGGGTCAGGGCGTATTTCCAAAGTCATTTCGGATATAGTCCTCCTATCAAAAGATACCATCACCATATGTGTCATGCTGCCGCGACCTTTTATTCATCGGGTTTCGGAGAATCAATGATCCTGACTATAGACAATTCAGGAGATGGAATATCTCTGCAGATAGCTACTGGCAAGGGCTCATCGATCGAAGTGGTCAAACGTTTTGAAAGGCCGAATAGTTTGGGTTTATTTTACTCGATGGTCACACAGTTCTGTGGGTTTACCAAAGATAGTGATGAATATAAACTGATGGGGCTGGCTGCCTATGGCGACAAAACAAAGTACGACCTATCATGGCTCATTGGGTTTAATAATGGAGAACTGAAGATCAATACCGAATATATCAATGCTGTGGCACCCAAGGCACCTTCTCTGCATAGAGATGAAATGATCTTTAATCAGCTATTCAGTACAAAGATCGGAATAGAAAAAAGGATCCCGAGTGCTCCGATCACTCAGGTATATAAAGACATCGCAGCCTCCGCACAGTTTCATTTAGAGAATACACTATTAAAAATAGCGAAGCACTATTTGAAAGAGACAGGATCAACGAAACTCTGCACGGCAGGTGGCGTAGCGCTGAACTGTCTGATGAATCAAAGGCTGATGAATGAATTGCCTATCGATGATCTTTTTGTGCAGCCGGCCTCTACAGATGCAGGTATCTCAATGGGTGCGGCATGGCTCGCATCGGTTGAATCAGGCAAAACTCCTATGACGCCCGATGATGCATTTCTCGGGAATGAATATTCAAACGAAGAGATCAAAAGCGTGCTGGATACATGCCAGATCAGATATGCAAAGGTCAGTGATCCGGCTGAGTTAGCCGCGCGACTCCTGGCCGAAAACAAAGTGATAGCATGGTTTCAGGGTAAGATGGAATTTGGTCCGCGAGCATTAGGCAACAGAAGCATACTGGCAAATCCCGCCACAGCCAATATTCAGTCTGTAGTAAATCACAAAATAAAATTCAGGGAAGGGTTCAGGCCATTTGGTGCCAGTCTTTTGGAGGAGGACATATTCGAGCACTTTGATGGTAAGCTAAACAGCTCACCATATATGACGGTGACATACCGGACCAAACCAGAAAAGAAATCAGTATTGAACGGCATCACACATGCAGATGGATCGTGTAGGATACAAACAGTCAATCAACGGCAAAACACACTTTACTATCGGCTATTAAAACACCTGAAAGCCAATACTGGTGCGGGAGTATGCCTCAATACGTCTTTTAATCTGAAATACGAACCTATAGTTTGCACGCCGCAGCAGGCTATTGCCACTTTTTACGCCAGCGGATTAGATGCACTGATCATAGGCAGCTATTATATTTCGAAAGGGTAAAACGATACAAAGAAACAACTCTCAGGGGTTCAGCTTTCGCTTCACTTCGTCTATGGTGAGTACCGGAGGTGCATAGTCAAACTCCGAGTGAAGTTTATAGCGGCCGACAGGTTCAGAGAAATCATTTTCAAAAAAGAATTGAAATGGCACTTCATATGTTCGCACTTTATTGGTGCTTCGGTCCAGAAAATGGAAAAGCAGCTGCACGTCCGGATGCAGGGCACCGAAATGCACTACAGGCCTTGATTCGTCAGAGCTATTGATATGAGAGCCATGCAGGGTCTTGTCAAGATATATCACCAAGTCACCGGCATTGCACTCTACTGTTTGTATTGACTCAAACAATTGTGTCTGCATGTGTTTATACGGCCACTCGCAAAACATAGGCAGGACGTAATCAAAAACATTGTTGCTGCCTTTTACGACATACAGGGTGCCATTCTGAAAAGTGGTAGGCACTACAGGGATCCAGATATTTCTGTATTGGAATTGTGCTTCATCAGCAGTACTAAAATCACGGTGGAGATCGCAGACACTGTTTTCATTATTGTTCTTTGACATAAAAGTAGCAACAGGAGCATAGTATGATTCAAAAATAGAATCGAGGTGGGGCTTCAGGATCTCTAAAATCTGATAGCTGATATCCAATCCCTTTTCGCGACCTACATTATACAAGCTATTCCACATACTGTCATGTTCATCAGCCTGAGGATGGAATTGTTTATATAAACTTAGGATCCGGCTTACTTCCTGCTGATTGATAAAATTCCTTATTACCAAAAATCCATTTTGTGAAAGTTCAGTTTCGAGATCCTTATCAATTAATGTTGCTTTTTTCATACTTTAGACGGTGATATGCTATCTAAATTATACAATTTGTTTAAACCTACTGTAGAAAGTAAGAATATCCCCGCATTGTTTAGCCCCGAGGATGTCAAAACGTTTTATAATAGCAATACCGATAAATTTCTGGAGGTATACGGAGAGGTGATCCAGGCCTTTCGCACTAAAGATGTGAAAGACTATCTGGACTACACTATTCAAAATGCTGAATTGAAAGACGGGCAAAAGATCCTGGATGCCGGATGTGGTGTGGGCGGACCAGCGAGTTACTTTGCTTCACAACTGAATGTCGACATAAAAGGAATAACCATTTCGGATTATCAGGCCGCAAAATCAAAAGAAGTATTGTCCGGTAAGGCACTAAAAGGCTCGGTCGAAATAACAGTCGGAGATTATCATAAGATCGATAAGATATTCGGCGAGCATGTTTTTGACCGGATTTTGTTTTTGGAATCATTTGGCCACTCATCCGATCAAAACCTTCTGATAGAAAAAGCCTTTCATGTGTTGAAACCCGGAGGCATCCTTTACATAAAAGACCTCTTCAAAAGAGAACATCCAAATGAGGAAGACGGCAAGAAGATCGACAATATAATCGATGCTATCAATAAGGCCTATTCATATAATGTGGCTGACTTTACCGAGGTCATGAAAACGATTAGACGACTGAATTTTATTCTTCTTTTTGTAAAAACCCCTGAGGTGGCTACTGAACAATTCGAGCACCTGACCATCTCGAATGACTTTCAGAATTTGTTTGATATTGGCAGAATAATCACATGGGATAATTATGTTTTCCCTTTGGATTTTTATGAAATAAAAGTGATGAAGCCACCATTTGACATCAATAAGGAAAAGCACTTGTATTTTCTCAATCGCCCCGAAGAAGTTTCTTAACCCCGCAATATTTATGGGACAGGCAGATATATCATCTACGCGGCCTTTTCGGGCCGAAGACTGGTGGAAGAGCAAAGCCGCATTGCTGATGGGTTTCGTGTATCTGTTTGCATTGTGGTTTGATATTCCGGTCAGGCCGTTTATCCCTTTATCAGTTCTTTCTATTGCGGTAATCATTGGCTTTGCATCTTTCGGCTATATCGTCAATGATTTTTTTGATAAAGAAAAAGACAGGCAAGCGGGCAAAAAGAACTTCCTGCTGGGCAAGTCTGCTACTTATCAGCTTGGAGTAGTATTGCTATCGCTGACCTTTGTTTTCCTTCCTTGGATATACTTGCCTGCTTCTGTCTATAGTTACGTGCTGATAGGCGCCCAGCTGTTTCTGTTTCTTATCTATTCTGCGCCGCCACTGAGGCTAAAGGAAAAGGGAGCCATAGGCCTGATAGTAGATGCACTATATGCACATGCAGTACCTGTGGTGCTGGCAGCCTATACTTTTTTATTGGCGTCGGGACACGCAGTCCCATGGCTGGGTTTGACGCTGCTGTTTGTCTGGCAGGGCGCAAATGGCATCAGGAATATACTGCTTCATCAGTCGGAAGATATAGATGCTGACATAATCTCACGAACAAAGAACTATACTGCCTCGCTTTCAGAAAAGACCCGTCACAAGGTTTTGCTTTCAGTTTTGTTTTTTGAGCTGATAGTCTCTGCATTACTTTTCACGAACATTGCTATGGGGCAAATGCAGATCGGTTCCTGTTTGCTTTTGGTATTTGCTTTCTACCTGTGGGTGTTTTTGAAATTCAATATGGATACCAGCAAGATGCTTCATTCTACCTGGCGTTATTTCCCGAATAATGTCTATGAAAAGTGGCTGCCCGCGCTGTACCTGGTTCTTCTTTCTTTTCACAGCACTTATTTTATCCTGTTTTTATTGCTACACCTGGCGATATTTAATTTTGATTTTTACCGACATGTAGCCAAGGCGATCTATCTCTCAGTGAGATGGACGGAGCCGCATTTAGTCACACCCGTCAAAGACTTTATCATTAAGTACGTGTCTCTTTTTGTCAATTATTTGATTTATTATGCGCTACTTTTATTCGGGATAGATCTGAAAAAAGAAAACATGTCAGCCCGAAACTATTTCAAAAAACGAAGCGGAAAGAGTAAATCATAATGTGCGGGATCATCGGCCATATCAAACAGAAAAGCAGTATAGACAGACTGCTCTTCACACGTATGCGTGATACGCTATCGCATCGTGGCCCGGATGCTGCGGACTCAAAATTTTTTGAGCAGGACAGTGTGGCATTAGGGCATCGCAGGCTTTCTTTTCTGGACCTGAGCGAAGCGGGCAAACAACCCATGTGCAATGAAGATGAAACAGTTTGGATCACGCTGAATGGGGAGATATATAACTATGTAGAGTTGCGGGCCATATTGCTGCAAAAGGGCCACACATTCAAAACTCAAAGTGATACTGAGGTCATCATACATGGATATGAAGAATGGGGAACAGGTATCATTAATAAGCTGAAGGGAATGTTTGCTTTCGGGCTGATCGATCTTCTTCAGAAGAAACTGCTGCTCGTCCGGGATAGGTTTGGTATCAAGCCTCTCTACTATACTAAGTTTGATGATCAGTTCATTTTTGCTTCAGAGCTTAAGGCCATAGTAGCATGCGATGAGGTGAAGCGCGAGATGGACATGTCATCCTTCTCTGATTATTTTGTTTACAGATATATCCCTTCACCGCGTACTATCTGGAAGAATATTTCCAAGCTGCCTCCTGCTCATTATCTGGTTTATAATTACACGGATCAGACATCTGAGCTGGTCGAATATTGGAAACTTGCCTTCACTTCAAATACTGAAAGTGAAAATGCTTTGATAGAAGAGGTGAATGATTTAATAAAAGGGTCTGTATCCATTCACGCGCGCAGTGATGTCCCTGTTGGCTCTTTTCTGAGTGGTGGCTATGATAGCTCGGCCATAGTGTACTATCTGTCAAAGCTCGGGTATAAGCCTGATACCTTTTCGATAGGATTTAAGAACTGGGACAATAGTGAAGACCAGTATGCAAAGATCGTGGCAGACTACTTCGGTGTACCGCTTACCTCACTGATGGTAGATGATGGCGATCTGGACATGATGGACATGATGCCGGATGTGTATGACGAGCCGATAGCAGATATATCTATTTTGCCGACATGGTTGGTGAGCCATAGTGCCGTCCAAAAAGTAAAAGCTGTGATGAGTGGCGAAGGTGCCGATGAACTTTTTGGCGGCTACTCATGGCAGAAGAAGTTTTTTGCAGACCAGCATCAGGCATCATGGACACAAAAACTCTTTATACTGCTATCTGGCAAGAAAGCAGAGCATACGGTTGCCTTTTATGCCGATGCTATGGCTATGGGAAGATTTGATAAAGGAGAGCTAAAGCAGATGCTCCAAAGCGACCTGCACGGCCATATAGCGGATGATGTGGACTGGTTTTATAGAAAGAATTTTGATGCCTCTCTTTCACCTTTGAAGAGTATTCAGCGCATGGATATTAAGTGCTTCATGGGTGAACTGGTACTGACCAAAATAGACAGGGCCAGCATGGCAAATTCACTGGAAGTGCGGGTACCTTTTTTAGATCATGAATTGTTTGAAAAGGTATTTAGCATCAAAGAGGAGAGTTATTTCAAACATGACATCACTAAATACCTCCTCTTCGAAAACATCAAAGACCATCTGCCCAAAGAGGTTCTGAAGCGCGGCAAACAGGGGTTTGTGGGCCCTGATGCATTCTATATGAACATGAAGCGGTATAAAGGCATTCTGGACAGCGCCACACTCTGCCGGGACGGTATAGTCAGGAAAGAATATTATATTCAACTTTTAGCCAACTCTGATCATTGGCGGCTTTGGAAACTGGCTGTAATGGAATTGTGGTACAAGCGTTGGGTGGCAAAAGCATAAACGAATGGCAAAGATTTTACTGACCGGAGCGGCCGGATTTATAGGTTTACATGTCCTCGAGCGGATGGCGAAGGCCCACGAAGTAGTGGCTATCGACAATCTGGCTGACTTTTCAAATTATGAAATAAAGCTCAAGCGGCTCGAATATGCATCGGGAGGAGAGGTCGCATTTGACTCAAATAACAAACTGAAAAGCACTCGGATAAATCTTTCGAAACTTGACATTCTGGATGAGGTCCGATTGCAAAAGCTATTCAGAGATGAGCAGTTTGATATGGTGATACACCTGGCTGCGATGACCGGCATCAGACAGTCTGTAGAGCAGCCGGATATTTACGAGAAGGTAAACGTCAGAGGTTTTTTCAATATCATAGAATGCTGCAGGAAGTACAATGTCAAAAGACTTTTGTTTGCCTCCAGCTCCTCAGTATATGGCAACTGTCAGGACGTTCCATTCACCGAAACTTCAAATACTGATACTCCTTTGAACCTTTATGCTGCTTCAAAAAAAATGAATGAACTGATAGCGCATAGCTATGCTTCTTTGTATCAGATGCAGTGTATCGGCTTGCGGTTCTTTACCGTTTATGGTCCCTGGAATCGCCCCGATATGGCGACATTTACTTTCATCAAAAATATCGAAGCAGGCGTACCGATCAGGCTATACAACTCAGGTAATATGCAGCGCGATTTTACCTTCGTGAGTGACATAGCAGAATCAATACAAAGGCTGACTGGCAAAATGATGGAAGGAAATTCATCATTGGCTATCCCTTACCGGATATTCAATATAGGAGGAGGCCATCCTGTCAATCTCCTCGAATATGTGAGCACGCTGGAAACACTGCTGGGCAAAAAAGCGATCATAGAAAATCACGATCTGCAGAAAGGAGAAATGCTGAGTACGTATGCTGACTGCTCGGCTTTATTTGAATTTATAGGCTTCAAACCGGTGGTGGATTTTACAAATGGACTGGCCGAAACTGTCAATTGGTATAAAAAGCACCGAGATATTTCATAAGTATGATCAAACTGATCTTTGTGATAAAGGAGATGCCCTCACAATGAAACTCAATGACAATATAATAGTCAACTCTCTCTGGATAGGCGACGAACTTAGTGCGATAGAACTACTCACTCTCTATTCCTTTATTGACAAAGGACATCATTTTAAGCTTTGGCTATACGGGCCTTTAAAGACGCTATTGCCTGTGCAGGTAGAAATATGTGATGCAAACCAGATATTGCCCAAGGAGAAGGTA
>CAIXBT010000135.1 GCA_903917755.1 uncultured Bacteroidota bacterium
CCGGTAGTGGTGGTAGACGCTAGCTTTAATTTCTCTCAGCCGGTCACGCTTCATGCCTGCACGGTTTACTATTTCAACTCTGCCAGCCAATATAGCATCACCTCTACGCTCACCATCGAGGCGGGCGCCATACTCAAGTTTCCGAATACAGGTACTCCTTTCGTACTCAATGTAGGTACATCGGGCAAGATCATTTCAAACGGCACCAAAGCCAATCCGGTCATATTCACCTCTTACAGAGATGACGCACACGGCGGTGATACCAATGGCGACGGCACTACCACCAGCCCTGCAGCAGGCGACTGGTCTTACATCGTGATAGACGGACAGGGCAGTATATTCAACTACACGCAGTTTCTCTACAATGGCAGCGGCACGGATGCGGCACTCTTTGAGATCACCGCAGATGGTATCGTGTTCGACCATTGTACTTTCGCTCACTGCAAAGGTGCTCCCAGTATCACTGGCAGAGGGGTATTGTCATACAGCAATGGTGTATCGGTGGCTCCGGTCACTAACTGTGCTTTCTATGACAATGTAAAACCTTGGTCCATCAGCGAAGCCATAAGCGTGGACAGCAGCAATACCTTTCACAATCCTTCAAATCCTCTCCAGAAGAATGTATACAATGGAATTTTCGTGAGCAGCGGCTGCTGCGGCACCGGTACCAATCTCACATGGCTTGAAAATGAAGTACCATTTGTATACTACGCCTACTATCACACGCAGCCGATGGATGCTGCTCACAATGCTGCTACCAATCCGGTGACTTTCACCATAGGGCCGGGCGTGATCATCAAGTTTGCTTCATCGAGTACAGACTTTGCTCCGGGCATAACGATCAGAAGCGACAACTCTCACATCGTAGGCAAAGACCTGCCGGGCGTTTATTTCACGAGTTATTTTGATGATGCTCACGGAGGCGATACCAATGCAGATGGCACTGCTACTTTGCCTGCATCGGGCGATTGGAACGGCATCTATGATGCAGCCGCACTGATCAATCCCCCTTCCAATTATTACAACTGGTCGAATATCCTTTACGCTGCCAACTAGGATATGATTATTTTCGGTGAAAAGAAAACCTCCCAGATCAGGTTTTCTCGGCCTTACGATCATCCGCGAGGCATGAAACAGCAAAATCAGGAGCCTGCATAAAACCCATCCCTGATCTTAAAAAGTAATTCCTCAATCTTCCCTTTATCCGGAGTAGCAGGCAAATCGGATATTTCAAACAACTCATTTATCCGCGCTATTTTTTCTTCTGCCTGAGCCAGCAGATCATCATACATGAACTCTCCGGTCTTGATCTTCAGTAGATATTCGCGGTTGGGTCTTTGAGTAATGACCTTTTTGTACAGCGCGATTTCCTCTGCCATATCGAGAAGGCGGAAGACATGCATCATATTTTTTGAATCATAGTTCTTGCCATGTTCTAAAGTATTCTCATAGCGTACCTCATTCCTTTCCTCCACCCATTCCCAATATTCCTTGTACGTTTTACAATATTGTGAGTACCCATCTTTATTGAAGTATAAAGTTGCCAGGGGCTCTTGTCCCTCGGGCACAGAACTTAGAGATACATCGTTGGAATTTTCTTTGTGCATTATCCCTTTATAAAGTTGTGGCCTTGATCTATCATGAAACAAGGCAAACATATCTCTCACATGCGAGATATTGATTAGTCCACAACTCTCCTGCGGGATCTCATTTTTCCTGAGCCACTCTTTCAGAGGTATTGATATACTGCCATCAATGACATGGCAGAAATGAAGAATAGATTTTCGCTCCTTCTCGACAGGGTTGAGTACTTTTTTGTTGAGGCCTTTTGCTTTTTTGATCTGCGAGTAAGCATACTTTGCAAACGAGTCATTACAAAGCCTGGAGAGAAATAGTTCAGCATGAATATCTTTAAATAACTCATGGCGGTATAAGACACATTTGTCAGGCACATTCAGCAGCTCCAGTATATTGGGGTTGTTTCTATAAAGTAATTCAAACAAACGTCCTAATTCGTAAAATACAATGTCGTTCGTCTCATTTGCGATCTGAGACGGGTAAGATAGGCTGTAGAATTGTTTTTGGGGAATGACGTATATACCCCTGATATCGGTATCAGAAGTAGCGGTGTCAAGGCCATAGCTACGGCTTCCGCCGATACATTCCAGTACACGCCAATCACTGTGTCTGAGTTCATTTATTTCCATGAGCTTCATGTATCGTTTTTCTGAATAACTGATTTAACACATCAGTATTTGTTTCCTTTTTAATAAGGCCTTCACTCTCACTCTTCATGTAAGCTATCCGATCAGCAAGAAATTCATTCAGTATCTGATTAGGTGCATATTCGGACTTTTCATCAGCTGTGGATTTAAGCGTCAGCATGGCGTCTATCTCTGCATTAATGGTCCTGTCATCCAGCATCACACGCAGCTTTGCAAATTCCATAGGCGGCACGGTACTATAGCGGGCTATCCACTCTGCCGCCAGGATAGGCCTCAAGGCATAAAAATATTTTTTCAGCTTCACCTTTTCAGCTTTCAGCGAACCTTCAAAAGTGTTGATGGTCATGCTTAAATAATGATGCATAGCAGCGCGTGGAGAGAAATAGTCATTACCGATCCTTGCCAGTTCATCTATGAAATTTGTGTTTCTTGTATAGATGATCGGAGATTGGTACCATTCGTATATTATCGCATTAGTCTTACCCATAAAGCGTAGCGCCTTGCGTATATCCCAACCACCTATATCGAGCACCTCATCTACAGGAAGCTCAATAACATCTCTATGATCATGTATGGACAGGTAATGCTCCTCTGGATGTGCATAGACAAATCTCACATCAAAGTCACTATCAGGAGAAGCAAAACCCCATGCCCTGCTCCCCGACTCTATGGCAAACAGAATCTTTACACTGTTGTTGTTTTCTATTTCTTTGAGTTTCTCCAGAATGACCTCTCGCATTTTTACAATTTTTGATAAATGAATATAAAGGGTTTTTACCAAGCAAAACTTCATCCCGTTAAATTGTATTTTTGTTCAATGCTCCTCACCTCCCTCCATCACATCGCCATCATCTGCTCGGACTATGAGCGGTCTAAGAAATTCTATACAGAGATACTCGGCTTTACGATAGTGCGCGAGGTATACCGCAAAGAAAGACGCTCATATAAACTCGATCTCGCATTGAATAACGACTATCTGATAGAGTTGTTTTCCTTTCCCGATCCGCCAGCACGTGTATCTCGCCCCGAGGCGACTGGTCTCAGGCATATAGCATTTCAAGTAACTGATTTAGAAGCTGCGAAAAAAGAATTAGAAGAAAAGGGTGTCACCTCTGAACCCACCCGCACAGATGAATTTACAGGAAAGAAATTCACTTTCTTCTCTGATCCCGATGGCCTGCCGATAGAGCTCTACGAAGGCTGATAGGCAATGCTCCCCTTAATTGTTAATATTGTAACTCTCAAAAGAGAATCAGCCATGCTATTGTCCACCACATACCGTCAAAAAAGAAAAGAAGCACTCGCGCTTGCGCTGCCTATCATAGCAGGGCAATTGGGGCAAGTGCTGATGGGTTTTTTTGATACGGTGCAGATAGGAGGCCTGGGTCATGAGTATATCGCGGCTTCCGGCTTTGCAAATGGTATCTACTGGATGATAGTACTGCTTGGCCTCGGTGTTTTGTTTGCTATATCACCGCTGGTGAGTGAGGCTTTCGGCGAAGAGCACGGATATAAGAGTATTGGTATTTTAAAATCAAGCATCGTTGTATCTGTTGTACTCACTGTCATATTTATGATCATGATCCGCATAGTGACCGCTTATCTGCCGGTTTTCAGACATAGCGGCACAGATAATGTTCTCGCGGGACAGTTTCTGCGGATTGTCAACTTTTCTACAGGAGGTATGTTTCTCTTTATGGCAGGCAAACAGTTTCTGGATGGCATGGGCAGGACCACAGTAGGGATGGTCATCACTTTCGGCGGCTTACTTCTCAATATATTTCTCAATTGGGTGCTGATCTACGGCAGGTTCGGTCTGCCGAAAATGGGTATAGAGGGAGCCGCCATAGCTACCACTACAGCCCGAATAGTGATGATGATCGCCATCATGATCTTCATCTGGCAGGACGCACGAATATTGGAGCTTCGCAAAGAATTTCGCAAACATATCGGAGAAAGCCTCGGCTATATTCAGCCTATTCTTATCATTGGTATTCCTGCCGGTCTGCAATTTTTCTGGGAGGTAGCAGCTTTTAATGCCGGCCAGATCATGAGCGGCTGGATCAGCACACAGGCAGAGGCTGCACATATGATCGCCATTGGTTTGGCATCGATCACCTTCATGATACTCACAGGTATTTCTGCCGCAGGCACCATCATGATCGGTTATTCTCTCGGAGCCAAAGACAGAGAGGGTATGCGCATAGCCGGCAATACCGTTCTGATACTCTGCGTGGGATTTGAGGTGGTTTTTGCCTTGCTGTTCTTTATCTGCCACAATCTGCTCCCACAGATCTATACTGACAATATAGAGGTCATATCCATAGCCTCCACCATGCTCATACTGGCAGCATTCTTTCAGATCAGCGATGGCCTGCAGGCTGTGGCAGCCGGTGCTCTGCGAGGTATGCAGGATGTGAAGTTTCCCGCCATTATCGCTTTTATCTCCTACTGGCTGGTCATGATACCGGCTTGCTATATTCTCGCATTCCCGATGAATATGGGCCTGAAAGGTATCTGGATCGGATTCATCATCGGGCTGAGCCTTGCGGCAGTGCTGCAGCTGCTGCGTTTCAGAGTGATGCTTAGGAAAGTGGAACTTTAAGCAAAAATATAATTCTCAGACTGAAGCTTTTTATTTAGGTTAGAGCCTATTATCAAAATAAAATCATCAGATCATGAAAAAAACACTAACCCTCTTTTTAGCTATTAGCTTTGTAGCATCTGCATATGCAGGTACCACACTTCGTTTCTACAACAAAGATTCAAAGGACCACACATTCAAAGTCGTGACATGCGGCAATCATACCGATGTGACATTCTACCACAGCACTACCAGTTCTGTGACCATACAGGGATGCAGCGATGCGGTGATCAGCAGCGGTTGTGGTGATGTGAAAGTAAAAGACGGTGACAAAGTCATCATCCAGGATGGTTGCGTGAAAGTAGTAAGCAGTCTGTAAGCTTCAACTGACCGATATTAAAAAGGCGATGATCTTCTCATCGCCTTTTTTGTGCATTGACATCTGATCAGTGCCCCGTGAATTTGCTTAACTCAGATTTGCTTGAGTCAAAATCAAAAACGTTATTCACTTTGAAATAATTCTGCGGATCTATACATCTCCTGTAAGCATGTTTAGCAAAAGTGAGTTTTGTGCTTTCAAATCCGAACAATCTGCATAGCTCGGCTATCTGACCGGCATACAGGCAATTTGCACCTGCTATTTCTTTAGCCGTACTCAGTTTTGAATCCTCAAAGCTGGCCTGCGCTATCGTCGACTTAGCAGATTCAAAATCTCCGGGAGCCATCGGATACCCGTCGCAGGCAGGGTCATTCTTCGTGGTGGGAGGCAAAGCCGAAGACGTAGATGAAGAGGTCGTAGTAGTAGTGGTGGTCTGAACTACTGTGCCATTGACCGGCACATTTACATTCATACCCATTCCTGACACATTCACATTTGTGTTGCCATTGGTTTGTATAGTAGTCTGCGTAACGCTTGTTGTGGTTTCAACTGGAGTTGACACCCCTGAGTTATATACTGTCACGCCTTCGGGTCTGGCTGGAGGCGCGTCCGGCATGATCTGAGTGAAGGAGTGATATCTGAGCACTTGCTTTCCGTCTTTACCAGCTTTGATCTTATAGGTCACATGTCCGGGTGTATTGTCAGCTCCGTTGATCTGTATGGTCTTGCTGATCTCCCCCAGGGTATTATCTTCAAATATCACCTTGCCGCTATAATAAGGTTGAGTCAGATGCTCGACCCTGATATTCGTTTCTGCCCTGTCATTTTGTTTCTGGCCGTTCAGAATGAGGAAAAATTTGTGGCCATCTTCAGAAAAAATGGTCAGGATACCTGTCGGAGCCTGGGCGAATGTGACGATGCAGGCCAAGACAGAACTAAAAAGGAGGATCGATCTTTTCATTTGTATTTGCATTTAAGTGGATCAAAATAATATGATATTGTATGACCCTGTTCAAAAAATTATGCCAAATATAGAAAGGAAAAGTAAATTTCATTTTTTTTAGAAACATCGCTTATCGCTACTCTATCCGGATCGATCTAGCCGGCATTAAAATGATTCCCTGCTTTTTCTGTATTTTTGCAGCCCTCCATGTATTACAACCGCAAAATAGCGCTCACCACACTGGGCTGCAAGCTCAACTTCAGCGAGACCTCTGCCATCGGCAGGACGCTCACGGATAATGGCTACCAAAAGGTGGACTTCTCCGAGCGGGCGGATTATTATATCATCAATACATGCTCTGTGACCGAGAATGCCGACAAACAAACACGGCAGGTCGTCAAAGCGGCCCTACGTATCAATCCCGAGGCGAAGGTAGTAGTGATAGGCTGCTATGCACAGCTCAAGCCTCAGGAGATAGCAAGTATACCCGGCGTAAATATGGTGCTCGGGGCGAATGAGAAATTCAAACTCCATGAGTATCTCGATCAGTTGGAATCAGCACAGGCACCGATTATTCTCAATGGCAATATAGACGATGTGGCTTTCTACAGCGATGCCTATTCGCAAGGCGAACGCACACGTATCTTCCTGAAAGTGCAGGATGGCTGCGACTATATGTGCTCGTTCTGTACCATACCGCTCGCTCGTGGCCGTAGCCGCAGCAACTCTATCACTAAGACCATAGAGCTCGCCAAAAAAGCAGCCGATACGGGTGTGAAAGAGATCGTACTAACGGGCGTTAATATCGGCGATTTCGGCAAGACCACCGATGGGCTGGAGCGTACAGAGGAAGACTTCTTCGCACTGATCCGTGAACTCGAAAAGATCGAACAAATAGAGCGTTGGCGTATCTCCTCTATCGAGCCGAACCTGCTGACCAATGAGATAATAGAGTTTGTGGCGAGGTCGAAGAGCTTTATGCCGCACTTTCATATACCGCTGCAGAGTGGCAGCGATCGCATCCTGAAATACATGCGCCGCAAATACCTCACACCGCTCTATCGCGAGCGCGTGGAGACCATCAGGCGGCTCATGCCTCATGCCTGCATAGGAGTCGATGTGATCGTGGGTTTCCCGGGTGAGACCGAGGAAGAATTTCGTGCCACTTATGATTTTATCAATTCGCTCGATGTGTCGTATCTGCACGTCTTCACCTACTCCGAGCGAGCCAATACCAAGGCCCTCAACCTCTCGCCGATAGTGCCCATAGCAGAGCGCAAAAAACGCAATGAAATGCTGCGTATCCTGTCGGAAAAGAAAAAGCGCGCTTTCTACGAGCAGAATCTGAACACTGAGCGCAGCATTCTCTGGGAAATCGAAAAAGACGGCGACACCATGTATGGATTCACGGATAACTATATCAAGGTCGGTACAGCTTATGATGAATCTATCACCAATACCATCCGCAAAGCTACCCTGAGTGATATAGCTGGCAGTGGCTATGTGAAAGTGCTGATGGGTAGCGAGGTGGCTGCGCTGTAAAATACCTTACCAAACAAGGCGTCATTCCAAACCCCCAAGAAGATCGTCATTGCGAGGAATTTTCCCGATGAAAAATTATTAGCGTAAAATTCAGAAACAATCTGTATTGGTAAAAACAGTTATATTTTATTGTACTACTGGAGCCACGCCCATTACTATCATTACAGATTGCCACGTCAGAGGCCTCCTCGCAATGACGTACTTTTTTACTCCATCAATACCTCCTCCAGTCCACCTTCTGAGCCACTATTGCTCTTAGTTCAGATACAGAGACACGCTCCTGCTTCATGGTGTCGCGGTCGCGTATGGTGACCTTATTATCAGTGAGTGAGTCGTGATCTATCGTGATGCAGAAGGGCGTACCCAGCGCATCCTGACGGCGGTAGCGTTTGCCTATGGAGTCTTTCTCATCGTAGAAGCACATATGATCGTATTTCAGTTCATTCATGATCTCACGTGCCTTCTCAGGCAGCCCGTCTTTTTTCATCAGCGGCAGTACAGCTACCTTGATCGGTGCGAGAAATGGCGGTATGCTGAGTACGCTGCGCTCGCTGCCGTCTTCGAGTTTCTCTACCTTGTAGCTATTGCTCATCACCGCGAGGAAGGTCCTGTTGAGGCCGATAGAGGTCTCGATCACATAGGGCACATAGCTCTCGTTGAGCTCGGGATCGAAGTATTGGAGCCTCTTGCCCGAAAACTCCTGATGCTGCTTCAGGTCATAGTCTGTGCGCGAGTGTATACCTTCTATCTCTTTGAATCCGAAAGGGAAATTATATTCTATATCCACCGCTGCATTGGCATAAAAAGCTAGCTTGATATGATCGTGAAACTTCAGATCACTATCTGCGAAACCCAGTGTGCGGTGCCATGCGATACGTGCATTTTTCCAGTATTCATACCACTCCATCTCTGTGCCGGGGCGCACGAAAAACTGCATCTCCATCTGCTCGAACTCGCGTGTGCGAAAGATGAACTGACGCGCCACGATCTCATTGCGAAATGCTTTGCCTACCTGTGCTATACCGAAGGGGATACGCTGACGGGACGTGTTCAGCACATTGAGAAAGTTGACGAAGATCCCCTGTGCCGTCTCCGGGCGCAGATAGATGGTGTCAGACTCTTCTGCCACTGATCCCACCTGCGTGGAGAACATCAGATTGAACTGACGGACATCGGTCCAGTTGCGCGTGCCGCTGATCGGACATACGATCTCGAGGTCTATGATGAGCTGCTTGAGATCGGCCATATCATTAGCCTCCAGCGCCGCTTTAAAACGGGCCTCTATCGTGTTTATCTTTTCCTGATTGCGCAGTACGTTAGGGTTGGTCTTGAGAAACATGGCCCTGTCGAATGCATCGCCGAATTTCTTATGTGCTTTATCTGCTTCTTTGCTGATCTTGTCTTCGATCTTGGCCATCGCATCTTCGATCAGCACATCGGCACGGTAGCGCTTCTTTGAATCCTTGTTGTCGATCATCGGATCGCTGAACGCATCTACGTGGCCCGAAGCCTTCCATGTCTTGGGGTGCATGAATATCGCCGCATCGAGGCCGACTATATTCTCATGCAGCTGCACCATGCTTTTCCACCAGTATTCCTGTATGTTTTTCTTCAGTTCGATACCATAAGGGCCATAGTCATACACCGCCCCGAGGCCGTCATATATCTCTGATGAAGGGAAAATAAATCCGTATTCCTTGCAGTGCGAAATGATCACCTGCAGGTCTGTTGTCTTAGTCTCTGTACTCATATTGCGAGCGAATATAAGCAAAGAGGAAAAAAGGCAACATGTAAAGTGCATTTTAGCTCAAACTCATTGAAGTATAGTAAAACGACCATTGAAGGAATTTGCAGTATAAGGCTACTGAACCAGTTTCAGGAGTACGGAACCTAATGAGCCTTTCATCTCGAGCTCTATGAGTTTGCCGGCCTTATAGGTATATATGGCAGAGTGGCCATCCAGCGAAGCGAGATAGGTCCCATTGGTCTGACGTACCATTTCAAAAAACTGTCCTAAACGCTCCGAGAAAACTTTTTGCAGATTAGTAGGCTCTGAAAAATAAAGCAGCAGGGAAGAAAAGTTGACACTACCCGGTATGATGGAATTCTCTCCGTCTTTGTTTACGACCAGTTTGTTGTTATTGCATAATACTTTTGTCAGAAATTTGTCTTCGTTTTTTATATTTTGAAAAAGGGAGGAAAACAGATTTCCGTTTTTGTCATAGAGCACGTCGGTAGACATGGCAGATTTTTTTTCGACGAAGAGGACCTTAGCATCTGAGGTGCTTTTGAGGATATAGTGTTTGAGACCGGCAGAGTCTTTGCGCTCTACCGTTGCTTCACCTATCTTATTTCCTAAAAGGTAGATATCGTATTTGAGCTTCTGGCCAAACGAAATGCTTAACCATAGTGTGAACACTATGATCAGGACACCTCTATGATTTAGCCACTTCATTTATTATTACTTTTATATGCTTAGCCAACTCTATCGCCCGTTCCTTCACTGCATCCACATCTGCACCTGTATGGTCATATGTAAGTACCACACCCATACGTCTGTAGATACGCGCTGATGGTTTACTAAAGATACGAATATCTGACCTTTTAGTTGTTAAAACTTTTTCAATGCCCGTATAGATAGGATTAATCCCTTCACTATCAGCCAGAATGACTGCACTGGCACCTATACGTTCCAGCGTGATCTCGGGGATAGGCAAACCCAAAACAGCACGTGCATGAAGTTCAAATTCAGAGAGGTTCTGTGTGCCGGCCAGTGTCACCATACCTGTGTCATGCGGACGTGGTGAGAGTTCAGAGAAGTAAACTCCTTCTTTTGCTATAAAAAATTCCACACCCCAGATCCCTGCACCAGTCAGTGCCTTAGTGACCTGACCAGCCATGACCTCAGCCTCTTTGAGCCGTTCGGAGCTGATGGCACAGGGCTGCCAGCTCTCCTGATAGTCGCCGCGCTCCTGTCTGTGTCCGATGGGAGGACAGAATAGTGTAGGGCCATTCTGCTGAGTCACGGTGAGCAGCGTGATCTCAAAATCGAAATTGACAAATGCCTCCACGATCACTTCGGCTATATCGCCACGCTTGGCAGACTGCGAATAGTCCCAGGCTTTTCGAATATCATCTTTTGTTTTGATGGTAGACTGACCCTTGCCGGATGAAGACATGAGGGGCTTCACCACGCAGGGTATGCCCACAGCGGCCACTGCACTTTCGAGTTCTTCATAAGAGGTGGCATATCTGTAATCAGCAGTGCGGAGGCCCAGATCTTTGGCAGCCAGGTCACGGATGGCCTTGCGGTTCATGGTATAGTTAGCGGCCTTTGCCGAAGGCATCACCTTGACGCCTTGTTTCTCATAGTCATAGAAACGCTCTGTGCGGATGGCCTCGATCTCAGGAACTATGATGTCCGGTGTATGTTTGGCTACGATCGCGTCGAGAGCTGCACCATCCAGCATATTGATCACTTCACGCTCATCTGCTGTCTGCTGGGCAGGGGCATCATTGTATGAATCTACTGCTATCACATATTGCCCGAGCCTTTTGAGCGCTATCACAAATTCTTTGCCGAGTTCGCCTGAGCCCAGGAGCATTATTTTTTTCATGGAAATATTTTGAGCACTAAATATAGAATAAGAAGTTGTTCAAAGTCCCCTGTTGAAAAAGACCGAATACAAACAGCGGATGAGATTCAAACGATGTTTAGTATTCGGTCAAAAAAAATGTTAGACACAAACATAATCCAAAAAAAATATGCCCGTACCTGAACTTTGGTAATAAATTTCACAACACCAAGGTTGAAAAGCATCAGGTAGTAGCCGCTATCATCTATCGTCTGAAAACAGGCTGCCAATGGAGAGAACTTCCTGTTAAACAGTTTTTTAGCACAACCTATAGCTGGACGAGCGTATATTACCATTTTCAAAAATGGAGCAAGGATGGCTCATGGGAGCAACTTTGGAGGATTGTTCTAATGCAACATAAAGCCGTATTGGATATGTCCAATATTCAATTAGATGGCACCCACACACCAGCCAAACGGGGCGGACAAGGAGTGGATTATCAAGGCCGGAAGAAATGTAAAACGAGCAATCTGTTGATTATTACAGACAGCAGGGGTACACCGATTACCTGTAGTCATGTTATCGCCGGAAATCACAATGATGCCCATGAACTATGTAAACATATGCAGCTAATGCTGAAAAATATACAAGCATCAGGAATAGAGGTAAAAGGTTTGTTTCTTAATGCCGATGCGGGTTTTGACAGTAGTGCCTTTCGGATTTACTGTCAGCAAAATGATATTGTATGCAACATCGCAAGCAATGCTCGTAACAAATGCAATAATGATTATTTGTTTGATGATAGACTTTATCGGCACAGGTTTGTCATAGAAAGAACCAATGCCTGGCTGGATGGATTTAAGGCTTTATTGGTCAGATTTGAAACTAACCCTGTGCATTGGAGAAATTTGGTGCTATTATCTTTTCTGATTATCTTGCTTCGACAACTTTAAACAACTTCTAATTAAAAAATCGGCACATGTCAGGAAGCTGACAGAACAGAAAACAAAAATTGTTTACTGATATCAAACAACATTCCTTAACAAACAGCATTTCAATTTTTAGATTAACTTCGATGCAGTGGAAATAAACCGTCAATATCAGTCGCTGATCGAGAACCTCGACCGCTTTATCCGTAAGTATTATACCAATCAGGCCATACGCGGGGGGATATTCTCTGTCATATATGTACTCGGCTTCTTTCTTGCCATCAACCTGCTTGAATATTACCTCTACCTATCACCCATTTTGCGCAAGGTGCTTTTCTTTGGTTTCATAGGCTCTTCTGCTGCTTTCATCGGTCGGTTCTTTGTCACACCCCTGCTGCATCAGTATCGTTTGGGTCAGGTCATCAGCCACGAAATGGCGGCAGAGATCATTGGCAAGCATTTCAATGAAGTAAAAGATAAACTGCTCAATGTTCTCCAACTCAAAAAGCTCGAATCCCTCGATGACTATTCTCTCGTCAATGCCAGCATCAATCAGAAGATCAGCGAGTTGAAACCCGTTACTTTCACCAATGCCATAGACCTGCGTCAGAACGGTCGTTATGTCAAGTTTCTGCTGCCGCCGTTATTTCTGTTTCTCTTTATCATCATCGCCGCGCCGAGGATCATCACCGAAGGAACCAACCGGCTATATCATAACAATACGACTTTCGAAAAAGAAGCCCCTTTTCACTTTGTGATAAAGAATAAAAATCTCACAGCACTTCAGTTTGACAACTATGATCTGGAGGTGACCACAGATGGAGATGTATTGCCGAGTGAAGTATACCTGGAAACCGAAAATACCATTATCAAACTTAAACAGAAAGAAAAGAACATTTTCACTCACGAGTTTGTGAATGTGCAAAAGACCCTCGCTTTTCACTTCAATGCCAATGGTTTCAAATCAAAGGATTTTACGCTGAATGTAATTGCCAAACCCGTCATCACAGGTTTTGAGATAGCAGCAGAATACCCGCCCTATACCGGCAAGCAAAACGAGATCATCAAAAATGCGGGTGATCTGGTAGTACCCTGCGGTACGCGCCTCTCATGGAGATTTGAAGCGCGAAATACGAGTGAGATACTCTTCAAACTTGGCGACTCATTATACCAAACCAAGAAGACCGGTGAGGGTACTTATACTTTTGTCAGGACCTTGATGGAAGGAGGCTCCTACGGTATCAAAGTATCCAATCAAGAAGTAAAGAATGCAGACTCGGTCTCCTACTCACTCGGGGTCACACCTGACCTCTATCCGGTAGTGAATGTGCAGGAGAACCGCGACTCGGCAAACGACCATTTCTTCTATTACCTCGGCGATATATCTGATGACTACGGGCTGCGCAAACTGACATTCAACTATCAGATCACAAAGGTCGACTCCGGTGCTGAAAATATCTCAAAGACGGTGGATGTGCCTTTCAATCCCGGTGCGGCGGCACGTTTCAGCTACTACTGGAATATTCAGGACCTGGGCATCAAACCCGGCGACAAGATGACCTATTATTTTGAAGTATGGGATAATGACGGCGTGCATGGCAGCAAATCTTCCAAATCTTCGCTCATGCGTTTTGATATGCCCACCATGAATGAGATAGACAAACAGCTCACAGCAGATAATAAGGAAGTAAAGGACGACCTCAAGCAAACCATGAAAGAGGCCCGCGACCTCAAGAACAAACTGCAGGATATGCAGGACAAGATGATGGACAAAAAGAACCTCAACTGGGAGGACAAGAAAAACATGGCGGATATGCTCCAGCAGCAGAAAGACCTGCAGAAACAGCTGGAGTCACTGAAAAATAAATTCAGCCGCAACAATGAAAAGCAAAACGAATTTAAAGATCAGAGTGAAAGCATAAAGGAAAAGCAAAAACAGCTCGAAGACATCATGGCCTCTACTATGAATGATGAAATGGAAAAGCTGATGGAAAAGCTCGAAAAAATGCTGGATGAGCTGAATAAAAAAGATGCCATCGAAAAGATGGAAGATATGAAAGCCAGCAATGAAAAGGTCGAGAAAGAGCTAGACAGGATGCTGGAGCTGTTTAAGAAACTTGAATTCGATCAGAAGCTGCAGGAAGAGATAACGAAACTGGACAAACTGGCTGAGAAGCAGGAGCAGCTGGCCAAAGAAACCGACAATAAAAAGAAAGACGATAAGGCTGACAACAAAGGTAAAGAGGACAAAAACAATAAAGACGCAAAGGATAACAAAGACGGCAAAGGAAAAGACAATAAGGAGGCCAAAGCTCAAGACCTGAAAGACAAACAGGATAAGCTGGATCAGGAAGCAAAAGATGCGAAAAAAGAACTCGAGGACCTGAAAAAGATGAATGATGAGGCTAAGAAGAGTGACGACATGAAAGCTGCCGAAAAGAGTATGGATGAGGCGCAGAAAGATCAACAGGACGCTGACCAGAACCTCTCGCAGAAACAAAATCAAAAAGCGTCCAAGAGTCAGAAATCTGCTGCCGAGGGCATGAAGAAAGCATCTAAAAGCCTGTCGAAGATGAAATCAGGTATGGAAGCGGAAGAGAATTCTGAAGACATGGCTTCTCTCCGCCAATTGCTCAAAAACATCTTGTCACTTTCTTTTGATGAAGAGAAGCTGATGAACCAGTTTAAGACCATCAATACCAATACGCCGAAATTTGTCGACCTGATGAAAGAGCAGGAGCGGATCAAAGAAAATTCTAAAATGGTAGAGGATAGTCTCTATGCACTCGGCAAACGTGTGTTTCAGATCCAGTCCTTTGTGACCAAGCAGATGAGAGATATCAATAAATATCTGGGCAAATCCATTGCTGAGCTGGAAGACAGAAACACATTCAAGGCAGCCGGAAACCAGCAATATGTGATGACGGGCTATAATAATCTGGCGCTGATGCTCAGCGAGACACAGCAGCAGATGCAGCAGCAGGAGGCCGAAAGCCAGAACCAGCCCAAAGACGGCCCGCCTAAAATGTGCAAAGGCAGCTGCAAAAAACCCGGAAGCGGCCTGCCCAATATGGCAAAAATGCAAAAGCAGCTGAGTGATAAGATATCTCAGATGTCTGAAATGATGAAAAAGCAGCAGGGCCAGAAGCCCGGCGAAGGACAAGGTGCCAAACCCGGAAATGGTATGAGCAAAGAATTTGCAGAGATGGCAGCCCAGCAGGCACAAATGCGCAAGGAACTCGAAAAGATCAATGGCGAACAAAACAAAGACGGCAAGAACGGACTGGGTGATCTGGGCAAAGCCATTCAGCAAATGGAACAGAATGAAACAGATTTGGTGAATAAACGTATTACCTCTGAAATGTTACGCAGACAGCAGGAGATACTAACCCGACTGTTGGAAGCCGACAAAGCTGACAAGGAAAGAGGAGAAAAACCTGAAAGGGAATCCACTACTGCCAAGGAGCAGGCGCGCAAAATGCCGCCATCTCTCGAAGAGTACCTGAAGCAGAAACAGGCAGAGGTCGACTGGTACAAAACTGTACCGCCGTCATTAAAACCCTATTATAAGGCATTGGCCGAAAAGTATTTCAAAAGCATTGCTGCTGTGAACTGAATTTTTTATGTCAAATCACAACATGCAAATAATTAATTTGTTAATAGCATAAGCAATTTTATATTTGTATCAATAATCACTAAGTGGAAACTCTCACAATCACATCTGACCCTCATAATATAGCGCAAGTAGAAGCGTTTATAGAAGACATTCGTGCCAAGTACAATATAGCCGATGATGCCTATGGCAATATCCTTATATCGCTCACGGAAGCTGCTAACAACGCCATCATACATGGTAATGACTGCGACAAGTCCAAGACCGTCGAGATCACCTGCGCTCTGGACGACAGAGGCAAGGCAATGACCTTCACGATCACAGATCACGGCAGAGGCTTCGATCACAACAACCTCCCCGATCCGACTGCCCCTGAGAATATCGACCAGCCATGTGGACGTGGTGTGTTTCTTATGATGCAGCTCGCTGATATGGTCGTATTTTCTAATAACGGATCTACGGTAGAGATGCAATTCAGGATCTGAGGCCATGGCGGTTTCCTTCACTAACGCAGATATTGATTTCAGGCTACCTGCGAAACAGGCACTCAAAAAATTCATCACTTCATCTTTCGAAAAAGAAGCAAAAAAGAAGCTTTCTGTTAGTTATGTCTTCTGTTCAGACGATTTTTTGCTCGGCATGAATCAGGCTTTTCTGAAACATGATTACTATACAGATATCATCACATTCCCGCTCTCAGAGACCGAGAAGAAAGTAGAAGCGGAAATATATATCAGCGTAGATCGGGTCAGAGACAATGCCCTAAAACTCAAAACCGGCTTTGACCAGGAGCTGATTCGCGTCATATTTCATGGCATTCTTCATCTCGTTGGCTACAAAGACAAAACTTCTTCGCAAAAAGAAGAGATGCGCAAAGCTGAGGAAAAATGGATAAAGGCTTTTGAAAATGAGAAAGCTTAATTGTTAGAATAGAAGTTGTTTAAACTTTTATGGTTCTGAGTAAAATTATGGTAAAAGCAATCAAATGCCAAGATCTCCAATGGATGTCATTTGTTTCAAACCTTGTGAGTAGCGTTTTAAAGCC